>NZ_JBFAIM010000022.1:0-176722 GCF_040654715.1 Nonomuraea sp. NPDC050643 | reverse complement strand
TCCTGTTCTCGAGCGTCAACACGCTGATGGCGGACGGCGAGGCGTACACCATCGACCGGTCCACCGACACCGGTGACGCGGCCCTCCTGGATTCGGCCGCCGAACTGTACGAGCTCATGTCCGGCGGCGGCCGCCGCCGGGCCGAGCGGGAGCTGGCGGCGCTCGACGGCCTGCCCGACCTCGACGAGGCGCTCGTCCACGGTGACCTCGGCGCCGAGAACGTCCTGTGGGAGTACGACGGCGGGCGGCCCCGGCTGAGCGGGGTGGTCGACTGGGACGAGGTGACGATCGGAGACCCGGCGGAGGACCTCGCGGCCGTCCTGGCCGGACACGGGGAGGGCCTGCTGAACCGGGTACTCGAGCTGGGCGGCCTGGCGAACGGGGGCCTGGCCGCCCGCATCTCCGCCATCAGGGGAACCTTCGCCCTGCAGCAGGCCCTGGCCGCCCGCCGGGACGGTGACGAGGCGGAGCTGGCGGACGGGCTCGCCGGCTACGCCTAGCTCCTGGTCAGCACCTCGTACTTGACCCGCATCACCCCGGCGCCGATGTCGCCGATGGCGGCGAAGGCGGCCTTGGACAGGTCGAGACAGCGTCCGCCGATGTACGGGCCGCGGTCGTTGATCCGCACGGTGACCGAGTCGCCGTTGTCCGGATTGATGACGCGGACCTTGCTGCCCAGCGGCAGGGTCTTGTGCGCGGCGGTCATGGCGGCGGGGTCGAATCGCTCGCCGCTGGCCGTCATCTGGGGGTCGCCGTAGTAGGAGGCGCCACAGGCCCCGGACGAGAGCACCCGGAACTTCGGCTTCTTGGCCGAGGGAGACCTGGTGGCCTTCGGCGCCTGGGTCGCCTTCGACCGGACGGCCGCCGCCGGAGGCTTGGGAGCGGGGGAGGAAGGCTTGGCGGCGGCAGACGACGTCGCCGAAGGCTCGGGCGAGGGGGATACCAAGGGCTTTGCGCCAGTCGTGGGCTTTGCGCCGGTCATGCTCTTCGCGTCATTCGTGCCCTTCGCGCCGGTCGTGGACTTCGCGACGGGGGAAGGCGATCGTACGGCGCCCGCGGGGGCGTCGTCGTTGCCGATCGCGGCCCAGGCGGTCGTGGAGGCGGCGGCGACGACGGCGGCACCGGCGGCGACCGCGGTCCAGCGGCGCTTGCCTGAGAGGGGCTTGCGGTCCGGGGGATTCGGCGTACGAGTGTGCTGGCCCAAGGTAAACCACTGTCCTCGCTAGGGGAAAGGAGCGGGAAAGGCCGGAACCGCGAGGGGGCGGGGGCGTACGGCGGCCGATCCGAGGGCGCGGCAGGGGATCCCGCGCAGTGGGCACGAACCTATGCGACAAAGCGCAGGTAAAGGCAACTTAATGGGACATCCAGTGAAATATCTCACTTATGCCGCAACTATCCCCAGAACGCCGAGCGTACGCCGTGGATCTTCGGATGTCCGGAGAACCCGGAAAGGCCCCTACAGCATCAGCGAGCGGACCGTCTCCACCGTGTCGGCGTCCTCCACCCGCTTGTCGGGCCGGTAGCGCAGCACGCGGGCGAACCGCAGGGCCATGCCCCCGGGATAGCGGGGCGAACGCTGCACCCCGTCGAAGGCGATCTCCACGACCAGCTCGGGCCGCAGCGTGACCGTCCACTCGTCGGTGGGCCCCTCGGCCAGCTCGAGGAAACGCTCGGTCTGCCAGGCCAGCAACGCGTCGGTCAGCCCCTTGAAGGTCTTGCCCAGCATCACGAACCCGCCCTCGGGGTCGCGGGCGCCCAGGTGCAGGTTGGACAGCTTGCCCTCACGCCGCCCGTGGCCCCACTCGGCCGCCAGGACCACCAGGTCGAGCGTGTGGCGCGGCTTGACCTTGACCCAGCCCGCACCCCGCCGCCCCGCCGCGTAGGGCGAGGACAGGGACTTGACGACCAGGCCCTCGTGGCCGGCCTTCACCACGTCGGTGAAGAACTTCTCCGCCTCCGCCACGTCGCCGGTCACCAGCCGCGGCGTCAGCAGCCCCGGCGACACCGTGCGCCCCAGCGCCTCCTGGCGCTGCGCGTAGGGCAGGTCGAGCAGGTCGGCGCCGTCGGCCCGCAGGGCGTCGAAGAAGAACACGCTCAGCGGCGTGCGCTCGCGCAGCGCCTCGACCTCGAGCTTGCTGGACACCCGGCTCGCGGTCACCTGGAACGGATGCGGCCGCCCGTCGGGCCGCAGCGCGATCACCTCGCCGTCGAGCACCAGATCGCCGGACGGCATCTCCAGCACGGCCTCCACCACCTCGGGCACCTGCGCCGTGATGTCGTCGAGCGTACGGGTGAAGACCCGCACTTCCGAGCCCGAACGGTGCGCCTGCACGCGCACCCCGTCGAGCTTCCACTCCAGCGCAGCCGGCGTGCCGGCCTTCTCCAGCGCGGCGGCCACGTTGGGCGCGCTGCCCGCCAGCATCGGCGAGACCGCCCGCCCCACCTCCAGCCGGAAGTCGTGCAGCGCCGCCACCCCGCCGGCCAGCGCGCCCGCCCCCACGGCCGGCAGCCAGCCGCGCAGCGTGAGCGCCCGCCGGACGTCGGCCGACGGCGCGCCGGACGCCTTGGCGATCGCCTCGATCATGACGCCGTCGAGCGCCCCCTGCCGCAGCTCGCCGAACAGCAGCCGGCGCATGAACTGCTGCTCCTGGCTGGTCAGCCCCGCGAACAGCTCGGTCACCAGAGCCCTGCGCGCCGCCTGCGAGCCCTGCCCGGAGACGGCCTTGATGCGGCTCAGCAGCTCGTCGACCTGGGCCAGCGTGGCGGTGGCGGCCAGTTTGGGCTGTGGGGTCTCCTCCAGCGTGCGCCAGCCCACGCCCACCTGCCGCTGGGGCAGCTCGCCCGAGAGGTAGGAGATGGCGATCTCCGCCTCCTCGGGGCCGACCCGGCCCAGGAGCTCCGCCAGATGGCCGATCTTGCCGAGCCTGGCGGACGTGCGCGTCACCGCCTCGGAAACCCGGACCACGTCGATCAGAAGCACACGCCTATCGTGCCTCACAGCGCCGACAAATCCCCACTTGATATCGACATATCGTCAGAGGTGTCGGCGCGGGGGCGCGGCGTGGCCACGCCCCCGCGGTGACGGACTAGCTGACGCCGAGCAGATCGACGACGAAGATCAGCGTCTCGTTGGGCTTGATGCGCGGCGGTGCGCCACGGGTGCCGTAGCCGAGGTTCGGCGGGATGACCAGCTTGCGCCGGCCGCCGACCTTCATGCCCGCGACGCCCCGGTCCCAGCCTCCGATGACCTGACCGGCGCCCAGGGAGAAGTCGAACGGCTGGCCGCGGTTCCACGACGCGTCGAACTCCTCCCCGCTCGAGAACGAGACGCCCACGTAGTGCACGCGTACGGTCTGGCCGGGCTTGGCCTCGGGGCCGTCGCCCACGGTCAGATCCTCGATCTCCAGGTCGGCGGGCGGGTTGCCCCCCGGGAAGTCGATCTCGGGCTTTTCGAGTGCCACGAAGTGCTCCTGTTAACGGATGAGAATGGACCCGACGACTCTATGCGCTCGGGATATCGTCATCGTTCATGGCCGCCCTTTCTCCCGACATGATCTTGCTCACCGGCCGTGTGGCCGTCGTCACCGGGGCGGCCAGAGGCATCGGGCTGGCCATCGCCGAGGCGTTCGCCGCGTTCGGGGCCCACGTGGCCGTCTGCGACCGCGACAAGCCGCAGGCGGAGCTCGCGATGACGCTCGACGTGCGCGACCAGGTGGCGGTGGAGGTGTTCGCCCAGGCCGTACGCGAGCGCTGGGGCCGCGTGGACGTGCTGGTCAACAACGCCGGCGGCACCTTCCACGCCGGTTTCACCGACACCTCGCCGCGCGGCGAGCAGATCCTCATCGAGGAGAACTTCACGCAGGTCACCGGCATGATCAGGCGGCTGCTGCCGATGATGCGGCCCGGCTCCTCGATCATCAACGTGACGTCGAGCGAGGCGCACCAGGCGGCGCCCGGGTTCGCGGTCTACGCGGCCATGAAGGCCGCTCTGGAGAGCCTGACGAAGACGCTGGCGCTGGAGCTGGCCCCCCAGGGCATCAGGGTGAACGCGATCGCCCCCGACGCGCTGCGGACCGAGGGCGAGGAGGGCGTGCGCGAGCGCATGCTGGCCCGCCCGCTGCCCTACGAGCCGGTCCGCGTTCCGCCGCTCGGGCACCTCGGCCATCCCTGCGACGCGGCGGGCGCGGCCGTGTTCCTGGCCGGGGAGCTGGCCAGGTTCGTGACGGGCGCGACGCTGCACGTGGACGGCGGGATCAACGCGGCGGGCGGCTGGCGCCGCACACCGTAGGGGTCACCAGCTCTGGTGCAGCGGCATGCCCTCGGCGTACCCGGAGGAGCTCTGGATGCCCACGACGGCCTGCTCGTGGAACTCCTCCAGGGTCGAGGCCCCCGCGTACGTGCACGACGACCGCAGCCCGGCCACGATCGCGTCGATCTGGTCCTCCACGCTGGGCCGCTTCGGGTCCAGATACATCCTCGAGGTCGAGATGCCCTCCTCGAACAGCGCCTTCCTGGCCCGGTCGAACGCCGAGTCCTCGGCCGTCCGCAGCCGCACCGCCCGCGCGGAGGCCATGCCGAAGTTCTCCTTGTACTCGCGCCCGTTCGCGTCGGTGTGGGTGTCGCCGGGCGACTCGTACGTGCCCGCGAACCACGAGCCGATCATCACGTTGGACGCCCCCGCCGCCAGCGCCAGCGCCACGTCGCGCGGGTGGCGCACGCCGCCGTCGGCCCACACGTGCCGCCCCAGGCCCCGGGCCGCGGCGGAGCACTCCAGCACGGCCGAGAACTGCGGCCGGCCCACGCCGGTCATCATCCGGGTCGTGCACATGGCGCCCGGCCCGACCCCGACCTTGAGGATGTCGGCCCCGGCGGCCACCAGGTCGCGCACGCCCGCCGCCGTCACCACGTTGCCCGCCGCGATGGGCACGCCCGGGTCGAGGGCCGCGACGGCGCGCAGAGCCGTGATCATCTTCTCCTGGTGGCCGTGGGCGGTGTCCACGACCAGGCAGTCGATGCCCGCCTCGAGCAGTTCCTTGGCCTTGGCGGCCACGTCGCCGTTCACGCCGACCGCGGCCGCGACGCGCAGCCGGCCGGCGGCGTCGAGCGCGGGCTGGTAGAGGGTGGCGCGCAGGGCGCCCGTACGGGTGAGGATGCCGACCAGCCGCCCGCTGCCGTCCACGATGGGCGCCAGCCGGTGCCGGCCCTCGTGCAGCCGGTCGAAGGCCGTGCGCGGGTCGAGCCCGGCGGGCAGCGTCAGCAGGTCGCTGGACATGACGTGGGAGAGCTGGGTGAACATGTCGACGCCCCGGCAGTCGGCCGCGGTCACGACGCCGACGGGCCGGTTCTCCCAGTCGACCACGATGACCGCGTTGTGCGCCCGCTTGGGCAGCAGTTGCAGGGCCTCGCCGACGGTGGCGTGCGAGGTGAGGGTCAGCGGCGTGTCGTGGACGAGGTCGCGCTTCTTGACCCAGTCGACGACGTTCGCGACGACGTCGAGCGGTATGTCCTGCGGGATGACGGTGATGCCGCCGCGGCGCGCCACGGTCTCGGCCATGCGCCGGCCGGCGACCGCGGTCATGTTCGCCACGACGATGGGGATGGTCGTGCCCGTGCCGTCGTTGGTCGACAGGTCGACCGCGAGCCGGGAGCCGATCGATGAACGTGCCGGGACCATGAACACGTCGCTATAGGTCAGGTCATATTGAGGCTCGAGGTCATTGAGAAATTTCACGTTCATCCATCTTATGTGGTGACTGGTTCAACAAGGAGTTTCCCCATTCGCGGGGGCTTATGATCGGCCGGGACACTTTTGGGGGAGGGAGGGCCTGTGGACGTCATAGAACGAGCCGAATTGATCGTGGTCGGCTTCGCGGTACGCACCACAAACGCCGAGGAGGTGGACCCGGGCCGGGCCAAGCTGCCCACGCTGTGGCAGCGCACGGGCGCGCCGGGAGCCTTCGCGCACGTGCCCGGTCGCCTCGACGAGAACCTCTACGCCGTGCTGACCGACTACGAGAGCGACCACAACGGCGCCTACACGCAGATCGTCGGCATCGGCGTGCGCACCGTGCCCCGGCTGCCCGAGGGCATGGTGGCCGTCCGTGTGCCGGCCGCGCGGTCGCTGAAGCTGGTCGCGAGGGGGCCGATGCCGCAGGCGCTGGTCGAGGCGTGGCAGCAGGTGTGGAAGCACACCGAGTCGGGCGGCGCGCCGTCGCGGGCGTACACGACGGATCTGGAGGTGCACCATCCGGAGGGCGCGGACCTGTACGTAGCGGTGTGACAGGTCACAGACCGAGCGCGGCGGCCGCCGCTTCGACGGCCGCCGGCTTGACCTCCTCCGGCGGCAGGTGGGCGTATTCCACCGCGCAGTCCGACATCCCGCCGAGCGCCACCGTCGCCCGGATGTGCTGCGCCTGCGTGAGCTCGGGGCCGAGCAGCAGGGCGATCAGCCGCCGCCGCCAGTCGAACATGCGCTGGCCCAGGTCGAGGTAGGACAGCGTGGACAGCTCCTGCACCATCATCACGATCACCGCGCGGTGCCGCCAGATCAGCTCGAAGTAGTCTTCCAGCAGCTCCCGGGCGTCGCCCGGCGCCCGCCCGGCCACGAACGACTCGATGTCGTCCACCAGCGGCTGCACGATGCTGCGCACCAGGTCCTCGCGTGAGGCGAAGTGGTAGTAGAGCGCGGGCTTGGTGATGCCCAGCCGGTCGGAGATCTGGCGCAGGCTGGTGTTCTGCACCCCTTGCTGCACGAACAGCTCGCGGGCCACCGCCTGGATGCGCGCCTTGGTGTCACTGGGCATGTGCCCAGACTATCCCTTACCTACCGTTAAGTCAGGGCGCGTGCTAGCGTACTTACTTAACGGAAGGTAAGGAGGGGTGATGAGGATCCTCATCTCGGGTGCGAGCGTCGCGGGGCCGGTGCTGGCGTACTGGCTGCACGCGTACGGCTACGACGTCACGGTCGTCGAGCGGGCCCCGGCGCTGCGCAAGACCGGCGGCCACGCGGTCGACCTGTTCCGGCCGGCGATGGACATCGTCGAGCGGATGGGCGTCCTCGCGCCCGTCCAGGCCGCCAAGACGGGCACGGAGCACCTCACGATGTACCGGGAGGGCCACGAGCGCCCGGTGGAGGTGGAGGTGCGCCGCCTGCTGAGCGCCGTCTCCGACCGGCACGTCGAGATCATGCGCGACGACCTGAGCGAGATCTTCTACGACGCCACGCGCCACGACGTGGACTACGTCTTCGGCGACTCCATCGCCTCGATCTCCGGCGACGGGGACGTGACCTTCGACAGCGGCCGGACGGGCTCCTTCGACCTCGTGGTGGGCGCCGACGGCCTGCACTCCAACGTGCGCCGCCTGGTCTTCGGCCCCGAGTCGCGCTTCACCACCTGGATCGGCGCCTACCTGGCCGTCGCCTCGGTGCCCAACCACCTCGGGCTCGACGGCCGCATGGAGGGCGTCGCCGGCGTCGGCAGGATGGCCGGCATGTACGGCGCCGCGCGCATGCCCGACGCGCGGGCGGTGTTCCTGTTCCGGACACCGGAGCCGCTCGACTACCACCACCGCGACGTCGCCGGGCAGAAGGAGCTGCTGCGCGAGCACTTCGCCGGGATGGGCCGGCTGGTGCCCAGGCTCCTGGCGGAGCTCGACCGCACGCCCGCCTTCTACTTCGACTCGATCACCCAGCTCCGCCTGGACACCTGGTCACACGGCCGGGTGACGCTCGTCGGCGACGCCGGCTACTGCCCGGGGCCCGCCGTCGGGGGCAGCACCAGCCTGGCGGTCGTGGGGGCGTACGTCCTGGCGGGGGAGCTGGCCGCGTACGGCGGGGACCACACGCGGGCGTTCCCGGCCTACGAGGCCGAGCTGGGCGAATACGTGCGCCGCAGCCGCGCCTTCGCCGTCCGCGCGGCCAGGAGCATCGTCCCCGGCAGCGCGTTCGACCTGTGGGCGCTGGCCCAGGGCGTGCGGCTGGTGAACCACCTGCCCGTCGCGCTCACCCGGGCCGTCACCAAGGCCGGCAGCAAGGGCGTGCGCCTGCACGACTCGATCACGCTCAAGGACTACGCAGCACGGCAGGGAACGACGTCACGCCCCTGACGAACGCGTTGGGCAGGATCCTGGGGCCCTCGGAGTCGGCCCAGGAGGCTGTGCCGACGCGGTCCAGCCACTCCTCGAAGAAGATCCGCAGCTCCAGCCTGGCCAGCGCGGCTCCCAGGCAGAAATGGGTGCCCAGGCCGAACGCGATGTGCCCGCCCGGCTTCCTGGTCACGTCGAACACGTCCGGGTCGGTGAACACCTCGGGATCCCGGTTCGCCGATCCGTACATGAGCAGCACCTGCTGCCCCTCCAGGATCCGCTGCCCGTGCAGCGTGGTGTCGCGGGTGGCCGCGCGGCACATGTTGAGTATCGGCGTGGTCCACCGGATGAACTCCTCCACCGCCCCCTCCATGAGCCCCCGGTCCTCGCGCAGCAGCCGCCACTGGTCGGGATGGCGGATCAGCGTGTCGATCGCGGTGGCGATGACCGTCCTGGTCGTCTCGGCGCCGCCGTCGAGGAGCAGCAGGGCCTCGTTCGCCAGGCGGTCGTCGTCGTACTCGGGGTGGCCGCACCACACCGACAGCAGGTCGTCCTGGGGGCGCGCCCGGCGCTCGGCGGCCAGCTCCAGCACCGCCTGCCCGTACTCGCCGGCGGCCACGGCGGCCTCGTGCGTGACGTACCGCAGCCCGCCGCCGGCCACGATCGTGGTCTCCGACCAGTGCTTGAGCCGGGGCCACTCCTCGTCGGGGAACCCGAGCAGCCAGCCGATCATGCGGGCCGGCAGCGGCGCCGCCAGCTCGGGCACCACGTCGACCTCGCCCCTCTCCAGGGCGCGGGTCAGCAGCTCGACGACGACCTCGCGGACCCTGTCGGCGTAGCGCTCATAGACGTGGCGGGGCGTGAAACGGCGGTAGACGAGCCGGCGGCGCTCGGCGTGCTCCGGGTCGTCCAGACCGATCATGGACGGCTCTGAGGGGAGCTGAGGGCGGTAGCCGACCGTGCTGGTCCAGAGCTTGGGGTCGCGTTCGATGGCCGAGATGTCGGCGTGGCGGGAGACGCCCCACAGGCCGTTGATCGTGTCGTGGTAGGCGGGGGCGTTCTCCCGCAGCCAGGCGTAGGTGGGGGTGGGGTCGCCGGCGTACAGGTCGCCGTCGAGTAAGTCGATCATGCGAGCACTCCTTGGCCGCGTAGCTTGTCCGCCTCTTCCTGCGTCAGGCCCCAGCCGGACAGGTCGGCCAGGCGGGCGGCGGGGGAGAGGTCCTGCGCGGGCGCGCCGAGCAGGCGGGGGGCGGGCACCGGGTGGGTGACGCCGCCGACCTGGACGAAGGAGCCGCGGGCGACGTTGTGCGGGTGCTCGGCGGCCTCGGCCATGGACAGCACCGGCGAGACGCAGGCGTCGGAGCCGTCGAAGAGCGCCTCCCACTCGGCGCGGGTCCTGGTCCTGAACTCCTGGGCCAGGCGGGCCTTCAGCGCGGGCCACTGCGCCCTGTCGTTCCTGTCGGGCAGGTCGGTCAGGCCCATGAGCGTCACCATGGCCTGCCAGAACTGCGGCTCCAGGGAGCCCACGGCGACGTACAGGCCGTCGGCGGTCTCGTACGTGTCGTACTGCGGCGCCCCGGTGTCCAGCAGGTTCGTGCCCCGAGGCCCCCAGTGGCCGCTCTGCGCCGCCTGGTAGAACATCGAGAACAGGATCGCCGCCCCGTCCACCATGGCCGCGTCGACCACCCGGCCCACGCCGGTGCGCTCCCGCTCGAACAGGGCCAGCAGCACCCCGTACGCGAGCATGAGCCCGCCTCCGGCGAAGTCGCCCAGGATGTTGATCGGCGGGGTCGGCTTGTCCCCTTCGCGTCCCAGCATCGACAGGATGCCCGAGACGGCGATGTAGTCGATGTCGTGCCCGGCCGTCGGGGCCAGTGGGCCGTCCTGGCCCCATCCGGTCATGCGGCCGTACACGAGCCGCTCGTTGACCGCGTGCAGATCCTCGGGCCCGATGCCGAGCCGCTCGGCCACCCCCGGCCGGAACACCTCGATCACCACGTCGGCGCGCCGCGCCAGCCCCTTGAACGCCGCCACGCCCTCGGGGCTCTTCAGATCCAGCCCGATCGTGTGCTTGCCGCGGTCCATGACGTCGGTGCGCGGACGGTCGGAAACCGCCTTCACCCGGTCCACTCGCAGGACTTCCGCGCCGTGATCGGCTAGCATCATCCCCGCGAACGGTCCTGGAGCGAGCCCGGCGAGCTCCAGCACGCGAACCCCGGACAGCGGACCTCGGCGAACGTCAGGCATCGACCTCTCCTTGCTGTGGACCCTGCCTCAGTAGAACAACATTCGGTGATCTGGTGCAAGCAGCCTTCGCGACCTTCCGGCGAACTTCTGGGAGGTATGGGAAACTTGCCCACTGTTCGGGTGGTCTACAGGGGTAGGACATGGTTTTGGATAGCAACCGGCTCATCGCAGGGCGCTACCAGTTAACGCGCGAACTGGGCCGCGGGGGCATGGGCGTGGTCTGGGAAGGCCGCGACACACTGCTGAACCGGCAGGTGGCCATCAAGGAGGTGCTGCTGCCGGACGGCTTGTCGCCGGGCGACCAGGAACGCCAGCTCCTGAGGACCGCCCGCGAGGCACGCACCGCGGCCAAGCTGAATCACCCCTCGGTCGTCGCCATCTACGACGTCGTCGAAGAGGGCGGCCGGCCCTGGATCGTGATGGAGCTGGTCAGCCATCCGTCGGTCGAGCAGGTCGTGCTCACCACGGGCGCGCTTCCCGTACGCGAGGCGGCGGATCTGGGCCGGCAGGTGCTGTCGGCGCTGCGCTCCGCCCACGAGGCGGGCATCCTGCACCGCGACGTCAAGCCCAGCAACATCCTGCTGGCCGACGACGGACGCGCCGTGCTGATGGACTTCGGCATCGCCACGGTCGAGGGTGACGCGTCGCTGACGAGCACCGGCATGGTCACGGGCTCGCCGAGCTTCCTGGCCCCCGAACGCGTCCGCGCCGACGACGCCGGGCCCGCCTCCGACCTGTGGTCACTGGGCGCCACCCTCTACGCGTGCATGGTCGGCCGCTCGCCCTTCGAGCGGGGCGACCCCATGGCCACGCTCAACGCGCTGCTCACCGAGGAGCCCGACTACCGCAGGATCCCGCCGGCCATGCATCCGGTCCTGCGCGGGCTGCTCCAGAAGGAGCCCGAGAACCGCGTGAGCGCCGAGGAGGCCGACCGGCTGCTGGCGGCCATCACCGCCTCCAGGCCGCAGAACGCCGACCTCGACGTGACCGAGCGGCGCAGCCGCAGGAAGAAGCGGGAAGGACCCGGCAGGGCCCTGCTCGCCGCCGCCGCGACGGTGGTGCTGGTGGTCACGGGCGGCACGGTCGCGTACTTCAGGACCGCCTCCCCGGCCGAGGGCGCGCCGCGCGCCAGCACCATGCCCGCCGCCGCGACCAACCCGCTCACGCCGACGGCCACCGCGACCCCGGAGCCGAGCCCGACGCCGACCGCCACGCCCAGCGTGACCAGGGCCGCGCTCGTCGTGCGGCCGTGGAAGTCGCCGGACGGCTGGTCGATCATGCGGCCCGTGGGCTGGCGGGGCGCGCGCGCCGAGGCGTACACGGAGTGGACGCGCCGCGACAAGAACGCCCACGTCGGCGTCGAGGCCGTCTACGCCAACCTCGACCCGGCCCAGATCATCCGCGACTCGGAGGAGGCGCTCCGGCTGAACGCCCAGAGCGTCGTCAACCGCGGCCGCAGGACGGTCACGCACCAGGGCGTCAAGGCCGTGCAGTGGGAGTTCTCCTGGACCGCGGGAGAGGCGGGCGACGCGCGCTGGGCCACGCCCGGCACGCGCTACCACGAGATCCGCCGGGCCCTGGCGATCGGCGACACCGCGTACCTGCTGTCGTGGACGGTCACCGAGGACCAGTGGCAGCGCAGCAGAGGTCTTATGCGGCAGGTGATCAACAGCTTTACTGTGGGGGCATGAGCCCCTGGAATCTGCTCGCGCTGCCCCCGCTCCCCGAAGAGCTCCTGCGCCGCCTGCTCGCCCCGCTGGGCGAGCAGGTGACCGTGGCCGTGCCCGCCACCCGCGACAGGGACGCGCTGCTGGCGGCGCTGCCCGAGGCGGAGATCGTGCTCGGTGACTGGACCGGCGCGCTGGCCCTCGACGCCGAGGCGGTCAAGGCGGCGCCCCTGCTGGCGTTCGTGCAGCAGCCGTCCGTGGGGGTGGACGGCCACGACCTCGCCGCCCTGGCCGCGGCCGGGGTGCCGCTGGCCAACACGCCCGGTGTCAGCGCGGTCGCGGTCTCGGAGTGGTGCCTGGCCGCCACGCTGTCGCTGTCGCGCAAGCTGGCCGCCGCCGACGCCGCCGTACGCGCGGGCGAATGGCCCCAGCAGGGCCTGCAGCCCCACGAGCTGCGCGGTCGCCGCGTCGGTGTGGTCGGCTACGGCCCCATCGGCGCGACCTGCGCGGAGATGTTCCGCGCGCTCGGCTGCCAGGTGTCCTACTGGACCCGCACCCCGCGCGAGGACCCCGCCTTCGAGGACCTGGAGACGCTCGTGTCCGCCAGTGACGTCGTGGTCGTCGTGATCGCGCTGTCGGACGAGACCCACGGCCTGATCGATCCCGGCCGCATGAAGCAGGGCGCCCTGCTCGTCAACGCGGCCAGGGGCGGGGTCGTCGACCAGCCCGCCCTCGTCGCCGCACTGCGCGCGGGCCACCTGGGCGGCGCGGCCCTCGACGTGTTCGACGTGGAGCCCCTGCCCGACGGCGATCCGCTGCGCGAGCTGCCGAACGTCCTGCTGTCCCCGCACGTCGCGGGGGTCACGCCGGAGTCCACCGGGCGCCTGCTCGCCGCCACGCTCGACAACCTCACCGCGGCCGTCGAAGGTCGCGAGGTCGGCGGCGTGGTGAACGGAGTAAATCCCTTGATCAGCAGGAAATTTACGCAATAGCCTGCCATGTGGTGGGTTCACCTGGGACGCTGAACAGTTTTCGTGTCTTTAACGACCCCGGTCTGTTCCGTCCCGCCCGTGAGAGATACCGTCTTACGGACGATCTCTACCAGCTCAAGGGGGTGCTTTCGTGACGACGACGATGTCGGCACACGAACGGGCAGTAGAGCAGATCCTGCGGTCGTACGCCGAGATCCCCGGCGGTGCCGCTCCCCGGCTGGCCAAGTCCACCTCCAACCTCTTCAGGTTCCGCGACGGCGCCAGGACGGCCAAGCTCTCGGCCCGTGACCTCGACGAGGTCATCAGCGTCGACCCCGAGAGCATGACGGCCGAGGTCCAGGGCATGACGACGTACGAGCACCTGGTGGACGCCACGCTGGCGCACGGGCTCATGCCGTACGTGGTGCCGCAGCTCAAGACCATCACGCTGGGCGGCGCCGTGACCGGGCTCGGCATCGAGTCCACCAGCTTCAGGGACGGGCTGCCGCACGAGTCGGTCGAGGAGCTCGAGATCCTCACCGGTGACGGGCGCGTCGTCGTGGCCCGCGAGGACAACGAGCACCGCGACCTCTTCCGCGCCTTCCCCAACTCCTACGGGACGCTGGGCTACGCGCTGCGGATCAGGATCAAGCTGCGCAAGGTCCAGCCGTACGTGCACCTCACGCACGTCAGGTTCACCGACGCGGGCAAGTGCATGCTGGCCATGCAGGAGATCTGCGACAGCATGGTCCACGACGGGGAGAGCGTCGACTTCGTCGACGGCGTCTTCTTCGGTCCCGGTGAGATGTACCTCACGCTGGGCCGCTTCTCCGACCGGGCGCCCTACATCTCCGACTACACGGGCATGCGGATCTACTACCAGTCGATCCAGCAGCGCAGCCGCGACTGGCTCACGGTCCGCGACTACCTGTGGCGCTGGGACACCGACTGGTTCTGGTGCTCGCGCGCCTTCGGCGTGCAGCAGCCCATGGTCCGCTCGCTCATGCCGCGCCGCTGGATGCGCTCCGACGTCTACCGCCGCCTGGTGGCGCTCGACCGCAAATACGGCCTGACCGCGCGCGTCGACAGGTGGCGCGACCAGCCCGTCCAGGAGTCGGTGATTCAGGACGTCGAGGTCCCGGTCGAGCGCGGGGCCGAATTCCTGGAGTTCTTCCACGACAAGGTGGGCATGACTCCGGTGTGGATGTGCCCGCTGCGCGCCTCTTCGCGCTGGCCGATCTACCCGCTGGAGCCGGGCAAGCTCTACGTCAACTTCGGGTTCTGGGGAATGGTGCCGCTGCCGCGGGGGCAGTTCGACGGTTACTACAACCGGCTCATCGAGCGATCGGTGCATGAGCTCGACGGCCACAAGTCGCTCTACTCGACCTCCTTCTATGCCCGTGAGCAGTTCTGGCGGCTGTACAACGGCGACGCCTATTGGCCGGTCAAGCGGGAATACGACCCGAACGGTCGCCTGCTGGACCTGTACGAAAAGTGTGTACGGGGAAGGTGAGCAGATGGCTCTGGCAACCATCTTTGAGAAGATCGTGGGCTCGGACGCGAACATCGCGTTCATGGCGTACGACGGAAGCAAGGCAGGGCCGGACGGGTCAGACCTCGCGCTAGAGGTCAAATCCCCGATCGCCGTGGCCTACCTCGCCCAGGCTCCGGGGGAGCTGGGCCTGGCCAGGGCGTACATATCCGGTCATATCGATGTCCACGGTGACTTGTACACCCTGCTCGACCGCATGTGGAACATCACCACCAACGACCTGACCACCTCCGAGAAGATCTCCGCGGTACGCTCCCTGGGCCTCAAGCCGCTGCTCATGCGCGTGCCGCCGCCTCCGCAGGAGATGCGCCAGAGCGCCCTGGCCAAGCTGGGCTCCCGCCACGCCAAACAGCGCGACGCCGAGGCCATCCACCACCACTACGACGTCTCCAACCGCTTCTACGAGTGGGTGCTGGGCCCGTCCATGGCCTACACCTGCGCCTGCTACCCGGAGGACGGCTCGACGCTCGAGGAGGCCCAGTTCGCCAAGTTCGACCTGGTCGCCCGCAAGCTCGACCTCAAGCCCGGCATGCGCCTGCTCGACGTGGGCTGCGGCTGGGGCGGCATGGTCATGCACGCCGCCAAGCACTACGGCGTCAAGGCCCTCGGGGTGACGCTGAGCCGGCAGCAGGCCGAATACGCGCAGAAGGCCATCGCCGACGCGGGCCTGCAGGACCTGGCCGAGGTCCGCTTCATGGACTACCGCGACGTCAAGGAGACGGACTTCGACGCGGTCAGCTCGATCGGCCTGACCGAGCACATCGGCAAGGCGAACGTGCCGGCCTACTTCACGTTCCTGTACGGCAAGCTCAAGCCCGGCGGCCGCATCCTCAACCACTGCATCACGAGGCCGACCGGCAAGGAGAAGACGTTCAACAAGGGCGGCTTCATCGACAGATACGTCTTCCCCGACGGCGAGCTCGAGTCGGTGGGCTGGCTGATCAGGCAGATGGAGGACCTGGGCTTCGAGATCCGCCACGAGGAGAACCTCAGGGAGCACTACGCGAAGACGCTGCGCCACTGGTGCGACAACCTCGACGCCAACTGGGACGACGCGGTCCAAGAGGTCGGGCTGGGCACGGCCCGGGTGTGGGCGCTCTACATGGCGGGCTGCATCGTCGGCTTCGAACGCAACAAGGTCCAGCTCCACCAGGTGCTGGGCGTCAAACTCGACCAGGCCGGCCACTCAGGAGTCCCCCTCCGCCCATCCCTCGACTGGCCCTGAAGAGGCCAGGTCCTCGCTGCGCTCGCGCGAGAGGGCTTCCCAGCCCTCTCGCGCTCTCCCGGCCGGGGCCTGGTGAGCCGCAGTGGCGGATGCGGTCGATGATGTGACCGGCTGATTCGAGGGACACCGGCCGCCGAGACGCCCGGCCATGCAAGGTCGGGCGTCAGCACCAGCGGCCTGTCGTTCCCACACCCGCACCCGAGCCCGAGAGAGCACCACACGCGGTGACCGCGAGGCTCACTGGAACGGCTGCATCTCGTCGAGCACCGTGGCGGCGATCTCCATGATCGCCTCCACCTTGGGCAGGTCGGCGCGAATGTCCTCGGCGCCGAATCGGGCCGAGCCCAGCCGTGGATATTCGGCCTCGTTCCGGCGTCGGCGCATGCGGTCGAAGGGGCGAAGGCTCCTGCCCAAGGGTGGGTCGAGTTGTGCGACGACCGCCTCGTACACCGCGATGTGCCCACCCCGGCTGCTCGCCCTGAGGCCCTGGTTCTCCAGGATGGCGCCCAGCGACTTGCGCGCCGCGTCGTACAGGAGCTGGTACGCGCCGATCGGATCGGAGTCCATCGCGAGGCGGGCCGTCGCGACGTGCCGCCCGGCCTGGTCGAGCATCGCCTCGGCTTGGGCGCGACTCGCCGCGACCCTCTCGAGTTCGCCCCGCCCCAGCATGCCTTCCACCGTGGCGCGACCCTGCTCCCACCTCATCGCCCATCACCTTCGCCGACCTCGAGCCGCACGAGCGGCCGTGCCTTCACCGTCTCCAGGAACGGGTCCCCGTCGGGGGACTCCCATTCCGCACGGCTCACGCGCCGGATGCTCACCTCTCTGCCGAGCACCCCTTCGGCGGCCCTGGCGGCTTCGTAAAGATCGTCGTCGTCCGCGGGGCCGACGACGATGACGTCCACGTCGTTCGGCACCCTGCCCGGTTCGCCGGAGTAGCGGGCGGCCCACGAGCCATAGACGAAAGCCTCTTCGACACCGGTGATGCCGGCGAGCCGCTCGCCGAGCACGGCCACCGGCCCGTAGGTCAGCGCCAGCAACTCCGTCAGAGGGCGGGCCACGACCACGTCGGTGTCCGCGCGGACCATGCGCATGTTGCCGTGTCTCCGTGTGGCGAGCAGCCCTGCGGCGGCGAGGCGGTCGACTTCGCGGGTCACCGCCGCCGGTGAGACCTCGAACCTCCGCGCCAGGTCGATCTGCGCGTACTCCTGTCCCGGATGCAGGAACAGCCAGGCCAGAAGCTCACCCTGGAAGGGGGAGCGCAGCAGCGGAAGCAAGACGGACGGCGGTTGTTTCATGAACTGAAACATAGCTTGCAGTTTACGCAAGTTCCAGGATAAGGGTGCTGGAGGGCCCCGACGGATGCTCAGGAGGCCGACAGGGACTCGGGCTGCTCGTTCGGTGCGGCCGTCGCGCAGCGCTGCCTGTCCTTGGCATGCCGGCCCCGGCTCGGCGGATGCTCCTCCGCGCCGGAAGCCTCCTGGGGCTCCTGTGCCCGCTCCCTGGTGCTGTGGGGCCTCGCGTGCCTGCCCACGTGCTCTCCTTCGCTTTTCCCAACTCCTTAACGTGACCGTATGGCTACGGACAGCGCGGAGGCAAGCGCGCGAAAAATCAAAGGTGAAGCCGTTTCCAAAGCGCAACCTTCGGGCGGCGGATGGTGCCGGCCCACTGGATCCCGGATGCCCAGTGGGCCGGTGAACTGGGGAAACTCGGCGTCAGGCCGAGGTGCAGGCGGTGCCGTTCAGGGAGAACGCGGGTGGTTTGGCGGTGTTGCCGCCGTGGTTGGCCTGGAAGCCGAACGAGGCCGACGCGCCCGGCGCGATGGAGCCGTTGTAGCCGGCGTTCCTGGCCGTGACCTGGCCGCTGGTCGGGGAGACCGTGGCGTTCCAGGCCGAGGTGATCGTCTGGCCGGCCGGCAGGGTGAAGGTCAGGTTCCAGGCCGAGATCTGCGCGGTGCTGGTGTTCGCGATGGTGACGGCGGCCGTCAGGCCGGTGTTCCAGGCGTTCACGTCGTACGTGATCCGGCAGGCCCCCGTCCCCGGTGTGGGCGTGACGGTCGGGGTGGTGGTGGGGTCGACGCCGGTGGCCAGGCCGAAGAAGTCGATGACCCTGGCCGCCATCCCGCCCTGCGGCAGGCTGTGGCCGACGCCCTGGAGACTGATCGCCTCGACCGGGGCCATGGTGCCCGTGCCTCCGTACCGGGTTCTGGTCCAGCCGGACTGGGGCTGGTCGGTGAGGCTGGGGGTCTGGCTGACGCCGTGGACGTTGGTCCACTGCTTGATCTGCTCCTGGAAGTTCGGATAGCGCAGCGTGGCGTCCTCCGTGCCGTGCCAGATCTGCATGCGCGGACGCGCGCCGCTGTAGCCGGGGTACGCCGCGCGTACCAGGTCACCCCACTGCGCCGGCGTCCTGACGATCTGGCCGTTGGCGCAGGCGCTGTTCCAGCTCGAGCCGTCGGTGGTGGCGAAGCAGGCGAACGGCACGCCCATGAACGACGCCCCGGCCTTGAACACGTCCGGGTACGCGCCGATCAGGACGTTGGTCATCATGCCGCCGGAGGAGGCGCCGGTCACGTACGTACGGGCGGGGTCGGCGTTGTGGCGCTGCTGGACGTACCTGACCATGGACACGATGCCCACCGGATCGCTGCCGCCGTCGTGCCGGAGCGCCTGCGGCGAGGAGACGTCGAAGCAGGAGCCGCTCCTGGTGGCGGAGGGATAGATGACGACGAACTTGTAGCGGTCGGCGAGCGAGGCGAATTCGGTGCCCGAGTAGAAGGCCGGGCCCGACCCGGTGCAGTAGTGCACGGCCACCAGGACCGCGGGGCGGGCGGCGACACCGTCGGGGACGTACAGGTGCATGCGCAGGTTGCTGGGGTTCGTGCCGAAACCGGTCACTTCCGTCAACTGCGCCGACGAGGCCGGGGGCGCGGTGATGAGGCCGGCGACGATGAGCGCCGCCGCGGCGGCCACGGCTCCTGCCATTCGAGCTCTCAGCTTCATCGAGTTCCTCTCGCTGCTGCTGCCGAAACATTGCGAGTCTCTACAGAAAATTTCGGCATGACAACTGGCGAGGCGTGAGAGGGTGCTGAGGACGCCGCTGAGCTGCCAAGAGGCGCTGTCCGGGCGGCCTCGGGCGTGAAAGTTTCGAAGCCGGGAGTAGCTGTCAGCTCAGCCCGGCGAGCGTCCCGGTGAGCGCTTCCCATGACTGCTCGGCGTCCGGCGTGCGCCCGTGCGGCGACCGGAACCACTCCACGAACTCCGCCACGTCGTTCAGGGCCCACCGCAGCCGATAGAGCGCCATCGCTCCAGGATCGGGGACGCGGCCGGTGGCCTCCGCATACCGCGCCAGATCCTCCTCGGACCCGGCCACCAGCCACAGGTCCCGCTCCGGTGCGGCCATCCCCACCGTGTCCCAGTCCACCAGCAGCCGCCGCTCCCCATCCCGCAGCAGGTTGCCGGGGTGCGGCTCCCCATGCGTCACCACCGGCTCCCCGGGCTGGCCGGCCAGCCGATCGAACTCCTCCAGCCGCCGCCGCAGCATCGTGCCGTGCACGCCCAGCAGCTCCCGCGCGGGCTCGGAGTACGGGCCCCCGAGCCAGGGCTCACGTGAGGGTCGGAGGGCCTGTTCGAGGCCCGCCCGTCCCGCAAGCGCCGGCGGACGGTCGGGGGTGGAGAGCGGGGGCGGGGTGGTGTGCAGCTCGGCGAGCAGGTCGATGATCAGCTCGCGTTCCGGCGCCGGCCGAGGGTCGCCGAAGTCGCCGCCGGTGCCGCCCTCGTACGGGAACACGCTCATCGCGTACCGGTGCCGGTCGAGGCGGCGCAGGGTGGTGCCGTCGGCCGCGCGCAGGGGAGCGACGACGAAGGGCAGGCCAGCCTCCTCGCGCAGCGCCGCGGCCGTGTCCATGGCCAGCCGGAGCCCCTCGTAGGTCTGCCGCCGCACGTCCGCCACCGTCACGAACCACCGCCGCCCGCCCCGCCCGCTCGCCACCCAGTGGAAGTCGCCGAACCCCACCGGCGCGTAGTCCAGCGTGGCGGCCTCGATCCCCCACGCGGTCAGCGCGGGGCGCAGCAGGTCTTCGTCGAAGTCGTCCGGCCGATCTCGCATGCCGATCACGGTATCGGGCCACGCGGGACCGCTTCATCCTGAATCAGGTCGATCGCGGCGACGACGTCGGTCACGACGTGGCCGGCCGCCGACGGGGTGACCCCGCGGTCGATCCAGATCGTCCGCAGCCCGGCGGCGCGCCACGCCGATGAGGGCGGCCGGAAGGCGCGGGCCGGGGCCCGCGCCTTGAAGGGGCGGAGCCGGCCGGTTACCGGAGTTCGCGCTTGAGGATCTTGCCCGTGGCCGTCATCGGCAGGGAGTCGCGGAACTCGACGATCCGGGGATACTTGTACGCCGCCATGTTCTCCTTGGTCCAGGCGATCAGCTCGTCCTCGGTGATCGTGGCCCCGGGGGTGCGGATGACGTACGCCTTGATCTCCTCGCCGTGCGACTCGTGCGTGACGCCGACGACGGCGGCCAGCGACACGGCCTCATGGGTCATCAGGACCTCTTCGAGCTCGCGGGGGTAGACGTTGAACCCGCCACGGATGATCATGTCCTTGGCCCGGTCGATGATGGAGTAGTAGCCGTCGGTGTCACGTGTCGCGATGTCACCCGTACGGAACCAGCCGTCGTTCATGACCTCGGCCGTCGCCTCCGCCCGGCCGTAGTAGCCCTTCATCACGTTGTGGCCGCGGATGGCGATCTCGCCGGGCCCCTCGCCCTCGACGGTCTTCCAGTCGCCGTCGACCAGCTTCATCTCCACGCCCCAGATCGGGGTGCCGATCGTGCCGGGCTTGGTGATCCGGCCGGGCTGGTTGAAGCTGGCCACCGGGGAGGTCTCCGACAGCCCGTAGCCTTCCAGGATGCCGATGCCGAAGGTCTGCTCGAAGTCCTTGAGCACCTCCACCGGCGACGACGCGCCGCCCGCCACGGCCACCCGCAGCGAGCGGGGCACCTCCGCGCCCTCGGCGTGGATCTTCGTCAGCATGCCCCAGTACATCGTCGGCACCCCGGCGAAGAACGTCACCTTCTCCTTGGCCACGACCGCGAGCGCGTCGCCGGGGTCGAAGCGCGGCATCAGCACGACCGTCGCGCCGCGCAGGAAGCCCGTGTTCATCACGACCGTCTGCCCGAAGGAGTGGAACAGCGGCAGCACCGCCAGGTAGGTGTCGCCCTCCTCCTCGCCCCGGGGGAACATCTTGTCGCTGACCATGGCGTTCATCAGCATGTTCTGGTGGCTGAGCTCGGCGCCCTTGGGCTGGCCGGTGGTGCCCGAGGTGTAGAGGATCACCGCCGTGTCGTCGGGCGCGGTCTGCACGGTGGCGAACTCGCCCGCCATCCCGCCGAGCGCGGCCCAGATCGACTCGCCGTGCACGGACTCGGTCGCCAGCGGCGTCGCGGGCAGGACGAAGAAGTGCTCACAGCCTTCGGCGGCCTCGAACCCCGCCTTGCCGCGCTCGCCCAGGGGCAGCTCCGGCGTGCCCTCGAAGCAGAACAGCGCCTTGGCGTCGCTGTCGTCGAGGTGGTAGGCGATCTCACGCGACTGCAGGAGCACATTGAGCGGCACCACCGTCGCGCCGGCCTTGAGGATGCCGAAGTAGACGAACGGGAAGTACGGCAGGTTCGGGCAGGCCAGCGCGACCTTGTCCCCCTTCTCGATCCCACGCGCCACCAGCAGGTTCGCGACCTGGTTCGCGACAGTGTCGATCATGGAGTAGGGCAGCCGCATGTCGCCGAAGACGATCGCGGTGCCGTCGGGGGTGTTCCTGGCGCTGTCCTCCAGGACGATCGACAGATTCAGCATGACGCCTTCCTCCCTCTAGAACGGCTTCGGCGACATCTTCGCAGCACGGGCATACCGACCGGTAGGGGTAATGAATTGCCACCTGCAGAGGGCTCGGCCGGATATGGACGCGACCGCCCACGTCGAGTAAGCAAGTAGGAAGTTACTTACCCCTGGAGGGGTCATGGAGTACGACTACGTGATCGTCGGGGCGGGCTCAGCCGGCTGCGTCCTGGCCAACAGGCTGTCCGCGGATCCCGGCGTGTCGGTGGCGCTCGTCGAAGCGGGCGGAAAGGACGACAAACTCGAGATCCGCATGCCCGCGGGTTTCGCCAAGCTGTTCAAGACCGATTACGACTGGAACTACACCACGGCCAAACAGGGCGAGATGTCCGGCCGTGAGCTCTACTGGCCGAGAGGCCGCGTGCTGGGCGGCTCGTCGTCGCTCAACGCCCAGATGTGGGTACGCGGCTGCCAGGAGGACTACGACCAGTGGGGCGTCCCCGGCTGGGCGTACGACGACGTCCTGCCGTACTTCACCAAGGCCGAGCGCCGCGTCGGCAGCAACCAGGGCGGCGTCTACGGCACCACCGGCCCCCTCTACGTCTCCGAGCTGCGCAGCCCCAACGTCACCACCGCCGCCTTCCTCAAGGCGTGCGAGGAGCTCGGCCTGACGCGCCTCGGCGAGCTGAACGGCCGCTCCAACGAGGGCTACTGCCCCACCCCCGTCACCCAGAACCGGGGCCGTCGCTGGAGCTCCGCCGACGCCTACCTGCGCCCGGCCGCGTCACGGCCCAACCTGCACGTGATCACCGGGGCGACGGTGGACCGGGTGACGTTCGACGGCAAACGCGCGACCGGCATCGAGCACAGCGGCGGCACCCTGATCAAGGCGCGCCGCGACGTCATCCTCGCGGCGGGCGCGATCGGGTCCCCCTACCTGCTCATGCGCTCCGGCGTGGGCGCGCCCGACGAGCTGCGCGACGCCGGGGTCCCGGTCGTGCACGAGCTGCCCGAGGTCGGCAAGAACCTGCAGGACCACCTGTCGACCGGCGTGTACGTCGAGTGCAAGCAGCCGGTGACCCTGACCAAGGCCGAGTCGATCGTCAACCTGCTGCGCTACATCGTCCTGCGCTCCGGCATGCTGACCACGAACGTCGGCGAGGCCGTCGCGTTCGTCAGGACCTCGGCCGAGGAGCCGGCGCCCGACGTCGAGCTGATCTTCGCGCCCGGGCCGTTCATCGACCACGGGCTCACCCCGCCGACCGGCCACGGGCTCACCGTCGGGGTCGTGCTGCTGCAGCCGGAGAGCCGCGGCAGGGTCGGGCTCAGCGGCCGGGAGGCGATGATCGACCCCGGCTACCTCAGCGCCGAGGCCGACGTCAAGCGCCTGGTCGCGGGGCTGAAGACGGCCAAGCAGGTGTTCGCCACCGCCGCGATGAAGCCGTGGGCGGGCGGGCCGCTGGCGCCGTACTGGGCGCCGGAGAGCGACGAGGAGCTGGCCCAGTGGGTACGCGAGCGCGGCGAGACGCTCTACCACCCGGTCGGCACCTGCCGGATGGGCACCGACGACGCCTCCGTCGTGGACCCGGAGCTGCGCGTGCGCGGCCTCCAGGGGCTCAGGGTCGCCGACGTGTCCATCATGCCGACGCTCAACCGCGGCCACACCCACGCTCCCGCCATCATGATCGGTGAGAAGGGGGCCGACCTCGTCCGAGGACGCAAGGCTTGACGTAAGTGCCCACTTGCACAAGGCTTGTCGGGTATGACGCTGCCCGTCGAACTGGACCTCTCACAGCTCCCGTTCTGGGGATCGCCGCAGGCCGAGCGCATGGCGGCCTTCCGCCGGCTGCGTGCGCTGGAGCACCCCGTCTTCGTGCCGGAGCAGACCGTGCCGTTCATCGGTGGCGGCCCCGGCTACCACGCCCTCGTCCGCCACGCCGACGTGACCGAGGCCAGCAGGAACGCGGCCGTGTTCAGCAGCGAGCCGTGCTCCAACAGCATCCCCGACATGCCGCGCTGGCTGAGCGTGTACTTCGGCTCGATGATCAACATGGACGACCCGAGGCACGCCCGGCTGCGGCGGATCGTGTCCAGGGCGTTCACGCCGCGCATCCTGTCGAAGATGGAGGAGGACCTGGCCAAGGCCGCCGCGGAGATCGTCGACGAGGCGATCGAGCGGGGGCCGGGCGACTTCGTCACCCAGGTGGCCGCCAGACTGCCCGTACGGGTCATCTGCGACATGATGGGGATCCCTGCGAAATTTCATGACATGGTGTTGCGGCGGACCAACGTCGTCCTCGGCAACGCCGACCCCGAGTACACCGGCATCGACCCCGGCTTCAGCCGCGTCAACGTCGCCCGGGGCCTGGTCAAGCTGCTGCACGCGGGCTTCTCGCTCAACCGGCTGGCCGCCCGCCTGGGCGACGAGCGGCGCAGGCGGCCCACGGGCGACCTGGTGAGCCTGCTCGTCAACGGCGAGGAGCGGCTGAGCTCGCAGGAGCTGGGCTCGTTCTTCATCCTGCTGGTGGTGGCGGGCAGCGAGACCACCCGCAACGCGATCGCGTACGGGCTCAAGCTCTTCACCGACCACCCCGACCAGCGGGAGTTGCTGCTCGCCGACTTCGACGGCCGCATCGCCGGGGCCTGCGACGAGATCGTCCGTTACGCGACGCCCGTCATCCAGTTCCGCCGGACGCTGACCCGTGACCACGAGATGAACGGCACCGCGTACAAGAAGGGCGACAAGGTGCTGCTCTTCTACAACTCGGCCAACCGCGACGAGACGGTGTTCAAGGACCCGGACGCGTTCGACATCACCCGCGACCCCAACCCCCACGTCGGCTTCGGCGGGCCAGGGCCGCACTACTGCCTGGGCGCCCACCTGGCGCGCCGGGAGATGACCGTGATGTTCCGCGAGCTGTTCACCCGCCTGCCCGCCATCAGGGCGACCGGCGAACCCGACTTCCTGCTGTCCAACTTCATCAACGGCGTCAAACACCTGCCCTACGCCTTCTGACGCGCCCGCCCGATCGCCGCCACCCGCCGGCGCGCGATCCCCTCGCCGGGTAGTGGTGCTCCAGAGGCGGGCCGAATGCTAGGTTTCGCAGTCATGGAGATCAGGACTATCCACGCCAATGGGGTGGAGTTCGCGTATCTGACGGTGGGGGAAGGGCCGCTGGCGCTGTGCCTGCACGGTTTCCCCGACACCGCGCACACCTGGCGGCACCTGATGCCCGCGCTGGCCGAGCGCGGCTACCGCGCGGTCGCGCCGTTCACCCGCGGCTACGCGCCCACCGAGGTCCCGGCCGACGGGGCGTACGAGGACGCCGCGCTGGTCGCCGACGTCCGCGCCCTGCACGAGGAGCTCGGCGGCGGTGACGACGCCGTCATCATCGGCCACGACTGGGGCGCCTTCCCCGTCTACGCCACGGCGGGCCGCTTCCGCCGGGCCGTGACGCTGGCGGTGCCGCCGCCGGGCTCGCTGGGCGGCGTCTTCTTCGACTACGAGCAGCTCAAGCGCTCCTTCTACATCTTCCTCTTCCAGACGGGGCTGGCCGAGCACGCCGCCGCCGCTCCGGGCTTCATCGAGGGCCTCTGGCGCGACTGGTCGCCCGGGTACGACGCCCGCGAGGACCTCGAGTTCGTCCGCCGCAGCATCGGCGCGCCCGCCAACCTCGGCGCCGCCATCGGCTACTACCGGGCCATGCTGGGCACCACCCCGCCCTCCGGCCGCTACCCGGCGGTCGAGCGCGAGGCCGGGGCCGGGGCTCCCATCCTCTACCTGCACGGCACCCAGGACGGCGCCCTGGGTGTCGAGCTGACCAAGGGCGCGCTGGAGCACCTGCCCGAGGGGTCGAGGGCCGAGCAGGTGCCGGGCGTGGGCCACTTCCTGCACCTGGAGCGGCCCGCCGAGATCAACCGTCTCATCCTGGACTGGCTCGGCCCCGCCTGAGGACCGCGATCAGGGGGTGCTGACCCGACAGGCTCACCTGGACCACCTCCTCCACCACGAACCCGGGCGGGACCCCGTCGTGCACGAGTGCCACGGCCAGCCCGCCAGGGGCCAGCACCCGGCGCACCTCCCGCCACAGCGGGCCGAGGCCCCGGGCGAGCAGGCCCCTGGGCGGCACCTGGCGTCCCCAGGGCGGGTTGACCAGCACCCGGTCCACACCGCCCGAGGCCACCGGGACGCGCCCGGCGTCCGCGACGGCGAACACCGGACAGGCCGTGCCGGCCACGCCCACCGGGAGCGCCATGACGGACGCGTCCGCCCGGAGCGCCGTGCCGGTCACGCCCGCCGAGTGCGTCGTGCCGCGTGCGTTCGCCGTCGCGGCCGCGACGGCGGACGGGTCGTGGTCGAAGCCCAGCAGGCGCGTGCCGGGGCCGCAGGCCGCCGCCGCCTCGATCAGCGTGGTGCCCGCTCCGCAGCACGGGTCCAGCACCGTCCCGGCGCCGCCCAGCCGGGCCAGCTCCGCCATGGCGGCGGCCACCGGCGGATGCAGCGTGCCCCGGATCGAGGCCGTCTTGTACGCGCGGCGGTGCAGCGGCCGGTCCGCCACCCGTACCGCGATGACGGCCTGGTCGCCCTCGATCGTGACCCGCCACGCCGTCGCGTCCGGCGGCGGGCGCCGCCCGTCCCTCCTGGAGTGGTACGCCACCCGCAACGGCCGCGCCAACTCGGCCCCGACCGCGTCCTCGATCTCGAACCTGGTGTAGTTGCGCCGCCCCACGAACGACGCCGACACCTCCAGCCCGTTGCCAGGCCGCGCCAGCCGCCCGGCGTCGACCTTCCGCGCCGCCGCGGCCAGCCGCCGCAGCGCGGAGCGGCCGTGGCCGATCCCGTCGACCACGGCGGCGGCGAGCAGGACGTCGTCCGCCGTACGCAGGCGCAGCGGGTCGGCCTCCGGCGAGGCCTCGAACCACACCTCGCGGTGGCGCATCGCGCGTACGACGCCGATGCGTGAACGCCGGATCTCGGTGGCCACCAGGGGCTCCATGCCACGCACGGCCCTGGCCACACCAAAGGTTGGCACCTGTCTTCTCCCACGTCGCGACCCGGGGCGCCGGTCGCTCGGCCGCCCCGCATCGCCGGCGGTGGGTGTCCGCGACCCGCCGGCGGATCGCTAGCGCAGGTAGAAGAACGTCATGGCGCACACCCTAGGGCGCTTCGGGCACCAGGAGCCACAGATTTTCTCGGCTCCGTACGTACGGTGTACGTCCTACCCATTGACGTAAGTGGCCGCTTTTCGAATGATTGGCTCATGAGCGTCCTGGACTTCGACCTGTCGGAGCGCGACTTCTGGGCCAAGCCCATGAACGAGCGCGAAGAAGCCTTCGAGCGGCTGCGTGCGCGTGAGACCCCCGCCTTCTTCGAAGAGATGGAGATGTCGTACGCGCCCAAGGGCCCCGGCTACTACGCGCTGGTCAAGCACGCCGACATCCTGGAGGCCAGCCGCAACCCGGAGGTCTTCTGCTCCGGCGACGGCGGTGCGACGAACATCCCCGACATGCCCGCCGAGTTCGCCGAGTACTTCGGCTCCATGATCAACATGGACGACCCCCGGCACGCGCGGTTGCGGCGGATCGTCTCCCGCGCGTTCACGCCCAAGATGATCAAGCAGTTCGAGGCCGACGTGGAGGCCGCGGCGGTCGGCATCGTGGACGACCTGCTGGCCAAGGGCCCCGGCTGCGACTTCGTGACCGAGGTCGCCGCCCGCCTGCCTCTGAAGATCATCTGCGACATGATGGGCATCCCCGAGCGCGACTACCAGTTCGTCTTCGACCGCTCCAACATCATCCTCGGCGGCTTCGACCCCGAATACACCGGCGGAGACCTCGACCAGCTCGCCGAGCGCCTGCTCAACGCCGGCATGGAGTTGCAGCAACTGGTGCAGGACCTGGCCGCCCACCGCACCGAGAACCCCACGAACGACCTGACCTCGTCACTGGTCAGCGCCAACATCGACGGCGAGCGGCTGACCATGCAGGAGCTGGGCTCGTTCTTCATCCTGCTCGTCGTGGCCGGCAACGAGACCACGAGGAACGCCATCTCCTACGGCCTTCGCCTGCTCACCAAGAACCCCGGCCAGCGCGCGCTCTGGCTCGACGACATCGACGGCCGCGCGCCCGGCGCGGTCGAGGAGATCGTCCGGCTGGCCTCCCCGGTGAACTTCATGCGCCGCAAGCTCACCAGGGACTTCGAGATGAACGGCACCCTCTACCGCAAGGGCCAGAAGGCGGTGCTGTTCTACTGGGCGGCGAACAGGGACGAGGCCGTGTTCGCCGACCCGCTGCGCTTCGACGTCACCCGCCACCCCAACCCGCACGTCGGCTACGGCGGCCCGGGCCCGCACTTCTGCCTCGGCGCCCACCTGGCCAGGCGGGAGATCACGGTGATGTTCCGCGAGCTGCTGCGCCGCGTGCCCACCATCGAGGGCGGCAAGCCGGACCGGCTGCACTCCAGCTTCATCAACGGCATCAAGCACATGGAGTGCCGCTTCTAGCCCCCCGCCGGCTCCCCGCCGTGCGGTCAGGACAGCTTGATCTGGTTCATGACCGTGCGGATGTCGGGGAGAAGCTGCTTGCCCTCCGAGGGGATCGAGATGTAGACGATGGCCGGGACATTCGCGCCGGTGTTGATGGCCATCGTCACGATCGTGGCCTTCTCGGTGCCCGACGTCAGCGAGTACGCGATCAGCCGTCCCGACTGGTCGCCCACCTTGATCGCCTGCTGGGCGATCTTGCGGACCTTGTTGTCGTTCGGGAAGAAGCTCCGGCGGGCCGACAGCACGACCTGCTTGATGACCGGCTCCAGGTCGTCCTGCTCGTAGTACGGCGCCAGCCGCTGCGACAGCGGGCCCGACATGACCTGGGCGTAGCGCTCGGGCGCGAGCTGGACGTACTGGCGGGTGTCGAAGCCGTACGTGCCCTTGACCGTGGTGCGCTGGTCGAGTTGCCAGGAGCCGCCCAGGCGCGGCATCGAGATCCTGGCCGGGACGTCGGAGACGCGGCCGATCACGGGGGAGGCCTTGCCGGAGTAGCGGGGCAGCGGGCCGATCGTGGTCGAGGTCTTGGTGGTGGTCGCCTTCGGCGCCGTCGTGGCCTTGTCGGCGTTGGCGAGGTTCGCGCCTGCCGACGGTTCCCCGGAGGCCAGCGGCCCCCACAGGAAGGCGTACAGCAGCGCGATGACCAGCGCGACCGCCACGGAGCCGCCGAGGGCGTAGATCCAGATGGGCTTGCCGGGCTCGTCGTCCAGCGCGTCCTGGTCGCCCATGGACTGGTAGTTGTCGCCGAAGACGGTGTTCCAGAGCTCCTGCTGGCGCTCCGGCGGCGGGGTGCGGGAGCCGCTGATCTGACCGGCCGTCACGAACGGGCGGTCGGGGTCGGAGGGGTCGCGGCTGAGGTTCGAGCCCGGGCGGGGACCGGCGACGTGCTGGTCCCCGGGGGGCGGCGCGCCGATGCGGGCGGACTCCACGGGGGCGGAGGGCCCGGGGGCGGCCTGCCCGGGACCGGCGGGCCCAGGGTTGGCGGGCCCGAGGTTCGAGTGCCCAGGGTTCGAGTGCCCGGGGTTCGAGTGCCCGGGGTTCGCGGGCATTCCGCGGTCGTTGAGCAGGTTCTCGGTGTGCTGGGCGTAGGTGACCGTACGCTCGTCGGCCGGGTGGGTCTGGGGTGGCGGAGGCGGCCCAGGGGAGTCCTGGAACAGCGCGTCCTGGTCGGGTGATGGCTTGCCGTCGTACATCATGGTGCGCTCGGCCGCGTTGCCCGCGTCACGCTCGCCCTGCGGCCAGGGGGCGGGCGTGGACAGATTGGCCCAGGCCCCGGGGGCGGGCGTCGGCGGCTGCGCCCACGCCGGCACCGGGTCGGGAACGGGAGGGTATTCCTGGCGGGAGGGGCCGGGCGCGCCCTTCGACGACACGTCCGGCCACGCGGAGGTGCCCCCGGTGCTCTGCGGCGGCGCGTCCGGCCAGGCCGTCGGCCCGGCGGCGCCCTTCGACGAGGTGTCGGGCCACGAGGTGGGCCCGTCCTGCGGGGTGGCGTCCGGCCATGACATCGGCACGTCCTGACGGGCGGACTCCGGGCGCGTCAGGTCCGGCCAGGAGACGTCCTGGCGGGGCGGATCGGGCCACGAGGGGCCGGTCTGGCCCGACGCGTCGTGGCGCGGGGGCTCGGTGCGGGACGACTCGGGCCAGGAGGGTTCCCTGCGCGGCGGCTCCGGCCAGGAGGGGTCGGTCTGGGCCGGCCGCGGGGTCTCGGGCCAGGACGTCGGGACCTCGGCGGAGGGGGCGTCGGGCCAGGAGGAGGCGGCGTCGCGCCGTGGCGCCTCCGGCCAGGAGGATGGCAGATGAGGTCCGGAATTATCCGTTGCCATTGCTGCCGGCCCTCCCGAGGTTGTGTCCGGATGTCCCGTTATATCCGGATTTGACGTCTCACGCATGATCTCATGGGATTTTCCAGGAGATGCGGGTGGTTCCGCAGCGAAACGAGGGAAGCCATGAGGATCGGTCGGCGGATCCTGCAACGGCAGGCTGCCTTCCGTTCGATCTGGCTCAGCTCGGTACACCACGGCGACAAGGCTATTCTTGTGGGACGAATGAGGTCACAACGGATACATCACCATCAGGTCTCACCGGACCTGAAGGATCCATTGTGCCCCTGGACCTCGATCGAGTATCTGCATTCAGCCGAAGACGTGCGCTAGGCTTGACACGTGCATTCCGCGACCCTGCTTCTTAGCGGGCCGCGACGGCCCTAGATGCGATCGCCGTCGCGGCTCCACCCCTCGTTCTCCGCACGAGGGGTTTTCTTATGGGTCCGAATCAAGCCAGAAGGACAGTAGCCGTGAGTGAGTACGACCCGCAGGCGCTGCAGGCCAAGTGGCAGCAGCGATGGGAGGAGCAGGACACCTACCGGGCGAGCGACGACCCCGCCGACCCGCGTGAACGGCGCTACATGCTCGACATGTTCCCCTACCCGTCCGGCGATCTGCACATGGGCCACGGCGAGGTGTTCGCCATCGGCGACGTCGTCGCGCGCTACTGGATGCAGAAGGGCTACAACGTCCTGCACCCGATCGGCTGGGACTCCTTCGGCCTGCCCGCGGAGAACGCCGCGATCAAGCGCAACGCCCACCCCGCCGAGTGGACCTACGCCAACATCGAGACGCAGGCCAACTCGTTCCGGCGCTACGGCATCTCCTTCGACTGGTCGCGCCGCCTGCACACCAGCGACCCCGACTACTACCGCTGGAACCAGTGGCTGTTCAACCGCTTCTTCGAGCGCGGCCTGGCCTACCGCAAGGGCGGCCTGGTCAACTGGTGCCCCAACGACCAGACCGTGCTGGCCAACGAGCAGGTCGTGGCCGGCAAGTGCGAGCGCTGCGGCGCCGACGTCATCCGCCGGGAGCTGACGCAGTGGTACTTCAAGATCACTGACTACGCGCAGCGCCTGCTGGACGACATGGCCGAGCTGACCGGCTGGCCCGAGCGCCTGCTGACCATGCAGCGCAACTGGATCGGCCGCTCCGAGGGCGCCGACGTGCTGTTCGAGATCGAGGGCCGCGAGGAGCCGGTCCACGTCTACACCACGCGCCCCGACACGCTGTTCGGCGCCACGTTCTTCGTGGTCGCCGCCGACGCGGCGCTGGCCGACGAGATCGTCACCGACGAGCAGCGCCCCGCCTACGAGGCCTACCGCGCCGAGGTCTCCCGGCTGAGCGACATCGAGCGGCTGGCCACCGACAAGGAGAAGACGGGCGTCTTCCTGGGCCGCCACGCGATCAACCCGGTCAACGGCGAGCGCATCCCGGTCTGGGCGGCCGACTACGTGCTGGCCGACTACGGTCACGGCGCCATCATGGCCGTGCCCGCCCACGACCAGCGCGACCTGGACTTCGCGCTGAGGTTCGAGCTGCCGGTGAAGGTCGTCGTGCACACCGGCCTGGCCGACCCGGGCGAGACCGGCGAGGCCACCCCCGGTGAGGGCACGCTGGTCAACTCCGGCCCGCTCGACGGCCTGACCAAGGTCGAGGCCATCTCCAAGATCATCGAGATCCTGGAGGTCGACGGCCGGGGCACGGGCGCGATCAACTTCCGGCTGCGCGACTGGCTGCTGTCCCGGCAGCGCTACTGGGGCACGCCGATCCCGATCATCCACTGCCCCGACTGCGGCGAGGTGCCCGTCCCCGACGAGCAACTGCCGGTCACGCTGCCCGACCTGCGGGGCGAGGCGCTGGCGCCCAAGGGGGTCTCCCCGCTGGCCAGCGCCACGGAGTGGGTCAACGTCGAGTGCCCCAAGTGCTCCGGCCCGGCCAAGCGCGACACCGACACGATGGACACGTTCGTCGACTCGTCGTGGTATTTCCTGCGTTACTGCTCGCCCGGCTACACCGACGGCCCGTTCGACCCCGAGCAGATCCGCCAGTGGGGCCCGATCGACCAGTACGTCGGCGGCATCGAGCACGCGGTCCTGCACCTGCTGTACTCACGCTTCTTCACCAAGGTCCTGCACGACATGGGCATGGTCGACTTCACCGAGCCGTTCGTGCGCATGCTGAACCAGGGGCAGGTGATCAACGGCGGCAAGGCCATGTCGAAGTCCCTGGGCAACGGCGTGGACCTGGGCAGGCAGATCGACGACTTCGGTGTCGACGCCGTCCGCCTGACCATGGTCTTCGCCGGGCCGCCCGAGGACGACATCGACTGGGCCGACGTCTCGCCGTCCGCGTCGCAGAAGTTCCTGGCCCGCGCGCTGCGCGTGATGTCCGAGGTCACCAGCGAGCCCGGCGTGCCGTTCGAGGGCGGCGACACCGAGCTGCGCAAGGTCACCCACCACACGATCGACGAGGCCACCAAGCTGGTCGACTCCTACCGCTTCAACGTGGCGGTGGCGCGCATGATGGAGCTGACCTCGGCCGCGCGCAAGGCCATCGACACAGGCCCCGGCCCCGCCGACCCGGCGGTGCGCGAGGCCGCCGAGACGCTGGCGATCCTGCTGTCGCTGGTGGCCCCCTACACCGCTGAGGAGGGCTGGGAGCGGCTGGGCCGCACCGGGTCCGTGACCTTCGGCGGGTGGCCGGTGGCCGATCCCGCGCTGCTGGTGCAGGAGTCGGTCACCTGCGTGGTGCAGGTGGCCGGCAAGGTGCGCGACCGCCTGGAGGTGCCGCCCGGCATCGCCGAGGACGACCTGCGGGCGCTGGCGCTGGCCTCCGAGAAGGTCGCCTCCTACCTGCAGGGCGTGCCCCGCAAGGTGATCGTCAGGGCGCCGAAGCTGGTCAACATCGTCCCTTAGAGGGCGCGTAGCGCCGGCAGCAGCTCCTTCTCCGCCCACGCGAAGAAGGGCTGCTGCTGGTCGTGCCCGATCTGGACGAGGGCCACGTGCGTGTAGCCCGCGTCGACGAACTTCTTGACGCCCTGCACGACGGCGTCCACGTCGTTGCCGCAGGGCACGCTCTGGGCCACGTCCTCGGGGCGTACCGTGCCGGCCGCCGCGGCGAAGTTGACCGGGCCGGGCAGCTCGGCCATGACCTTCCAGCCGCCGACGCTCGACCAGCGCCACAGCTTGTGCGCGCGCTGCTTGGCGGCCTCGGCGTCGGTGTCGTACGCGATCGGGAGCTGGCCGTAGACCGGCCTGCCCTCGCCGCCGAACGCCTTGAACTGCTGGACCACCTCCGGCATCGGCTCGTTGACGACCAGGATGTCGCCGAACTCGGCGGCCAGTTCCGCCGACCGGCCGCCCGAGGCGGCGATGCCGATCGGGACCGGCTCGTCCGGCAGGTCGTACAGCTTGGCGGAGTCGACGTCGTAGAACTCGCCCTGGCGGGTGATGTAGTCGCCGCTGAACAGCTCTTTGATGATCTGCACGGCCTCGGCGAACATCCGGTGCCGGGTGTCGACGGATGGCCAGCCCTCGCCGATGACGTGCTCGTTGAGGTTCTCGCCCGCGCCCAGGCCCAGGGTGAAGCGCCCCTGGCTCAGCACGCCCATCGTGGCGGCCTTCTGCGCCACCACGGCCGGGTGGTATCTCATGATGGGGCAGGTCACGTACGTCATGAGGGGCAGTCGCTCGGTCACCTGAGCCGCCGCGCCGAGCACCGACCAGCAGTAGGGCGAATGCCCCATCTCCTCGATCCACGGGAAATAGTGATCGGAGATGACCGCGTAGTCGAAGCCGACCCGCTCGGCCGCCGCGGCGTAGTCGACCAGCTCGCGGGCCGGGGTCTGTTCGGACATCAAGGTGTAGCCGATCTGTACCATGTGTCCGGGCTACCCGGGTTTCTTGGCCTTAGCGTCCGGGGTACGGAGATCAATCATGGTCGCGTTCGCACGGTTCCTCGACCACCAGCCATGCGGGCGATCGACCCTCCTCCCGGCGGCCCGGGTCTTGCGCTGGTGGGAGAATTTTGGGCTGGGCTTTGGCATCCCGCATTAGTGTCTAGCTGTGACAAATGGCGCATACCTGAGGTACCCGCATCTGCATGGTGACCTGGTCACCTTCGTCGCCGACGACGATGTCTGGCTGGCTCCGCTCGCCGGGGGGAGAGCCTGGCGGTTCACCGCCGACCGCGTGCCGGTGTCTTATCCGCGGTTCTCGCCCGACGGCGGCCGCATCGCGTGGAGCGGTGCCAAGGAGGGCGCCCCCGAGGTGTTCACGGCCGAGATCGACGGCGCCGACGCCGATCGGCTGACGCACTGGGGCAACGCGGCGACCACCGTGCGCGGGTGGACCGGCGACGGGGACGTGCTCGCGGTCAGCGCGACGCAGCAGGGCTCGGACTCCAGGCGCTGGGCGTACGCGGTGCCGCTCGACGGGGGCCCGGCCACGCGGCTGCCGTACGGATGGGTGAGCGAGGCGGCGGTGGACGGCGCGAAGGTCGCCACCGTGTCGTCGATGTGGCGTGAGCCGTCCCAGTGGAAGCGCTACCGGGGTGGCACCGCGGGCAAGATCTGGGTGGACGCCGACGGGGACGGGGAGTTCACCCGGCTGTTCGCCGACAGCGCGGCACAGTACTGGTCGGTGAGCTGGGTCGGGGACCGGATCGTGTTCCTGGCCGACATCGAGGGCGCGGGCAACCTCTACTCCGCCCTGCCCGACGGGTCCGACCTGCGCAAGCACACCTCGCACGAGGAGTTCTACGCCCGGCACGCCGTCAGTGACGGGGAGCGGGTGATCTACAGCCACGCCGGTGACCTGTGGCTGCTGGAGAGCTTGGACGCGGAGCCGTACCGGCTGGAGGTGCGGCTGGGCGGGCCGCGGCCGGGGCGGGCTCGACGGCCGGCGCCGCTGCGGGTGGGCGCGTACTCGCCGGACGCCACCGGGCGGGCCAGCGCGGTCGAGATCCGCGGCACCGCCCACTGGGTGACCCACCGCGACGGGCCCGCGGGCGCGCTGCGGGCCGAGCCGGGCGTACGCGTACGGCTGCCGCGCGTGCTCGACGCCGGCGGCAGGGCCGTGTGGGTGTCCGACGCCGGCGGGGAGGACGGGCTGGAGATCGGCACCCCGGGCGGCGAGGTCAGGACGCTGGCCGCCGGGCGGTTGGGACGGGTGCTGGAGCTGGCCGCCGCCCCCGACGGCAAGCACGTGGCCGTGGCCACCCACGACGGGCGGCTGCTGGTCATCGACCTGGAGTCCGAGAACGTCCGGGAGCTGGACAGGACCGGCCAAGGGGACGTGAGCGGGCTGGCGTTCTCGCCCGACTCCGGCTGGCTGGCCTGGGAGCACCCGCACGAGCAGCGGATGACGCAGATCAGGATGGGCCGGCTGGACGGCGGCTCGGTGATCGACGTGACCCCGCCGCGCTTCGTCGACTACGACCCGGTGTTCACCAAGGACGGCAAACACCTGGCGTTCCTGTCGGTGCGCACGTTCGACCCCGTGTACGACGAGCACGTCTTCGACATGTCGTTCCCCTACGGGTGCCGGCCGTACATCGTGCCCCTGCAGGCCGCGACGCCCTCGCCGTTCGACCCCTCGCTGCAGGGGCGCGGGTTCAACGGCGAGGATGACAAGCCCGGCAAGGACGACAAGAAGGACGACGCGCCGCCGCGTACCGAGGTCGACGCCGACGGACTGGCCTCGCGCGTGGTGCCGGTGCCGGTGCCCGCGGGGCGCTACACCAACCTGCGTACCGCCAAGGACGCGCTGCTCTGGCTGCGCTCGCCGCTCACCGGGGTGCTCGGCGACGGCACCGAGCAGGCGTCCGACGTCACGCTGGAACGCTACGACCTCAAGAAGCGCGCCAAGGCCGAGCTGTGCAAGGAAGTACGGTCCTTCGAGGTCAGCGCCGACGGCTCCCGCCTGGTCACCAACGGCAAGAACGGCCTGCAGACCCGCGCCGCGAGCGAGGGCGACGAGGCCGTCACCATCGAGCTCGACCGGATCGCCGTCGAGATCGACCCGGTCGCCGAGTGGCGGCAGGGCTTCCGCGAGGCGGGCCGTCTCATGCGCGACCACTTCTGGCGCGACGACATGAACGGCGTGGACTGGCAGGGCGTGCTCGACCGGTACGAGCCGCTGGTCTCGCGCATCGGCTCCCACTCCGAGCTGGTCGACCTGCTCTGGGAGACGAAGGGCGAGCTCGGCACCTCGCACGCCTACGCCGTCGCCGGCGGCCCCGGCGTCAACCCCCGCCGCCGCCAGGGCCTGCTCGGCGCCGACCTGGCCAGGGACGAGGACGGGGTGTGGCGGGTCACGCGCATCCTGCCCGGCGAGTCCTCCGACCACGCCGCCCGCTCACCGCTGCTCGCGCCCGGTGTCGCGGTCCGTCCCGGCGACGCGATCCTCGCGGTGGGCGGCCGCCCGGTCGACCCGGTACGCGGCCCGCTCGCCCTGCTGGCCGGCACCGCGAACCAGCCCATCGAGCTGACCGTGCGGCCCGCCTCCGGCGGTGACGTGCGCCGGGTCGTGGTCAGCCCGATCAGCGACGAGTCGCAACTGCGCTACCACGACTGGGTCGAGAGCCGCCGGGCCTTCGTCCGGGAGGCGTCGGGGGGCAGGCTCGGCTACCTGCACGTACCCGACATGGTGGCCTCCGGGTGGGCGCAGTTCCACCGGGACCTGCGTACCGAGATGGCCTACGACGGGCTGGTCGTGGACGTGCGCGAGAACGGCGGCGGCCACCTGTCGGAGCTGGTGCTGGAGAAGCTGTCGCGCCGGGTCACGGGGTGGGCGCTGGCGCGCGGGTACAAGCCGATGCGCTATCCCGAGGACTCGCCTCGCGGGCCGGTGGTGACGGTCACGGACGAGTTCGCGGGCTCCGACGGCGACATCGTGAGCGCGGGCATCAAGGCCCGCGGGATCGGGCCGCTGGTCGGCGTGCGGACGTGGGGCGGGGTGATCGGGATCGACTCGCGCTACTCGCTGGTGGACGGGACCCGCGTCACGCAGCCGCGGTACTCGTTCTGGCTCGACGGCCCCGGCTGGGGGGTGGAGAACCACGGCGTCGATCCCGACATCGAGGTCGTGATGACGCCCCAGGACCGCGTGGCGGGGCGGGATCCGCAGCTCGAGAAGGCGATCGAGCTGGCGCTGGCCGCCCTCGAGGAGCGGCCGCCCGCCACACCCCCCGAGCTGCCTCCGCTGTCCTGACCCCTCCTCCGGAAGCCGCCGCAGCCTCTCTCAGAGGCTGCGGCGGCTTCTCAGAGGCTTCTTGTCAGAGGACGGGTGTCAGGCGGTTGAGGACCTCGTCCAGGATGGCCTCGGTGGTGGCGAAGTTGAGCCGGACGTGGTGCTCGCCGCCGGGGCCGAAGGCCACGCCGTCGTTCAGGCGTACCCGGGCCTCGCGCTCGATCACCTCCGCCATCCCCGGGCGGCCCACGTCGAGCCAGGCCAGGTACGTCGCCTCCGGGATGCGGTAGCCGACCCCGGCGGGCAGGCGTTCGGCGATCGTGTGCCGGTTGCGGTCCAGGAGGGCCACGGTCTCCGCCAGCCAGGCGTCCCCGTGCCGCCAGGCCGCGACCGTGGCCTCGACGCCGAAGAGGTTCGCGGAGCCGTACACGAAGGGGGGGCTGGCTTCGCAGGGCCTCGTGGACGCCCGGGTGGCCGAAGTGGGCGACCGAGCAGCGGATGCCGCCCAGGTTGAACGCCTTCGTCGCCGACGTGAGCGTGACCGTGCGCTCGGGCAGGATCGTGGCGAACGGGATGTGCCGGTGCGGTTCGAAGATCAGGTCGGCGTGGATCTCGTCCGCGATCACCAGCAGGTCGTGGCGCTCGGCGTGCTCGGCCAGCTCGGTCAGCTCGGCGCGGGTGAGCACGCGGCCGGTCGGGTTGTGCGGGTTGACCAGCAGGAGCACCCGGCAGCCCGACAGGTCGGGCACCTCGAAGCGCCACGTGGCGCCGGCCGGCTCGAACCGGACGGGGCAGAGAGGACGCTCCATGACCCGCAGCGTGTCCAGGAACGGGTGGTAGGCGGGGGTGTGCACGGCGACGGCGTCCCCCGGCTTCGTCCAGATGTGGAGGAGCACCTGGAGGGCCTGGTTGAGGTCGTTGAACGAGCGCACCAGCGAGGGGTCCGCGTTCCAGCCGAAGCGGCCGGCCATGCGCTCGGCGAACGCCTCGGCCAGCGGCCCGGCGGTCGCGTCGAGGAGCCAGGGCGGGTAGCCGAGGTCGCCGCCGGCCCGACGCCGCAGGGCCTCGGTGACCGCGGGCGCGGTGGGCAGATCCATGTCGGCCACCCAGGCGGGGATCACGTCTTGGTCGACGGTTGCCCATTTAAGGCCGTCATGTGTGGACTTGAGGTCTAAGGGGGTATATGCCTCATTCACCCTGCCATTCTAGGATTGTTGATTGTGATGAGGCGGTGGCGTGGATTATGGCAGGCTGGGAGGCCATGACGCCCCACCCGAAGATCGATGCGATTGTCGAGACGTACCTCTCTCTGGCCGACGCTGAGGCTCCCGGGCTGGTGGAAGGTCTTTACCTGGAAGGCTCGGCGGCCCTGGGCGACTACCGGCCGGGGACGAGCGACGTGGACTTCGTCGCGGTCACGGCCGAGCCGCCGCGGGCCGAGGTGCTGGAGCGCATCCACACCAAGCTCGGCGCGCATCCGTTCGACGGCGTCTATCTGACGTGGGACGATCTCGGGCACAACCCCGCCGAGCTGGGCGAACGCCCTCAGGCGCACACCGGTCGGCTCAACCGGCGGGGCGGGGTCAACCCGGTCACCTGGCACACCCTGGCCCGCCACGGGCTGACCTGCCGGGGGCCGAAGCCGGGCGAGCTGGAAATCTGGAACGATCCCGGCGCTCTGGCCGCCTGGACGGACACCAACCTCGACCGCTACTGGCGCCGCCTGGTCGGCCGGGCCTCGCACCTGGCCTCCCCCTGGGGGCTGACCTGTCTCGGCGGGTATGGCGCCGTCTGGGTCGTCACGGGGGTCTCACGGCTGCACTACACGCTGGCGACCGGCGACATCACCTCCAAGACGGGGGCGGCGCGCCACGCGCTGGAGGTCTTCCCCGAGCACTGGCACCGCGTGGTGAACGAGGCCCTGCGGCTGCGCGAGGACGACACCGCGCTGCCGACCCTGGCGAGCGCGGTCTCGGGGCTGAGCGACCACTTCGGCACGCCGCGGCGCTCGCTCTACGGCTCGCCCTTCGAGCGCAGGCGCGACGTCCTGAACTTCGCCGACCAGGCCATCACGGCGGCCCACAAGCTCTACCGCTCTCGCGGGGATTGACGGCGATCGGCTGCCGGGGTACGAATACCCGCGAACGCCATCACCGCGCCGGTCGTGGGCGCTGTGAGATGTTAACGCTAACATCTGCTGCGGAGGGCCGCTGGATGTGCCGCACCCGTTCGAGCGTTCTGGCGCTGCTCCTCGCCGTCATCGCCGCCGCCGTGCTGGCGCCCTCCGCCCCCGCGTACGCCGCCGGGCCCGCGCCGCACTACCTGATGACGGCTTTCACCAACGCCAGCGAGTCGAACATGTACGTCTACGACTCCGCCAACGCCACCGGCTACAACCTGATCAGGGGCAACGCCTACACGCCGCCGTCGGGGCTGATCCGCGACCCGAGCGTGATGCGGCACACCGACGGCTACTACTACCTCGTCTACACCACGAACTGGACCGGCGCGGCCATCGGCTTCGCCCGCAGCGCCGACACCGTGACCTGGACGTTCCTGCGCAACGTCAGCGTCGGGCTGAACGGGGCCACCGGCAGCACGTGGGCGCCGGAGTGGTTCAAGGACTCCGACGGCAGCGTGCACGTCATCTACTCGGCGTCCACGACGGGCACGGCCGGGCAGTTCAGGCCGTACCGGATCACGGCCGCCAACAGCGCGCTGTCGTCCTGGAGCGCCCCGGTGGCGCTGGGCATCCCGGCGAACTACATCGACAGTTTCGTGGTCAAGGTGGGCTCGACCTACCACAACTTCCTGAAGAACGAGACGACCAAGTACATCGAGCACGCCACCGCCTCCTCGCTCACCGGGCCGTGGACGTTCGCGGGCACCGGCAACTGGGCCGGATGGGGGTCCGGGCTGGAGGGGCCGGCGCTGACGCGGCTGCCGGACGGCAGGTGGCGGATCTACTTCGACAACTACACCGGCGGGCGTTACTACTACGCCGACAGCTCGAACCTGTCGTCGTTCGGCGCCAAGGTGGAGCTGACCGGGCTGTCCGGGACCGCCCGGCACTTCACCGTGCTGCGCGAGGACGTGGGCGACACGACCGCGCTGCCCGCCGGCAACCGGTCGCTGCGCTCGGCCAACTTCCCCGACCGGTACGTACGCCACCGTGGCGGCCTGGCCTACATCGACCCGGTGTCCGCCGCCGGCCCGCTCGCCGACCGCCAGTCCGCGACGTTCACCGTCGTCGCCGGGCTGGCGCACTCCGGCTGCTACTCCTTGCAGTCCGTCAACCAGCCCGGGTACTACCTGCGGCACTACAACCTGCGGCTGGCCCTGCAGAGCGACGACGGCTCGGCGATCTTCAAGGGCGACGCGACGTACTGCGGGCGGGCGGGGCTGGCGGGCGGGGGGACGGTGTCGCTGGAGTCGTACAACCTGCCGGGACGCTATCTGCGCCACTACAACTACGAGCTGCGACTGGACCTCAAGGCGTCCGACTCGGTCTTCGCCTCCGACGCCTCGTTCACCCTCACCACAGCACTGGCCTGACCTCCATGCCCCCGTCCGCCCCACGGCGCTGCGGGCCTGACCAAGGACGAGCCCATGCACCCCCACCGACGCACAGTGGCCGTCATCCTGGTGGCTACCCTCCTCACCGTGACCGCCAACCTCCTGTCGCCGGGCGCCGCCCACGCCTCACCCGCCGTCCAGTACACCAACCCGCTGGCCGCCCAGCGCGCCGACCCGCACATCTTCCGCCACACCGACGGCTACTACTACTTCACCGCCACCGCCCCCGAGTACGACCGCATCGTGCTCCGCCGGGCCACCACCATCCAGGGCCTGGCCGGCGCCCCCGAGACGGTCATCTGGCGCAAACACGCCACCGGCGAGATGGGCGCGCACATCTGGGCCCCGGAGATCCACTTCATCAACGGCAAGTGGTACGTCTACTTCGCCGCCGGCCGGGCCGACGACGTGTGGCGCATCCGCATGTACGTCCTGGAGAGCTCCAGCGCCAACCCCCTGACCGGCGCCTGGACCGAGCGCGGCCGGATCACCACCCCCTGGGACACCTTCTCCCTGGACGCCACCACGTTCGCCGCCAACGGCGTCCGCTACCTGCTCTGGGCGCAGCAGGAGCCCGGCATCGCGACCAACTCGAACCTGTACATCGCCCGCATGGGCGCCAGCCCGTGGACGATCACCGGCGCGACGACCCGGCTGACGGTGCCCGCCCTGGCCTGGGAGATCCGGGGGTACAAGGTGGCCGAGGGGCCATCGGTGCTGCAACGCAACGGCCGGCTCTTCCTCACGTACTCGGCCAGCGCCACCGACGCCAACTACTGCCTGGGCCTGCTGACGGCCTTCGCCACGGCGAACCCGCTCCAGGCCGCCTCCTGGACGAAGAGCCCCATTCCCGTCTTCGCCAGCAACGCGGCGACCAGCCAGTACGGTCCCGGGCACAACTCGTTCACGGTCTCGGAGGACGGGCAGAGCGACGTCCTCGTCTACCACGACCGCAGTTACCGGGACATCTCAGGCGACCCCCTGAACGACCCGAACCGGCGTACCCGCGTACAGAAGGTGTACTACCGCGCCGACGGCACCCCGGACTTCGGCATCCCGGTCCCTGACGGGCTCACGCCTGTACGGCTGATGTCGTACGACACGCCCGGGGCCGCGGTGCGTCATTGGGAGTACCGGGCCCGCCTGGAGACCAACGTCACCCCGCTGGCCGACTCACAGTTCCGGATCGTGGCCGGGTTGTCGGGATCGGGCACGGTGTCCCTGGAATCGACGAACTTCCCGGGGTACTACCTGCGGCACCGGAACTTCGAGGCGTGGGTGCAGCAACGGGACGGAACCAGCCAGTTCAACGCCGACGCCACCTTCACCCGCCGTACGGGGCTGGCCGGGTCGGGCACGGTCTCCCTGGAGTCGGCCAACTTCCCGGGGTACTTCCTACGACACCGGGCCGGGCAGGTCTGGGTGGAGCAGAACGACAACTCCGGCACATTCCGAGCCAGCGCCAGCTTCACCCTGGAGTGATACTCCGCTCCGCAACCGGGACCGATGGCGCGTCCGAACACCAGCCACAGCACAACAGGCCATCCCCCGACACACCCACGCGGCTGTGGGCCGACGGCCTTCCTGTGAGCCGAAGTCGCCCTTCCCGGACGCCGCCCGGCGAGCAGACTCACGCACACATGGCCCAACGCGGCGAATCCCTGACAGGAACCATGGCGCACGGGCACGGCGACCGGCTGCGGGGGTCGCCCCTCATCGCGGACGAGGGCGCGTGGGTGCGAAGGCAGGCCATCGCCTCACCGAGGACGATGCCGCGTTCACAGAGGCCGATCGCAGGCGGTGGCCCCTCACCGAAGACAACAGCGCCTGTACAGAGATCGGTAACCCGTGACGCCCCTTCCCGGTGGCGACGACACGCAGGCTAGTCACCGGTGATGCCCTCAACAGGAACGACGGCGGCGCACGGCACAGAGACCGGCTGCCGAAGGTTCCCTGACCAGGGGCGGTGGCGCGCGGTGCGGCGCGTACTCTGCCGCGCAACGCCCGCTCCTCCCCACCTACAACCCCTCGACCTACGGCTTCAGAAGGCTGGCCCGCGGTTTCAGTCCGTGCCCGGCCGCAGCCTTTCGGACAGCTCTGCCAAGTCGGCCTTCCGCGCAAACCACCTACGACGCCCCCCCATCATCCAGCGTCGCACCACCACAACCACGACAATGCCCGTCACCCAGACAGGCCCCACAAGCATGACAAAAGCCGTCACCAGCCGAGCGGGCCGGTGGCGGTGACATATCCCCGCAAGTGTGAATTTTGGCGCGCGCCATCACGCGGCGCGGCGGTTGGACGCGCGCCCAAGACGTCGCCCCTGCTAGAGGCGGCGCAGGACCGCTACGACCTTGCCCAGGACACTGGCCTCATCGCCCGGGATGGGTTCGTAGTTGGAGTTGTGGGGGACAAGCCAGACGTGGCCGTCCTTGCGCTTGAACGTCTTGACGGTGGCTTCGCCTTCGATCATGGCGGCCACGATGTCGCCGCTCTCGGCCACCGGCTGCTGGCGCACGACCACCCAGTCGCCGTCGGCGATGGCGGCCTCGATCATCGAGTCGCCGCTGACCTGCAGCAGGAACAGGGTTCCTTCACCGACGAGCTGCTTGGGCAGAGCGAAGACGTCTTCGACGCTCTCCTCGGCCAGGATCGGCCCACCGGCGGCGATGCGGCCCACGAGCGGGACGTAGGCGGCCGTCGGGCGGTTGACCGCGGGCTCGTCGTCGGTGGCGTCGGGGTCGACCCACAGCACCGGCTCGCCCGGAAGGCGGACCTCGAGGGCACGCGGACGGTGCGGGTCGCGGCGCAGGTAGCCCTTGCGCTGCAGCGCCGTGAGCTGGTGCGACACGCTGGACGTGCTGGTGAGCTGCACCGCCTCGCCGATTTCGCGCATGGAGGGCGGATATCCGCGCTGTTGTACCGAGTCGCGGATCACTTCGAGGATCTTGCGCTGCCTGGGAGTCAGACCCAGGGAGTCTCGTCGGCGCACCGCGAGGTCGCTGACCCCGTTTGCGTCATCCCGCTCGGTCATGCTCTTCCTCCTCGCCTGGCGGCCCGCCTCACCGGCGCACCTCCCGGTCCGTGGTCTTGATGTCGCACACAGCGACCGTATCGCTGATGAAGATCATCTTCAAACAATTGTTCGAGTCTTCCTCGAAATTGTCGCCAGCGTGGTGTACAACATCGTACGGGAGTTCGATCGACACCGTGTTCGATTTGCTGATCTTTATTTGGCCTTTTCCTCGGGCCACACGGGAGGAGGTCATCCATGCGAACACCCACAAATACGGACACGACCAGCGAAGACACCAAACGACTCACGCTCATCGCCGACGCCACGCAGAGCAGGGATCGACGGGGAGACGATACGCGGACGGAGCCCGGCTCCCGGGGAAATTCCGGGAAGAGGCTGGAGTCCCGTTCGAATCGTGGGGGAAGGCCGCATTTGCGCCTCGTCCCGCCGCCGCGCACGGGCGATGACACGGATGACACGGATGACACGGTGCCGCCGAGCAAGGGAAAAGCGGCCCGCGGGGGCGGGGAAACGCCGGACGGCGACGACACGGTAGCCGGCAGACGCACACCGTTCGGCTCCGACGGCACACCAAGGGCGCGACCGATCGGCTCGGATGGCGGCCCGGGGGCGAGGCTCTCCGGTTCGGGCGACGACCGAGGGCCGAGGGTCTCCCGACCGGAAGGCGATCGAGGGGCGAAGCGGTCTGGTTCGGGCGGTCGGCGGCCGTCTGGGTCGGGCGGTGATCAAGGGGAGAGCCGGTCTGGGCCGGGCGGTGAGAGGCCGTCTGGGGCGGACGGTGATCGAGAGACGAGGTCGTTCGGGTCCAAAGGCGGGCGGGGGGCGAGATCGTCCGGGGCCAAGCGTGGGCGGGGGACGCGGACGCCCGCTTCGGCGAGTGGCCGGCGGGCAAGGTGGTTCGGTTTGGGCGGTAAGGGCGCGGCGAGGTCAGCCGCCGACTCAAGTGGGGCCGTCGGCGACAGCGAAGGTGCACAGGCGACGGACGCGGGACGAGGTGCGCGGGGGCGGTCCGCTGCCGCGGAGACGTGGAAGCGGGCGACTTCAGGCTCGGGAGCCGGTTCGGGAGGTTTGGGGAAGCTCCGGGGCAGGCGTACGGCGAGTGACGGCCGGGATGGTGGCGAGTACGAGGGCCGCTCTAGGGGCGGTGTGACGAACGGAGGTCGTCTAACGGGCGGTGGTGTAGCGAACGGAGGTCGTCTGAAGGGCGGCGGTGCGACTGGCGGAGGCCGTTTGAGAGGCGGCAGTGCGTCAGACGGGAGCCGTCCTGGGGCGACCGGGCTTCGGCCTGGCGTAGGTGGGATGTCCCGGCGTCGTGCCGATGTTGGCAGGGGAGCCGGGACCGGTCTCGGTGTGGTCGGGAGCGGCACCGAGAGCGGCCAGGTGGTTCCGGTTGGAACCGCGGTCGGTAGAGGGCTTGGGAGTGGGTCTGGGGTCGGCGAAGTGATCGAGGGCGGAAGCGGGGAGCGGCGGCGTAACGAAGGGGAGCGGGGTTCTCGCCGGCGCGGCCGGTGGCGGGGCGGAGTCAGGCGTGCGGCAGAAGGCATCCGGCTGTGGGGTCGGCGGGCCGCGTGGCGGCGCGGTCTGAAGGGCTTGGAGGCTGGGCAGGACCTGGAGGCTGGGCGGGACCGAGGAGTTGAGCAGGACAAGGCAGTTGGGCAAGCCCGAGAGGTGAAGCGGGGCCGGGAGGTTGGGCAAGTTCGAGGGGTTGGGCGAGGTCAGGAGGTTGGGCAGGGCCAGGTTGTTGAGCTGGACTGCGGAGCGGGGCAGGGCCGGAGAGCTGGGCAGGCCCGCGGAACGGGGCAGGCGTCGAGGGCCGGACGGGCTCGTGGAGCTGGGCGAGACCAGGGAGTGGGGCAAAGCTGGAGGGCTGGGCAGGCTCGCGGGCAGGGGCAAGAGTGGAGGGCTGGGCGGGTTCGCGGGGTTGGGCGAGGCCAGGAAGTTGGGCGGAGTCAGGGAGTTGGGCAAGGCTGGACGGTTGAGCAGGGTCGCGGAGCTGGGCAGGACCAGGAGACTGTTCTGGTTCGGGCGGCGCGGCGAGGTCGCAGGGGTCGGCAGGATCGGGGGAGTCGGCAGGGTGTCGTGCGGTTCGGTCGGGGGCGGAAGTCCGCTCCTCCGGTGCGGCTGACCCGGCGGGGGCGGATCGTGCTGGTCGTCGCGGTGGCGTTGCTGTCGCTGGGCGGTTTCTGGCTGGGTACGCGTGCGGCCGGGCATGCCGAGGTGCGGGTCGTGGTGCCGAGCCATGCGGGGTTGCCGTGGGTGGAGGTCCACAAGGGGGACACGTTGTGGCAGATCGCCGACGCGCTCTCCGAGGGCAACGACCCGGGTGCGGTGATCGAGGAGATCAAGCGGCTGAACGGCCTGCCCAACTCCCTCATCCGCCCTGGCACCCGCCTCTACGTCCCAGGCAACACCGCCGCCTTACGTTGACCGCCCCGACGAGACCCACCACCCCCATGGTCTGTGTGGCGCTTGAATCTGTGCGGCGCTCCGTGTGGTCCCACCGCCTCCATGGACTGTGTGGCGCTTCGGCGAGACACGCCGCCTCCATTGGTCTGTGCGGGGTCTGCGGCTTGTTTCTGTCGCATGAGCCGTTCGCCTTGCAGCCTGCTTGTGCCTTCGTCTCTCCGCCTTTTCGCCTCTCGTGTGGGCGGGTGTGGGGAGGTCTTGGAGGGGTGTGGGTGGAGGGGGAGAGGCGGGGGTTGGGGGATCCGGTACGTTTGTGAGGCTTGTTCACGAGCGAGGCCGTACGCAACTCATGTGACGTCCCCACCTGCACAAAGATCGTCTGTTGAAGGCGACACGCCCGGGGCGGCTGAGGATGGTGGGCTGATCAGCGACTTCAGTCGGATGAGGTTGCTCAACTTGCGTTCATGGTCACACGCTTCTACGGTTGGACCACAACATCTAGTAGTTACACCGATGTAGTTCACCACACCTTGTGTTTCCGTGACCGCTCCATGGTCAGTCGTGGAGCGTGCGCGAAGCGTCCCGTCACGACGGTTGTGCGCGTGTGGTGGCCGCAGGTCTTGGAGGCGAAAGCGTGCACTGTCCGTTCTGTCGCCACCCTGACACCAGGGTCATCGACAGCCGCTCCACAGACGACGGCGCGGCCATCAGGCGTCGCCGTACCTGTCCCGAATGCGGGCGCAGGTTCACCACGCAGGAGACCGTACTGCTGATGGTGAGCAAGCGCAGCGGAGTGACGGAACCGTTCTCGCGGGACAAGGTGGTCGCGGGCGTGCGGCGGGCCTGTCAGGGCAGGCCGGTCAGTGAGGATTCGCTGGCGCAGCTCGGGCAGCGGGTGGAGGAGGCCATCAGGGCCAAAGGCGCGGCCGAGCTGCCCTCCAACGAGGTGGGCCTGGCCATCCTCGGCCCGTTGCGGGAGCTCGACGAGGTGGCCTACCTGCGATTCGCATCGGTATATCGCGGTTTCGAGAGCCTGGCGGACTTCGAGGCCGAGATCTCACAGTTGAAGGCGGAGAAGGGGGAGTCATGACGGAGACGGCGAGCGGTTCAGTGGCGCGCGGGGGCAAGCGTCCGCGTAAGGGACTGAAGATGAAGCGGATCTTCACTAAGCCCGGTGTGCACCCATATGACGAGATTCAGTGGGAGCGCCGCGACGTCGTCATGACGAACTGGCGCGACGGATCGATCAACTTTGAGCAGCGGGGCGTCGAGTTCCCCGAGTTCTGGTCGGTCAACGCGGCCAACATCGTGACGACCAAATACTTCCGCGGCGCGGTCGGCACCCCGCAGCGCGAGTGGAGCCTGAAGCAGTTGATCGACCGGGTCGTCGGCGTCTACACCCGGACCGGGATCGACAACGGCTACTTCGCCAGCGACGAGGACGCCGAGATCTTCGACCACGAGCTGAAGCACGCCCTGGCGCACCAGGTGTTCGCGTTCAACTCGCCGGTGTGGTTCAACGTGGGCACGCAGTCGCCGCAGCAGGTCAGCGCCTGTTTCATCCTCTCCGTGGACGATCAGATGGAGTCGATCCTGGAGTGGTACAAGGAAGAGGGCGTGATCTTCAAGGGCGGTTCCGGGTCGGGTGTCAACCTGTCGCGGATCCGTTCCTCGAAGGAGTTGCTCAGCAGCGGCGGCACGGCCAGCGGGCCGGTGTCGTTCATGCGGGGCGCCGACGCGTCCGCGGGCACCATCAAGTCGGGCGGCGCGACCCGCCGGGCGGCCAAGATGGTCGTCCTCGACGTCGATCACCCCGACATCGAGGAGTTCATCGAGACGAAGGCGCGCGAAGAGGACAAGGTCCGCGCGCTGCGTGACGCCGGGTTCGACATGGACCTGGGCGGCAAGGACATCGTCAGCGTCCAGTACCAGAACGCCAACAACTCCGTGCGCGTCTCCGACGAGTTCATGCGCGCGGTGGAGAAGGGCGACGACTTCGGCCTGCGCGCCCGCCTGACCGGCGAGATCATCGAGAAGGTCGACGCCAAGGACCTGTTCCGCAAGATGGCCAAGGCCGCCTGGGAGTGCGCCGACCCCGGCGTCCAGTACGACGACACGATCAACGACTGGCACACCACCCCCGAGACGGGGCGGATCACGGCCAGCAACCCGTGCTCCGAGTACGTCCACCTCGACAACTCCTCCTGCAACCTGGCCAGCATCAACCTGCTGAAGTTCCTGAAGGACGACAACTCCTTCAACGTCGCCGACTTCGTCAAGCTGACCGAGCTGATCATCACCGCGATGGACATCTCGATCACGTTCGCCGACTTCCCGACCGAGAAGATCGGCGAGACCACGCGGGCCTACCGTCAGCTCGGCATCGGCTACGCCAACCTGGGCGCGCTGCTCATGGCGACCGGCCACGCCTACGACTCCGACGGTGGCCGGGCGGTGGCCGGGGCGATCACCTCGCTGATGACCGGTGTGTCCTACCGCCGCAGCGCGGAGCTGGCCGGGGTCGTGGGCCCGTACGACGGATATGCCCGCAACGCCGAGCCGCACAAGCGCGTGATGCGCAAGCACGCCGCAGCCAACGACGACCTGCGTACGGTCGGCTCCATGGACGCGAAGATCCACACCGAGGCGTCGCGCCAGTGGTCGGAGTGCCTCAAGCTCGGCGAGAAGAACGGCTACCGCAACGCCCAGGCCAGCCTGCTCGCGCCGACCGGCACGATCGGCCTGATGATGGACTGCGACACGACCGGCATCGAGCCGGACCTGGCGCTGGTCAAGTTCAAGAAGCTCGTCGGCGGCGGTTCCATGCAGATCGTCAACCAGACGATCCCGCGCGCGCTCAAGCAGCTCGGCTACCAGCAGGAGCAGATCGAGGCCATCGTCGAGTACATCGGCGAGCACGGCCACGTCGTCGACGCCCCGGGCCTGCGCCTGGAGCACTACGAGGTGTTCGACTGCGCGATGGGCGAGCGGGCGATCGCGCCGATGGGCCACGTGCGGATGATGGCCGCCACGCAGTCGTTCCTGTCGGGCGCCATCTCCAAGACGGTCAACCTGCCCGAGTCGGCCACGATCGACGACATCGAGCAGGTCTACCTCGAGGGCTGGAAGCTCGGCCTCAAGGCCCTGGCCGTCTACCGCGACAACTGCAAGGTCGGCCAGCCGCTCTCGGTCGGCAACGGCTCCAAGAAGGAGGAGCCGAAGGAGGCGGAGCCCGAGGTCAAGGTCATCGAGGTCAACCGGCCGACCCGGCGGCGCATGCCGAACCAGCGGCCGAGCATGACCACCCGCTTCACGGTGGGCGGCGCCAAGGGCTACATGACCGCTTCGTCCTACCCGGACGACGGGCTCGGCGAGGTCTTCCTCAAGATGTCCAAGCAGGGCTCCACGCTCGCGGGCGTCATGGACGCGTTCTCGGTGGCGATCTCCATCGGGCTCCAGTACGGCGTGCCGCTGGAGACGTACATGAGCAAGTTCGTCAACATGCGCTTCGAGCCGGCGGGGATGACGGACGACCCCGACATCCGCATGGCCACGTCGGTGATGGACTACATCTTCCGCCGCGTGGCCCTAGACCACCTGCCCTACGAGGAGCGGGCGGCGCTGGGCATCTTCTCGGCGGCCGAGCGGGCCGCGCAGCAGCGTGGCGAGGACCCGGCGGCCCTGCAGGAGACGGTCGACCGCGAGGCGCTGGCCCAGTCGGCGCCCATCGAGACCGCCCAGCCGAAGGAGACACCGGAGCAGCAGGGTAAGGAGCTGGAGCTCACACTGGAGAGCCACCAGCGCTTCACCGCGGACGCGCCGCTCTGTATGACCTGCGGCACCAAGATGCGCCCGGCCGGTAGCTGCTACGTCTGCGAGGGCTGCGGCTCGACCAGCGGCTGCAGCTGATCCGGGTGGTCATCGGGTAGAAAACCTGGTCAGGGCGGGGCTTCGATCGGCGGAACAAGCCCCGCCCTTTCCACGGCACGGCAGGCGTTGTGTCTAAGGCGGCGCATACCGCCTACATGCCACCGGAGGCCGGGATCACCGTCCCGGCGATGTTCCCGTTGGCGGGTGAAGTGAGATACGCGACGGTGTTGGCGACGTCCGCCGGGGTGGAGAAGCGGCCGGTCGGGGAGCTGGGCGGCCTGCTCTCCGGGTATGGTGCCGCCCGGGGCCGCGACGTTGCTGGAGCGCCTGCTCTCCGCCGCCAGGTTGCGGCCGAATTCCTTCAGCGACGCCTTGTCGGCGGCGAACTTCTCGCGTCCCAGCGTGCCGACCCGGATTCCATCCGAGGATACGAAGACGATCTGGCCCGAGCCGCGTGCTTTCATCAGCCGGAGCACCTGGCGCCCTGGATGTTGACGCGGAGCGCCGAAACCCACTCCTGGACCGGGATGTCCTCGAAGGGGTGTCCGGGGATCGGGCGCCGTATCAGTTCTGCGTTGGCCACCAGGACGTCGACGCCTCCCCGCCGCTCCACGACCGCCGCCACCGCCGACTGGATCAAGAGCGGATCGCCGAGGGCGTAGCGGACGGTGAGGCTTGGCCGCCGGTTCTCTAGATTCCGTCTGGACGACGAGTAGCGCACTTTTCGGGCCCGCCTGTATGTGCTGCGTCGCGGTTCGTTCCGAATCCGAGGGGTCGGCGAGCATGCCGACCTGGACGGCGCTGATCGTCGTCTTCGTCCGGGATGCGCCTGTCCAGGTGCGGACAGGCGCATGGATCGGGGTGGCGGTGTCGGTCATGCTCCGAAGCATGAGGCGGGTGGCGGCGTACGCCGTGGGGTTCGGGGTCCTGCTGTACCTGTGGCACCGGCTGGGGCAGGTGGCGGTCGCCCGGTTGATCGGCAATCAGGACATGATCGTCGGGTTCGACTGCTGCCTGGACTATCACCGGAACGTCCCCGATCCCTGGGGCAATGTCCTGGTGGCCGTCTCTGGGGTGCTGGTGACGCAGGTGGTCGCGTGGGTGGCCATCGGGCTGCTGGCCGCTCGCCGGGGGCCCGCCGGTGTGTTGATGATCCTGGCCGTGACGGCGTTCGTGGTGAGTCCGGTGTTGCAGCTCATCGTGTACGTCGTGTGGCATCGGGCGGAGCGGGACTACGTGGCGGTGATCGACTACGGGGTGGACGCGAGCGGGGTGCCGGAGCAGCCGATGGTGGCGCTGCTCTTGGTCGTGTTCGCCGGGTATGCCCTGCTGTTCGCGGCTGTGCTTCGGTGGGCGTGGGAGCGGGGTCGTACGAAGGCGGCGCAGCTCTAGTGCCCTGCACATGCGACGGCAGGCCGGTGCTCGGTGCCGAGGGGCGGTGCCGGGCGGTCGCCTCTATGGGCTTCAGCGGTGGCGTGTGCGAGCGGATGTGCCGGCCAGGGTGGCCGCCGGGCTGTCCAGCCGGGGATCGCCGAGCGCCTGTACCTGGGAGTTGTGACGGTCTGCCGGCCTTGTGCGGAAGACGGTGTACGACTGTCCGCATTCGGCCGGTGGTGTTCGCCGTGCGCCCGTCAGGCGTGGAGCAGGTCGCTCAGTATGTCTGGTTTGTTGGTGATGATGCCGTCCACCCCGTAGCCGAGCAGGCGGCGCATGGTGTCGGGGCTGTCGACGGTCCAGGTGAGGACCTCCATGCCGAGGGCGTGCACGCGCCGTACGTACGCGGACGTGAGCGTGCCGTACGGCGGGTTGATCTGGTCGGCGAACTTCGCCAGCGCGGGCAACTCGGCGGTGGACGGCGTGCCCAGCAGCCCGATCGGTACGTCGGGCAGCAGCCGATGGAACTCCCGCATCGATCCCCAGTCGAACGACTGCACCACCAGCCGCCCCGGCGTGAGCCAGAACGAGTGGCGGCGCAGCTCGGCGGCGATGCGGCCCTCGATACCCGGGTACAGATTCGGAGCCTTGACCTCCAGCAGCAGGCCCATGCCCGACCCGCTCATCTCGCGCAGCGTCTCGCCGAGGGTTGGTACGCCCTCGCCCTCGTACGTGCCGGACGACCACGAACCGGCGTCCAGCCTGCGGATCTGGGCGAGCGTGAGATCGCCGACGTTCCATGGAGACAGGCCGGGGAAGACCTGCTCGACGTCGGTGGTGCGGGACAGCGTCGTGTCGTGCATCAGGACCAGCTCGTGGTCCTTGGTCTCCTGGACGTCGATCTCGAACACGTCGGCCCCCAGCGAGCCGGCCAGGTCGAAGGCGGCGATCGTGTTCTCGGGGGCGTACGCGGAGGCGCCTCGATGTGCGACGTTGACCGCGTTGGAGGGGGCGGTCGTGGTGAGGGCGGTTGTTGCGTCGGCTGGGGTGGAGAGGAGAGCGGTGAGGGAGGTGGCGATGATGACGGCGAGTCGTCTGAACATGGGTCTCCTCAAACGGGGAGAGGCCTACGACTCGACGGTGACAAGATCTCATGACTTCTAGTTGAGAGAAGAGTAGCCCGCCGGTGCCCCAGGGATGAGCATTCGACACGCGGGGGGTGGCGGGGCAGCAGGCGATGGAGCCGGCGCATGACGCCCTGACGGGATCGACCGCTGGTCAAGTGCCACATCTGTGAGGAACGACGGCAACCCGATGGCGACGCCGACGGTCGGCGCAAGGGCGCAGGGGCGCAAGGGCGCAAGGGCGCAAGGGCGCGCGAGGCGCTGGGTGCGGTCATGGGGCGTGGGTGGAGAGGTGCTGGGAGCCGAAGGGCTGAGGCTGAGGGGTCGGCACCGAGGCGGCAAGGGTGTTCAAGGCACCGGGTAGCGCCGGGCGAGGGCGCGCCGCGAGAGGCTGAAGGAACTGGATGCGAAGAGTCGGGGCCATGAGCGCGCCGGTGCTGGGGTGTGCGGGGCGCGGGTGCAGGGGCGCTGGGCGCCGAAGAAGCTGAGGAGGCGCCGGTTCAAAGAGCGCGAAGGTGCTGGCGTGTACGGAGCGCGGGTGCAGGGGCGTTGGTGGCGAAGGAGCTGGGGACGAGGGCTCGGGGCTGAGGGCGCGTCTGGGTGCGTCAGGCGTTGGGGTGCACGGGGCAACGGTACTGGGGCGGGCGGTGAAGGAACTGGGCGGTGAAGGAACTGGGCGGTGAAGGAACTGGGCGGTGAAGGAACTGGGGGCCGAGGGGTCGGGGCCGAGGGGTCGGGGCCGAGGGTGACAAACGGTGCATCAGGCGTTGGGGTGCGGGGAGTGGGGGTGCAGGGTGCGTGGTTGCCAAGGGCGTCAAAGGGTGCGGGTGCCCTGGCGGTTCTCGCTGGGGATCGGGAGTTGTGGGTGCGCGGTGAGTGGATGGTGCTGGAGGTGCGTGGGTTGGTCGAGGACTATTCGCTGTGCAACGGGGCGGTGTTCATCATGCGGAAGATCAGCGCGGTGCCGAGAGGGGTGGGGTCAGGTGATGGGGCCGCCTCGCCATGTGGGGAATGGGTGGTGGTCGAGTGCCGTGTCGAAGGCGGCTGTCGAGAGCAGGCGGGTCGAGTCGAGGGTGGGGAGGGGTGAGTCGGCCGGGGTGATCAGGAGCGGGATCTCCGTGCACACCAGGGCGACCGCGTCGCAGCCCCGGGACGCCAGCCGCTCGATCACCCCCACATAGGCGCGCCGTGAGTCGTCGGTGAAGACCCCGGTGACCAGCTCGTCGAAGATGATCTCGTTGATCAGCTTGCGGTCGCCGGCGTCCGGAACCTCCGCGGCGATGTCGCGGGCCGCGAGGGCTCGCGGGTAGACGGGGCCGTCCATGGTGTAGGAGGTGCCGAGAATGCCGACCCGTCTGCGGCCGTCGCGGGCGGCCTGGTCGGCGACGACCTCGGCGATGTGCAGGCCGGGAAGCGCGAGGGCGGGGCCGGGGCGTTCGAGCGCCAGATGGGCGGTGTTGTCGGGGCAGATGAAGAAGTCGGCTCCCGCACGGGCGAGCCGCTCCACGCTCACCGACAGCGTCGCGCGGACGGCGTCGTGATCTCCGGCGTCCCACGCCGCCATGCTGCGGCCGAAGGGGATGTAGTCGAGCGTGATGTCGGGATGGTCGTGCCGGCCGAGCCGCTGGAAGCCCTCCTGGCAGAAGGACAGGAAGCTCAGGGCCGCGCCTTCGGTGCTGTGGGCGAGGATGCCGAGGTGTCGCATGCCGACCCCGTTCGTTAGATCGGAACGTCTGGCTTTTATGATGAACAGCGATAGGCTGTTCGTCAAATCGAACGGAACGACGTGTGGAGCGAACAGTGACGGCGGATGAGAAGCCACCTTTCGAACGCATCGCGGCGGCCATCCGCCGCGAGCGCGACCGGGCCGGGATGTCACTGACCGAGCTGGCCAGGCGGTCGGGCCTGGCCAAGTCCACGCTGTCGCAGTTGGAGTCCGGGAGCGGCAATCCGAGCCTGGAGACGCTGTGGGCGCTGGGTGTCGCGCTCGGGGTGCCGTTCAGCAGGCTCGTGGACCCGCCGCGACCGGCGGTGCGGCTGATCCGGGCGGGCGAAGGGCCGGTGGCCCGCTCAGGAGAGGCTGACTACGCGGCGACGCTGCTGGCGTCGTGCCCGCCGGGAGCCCGCAGAGACCTCTACCGCGTCGACGCACAGCCAGGGCAGGACCGGGTCTCCGAGCCGCACCTGCCCGGCACGACCGAGCACCTGGTGATCGGCGCCGGGCGGGCGCTGGCCGGCCCGGTGGAGGAGCCGGTCGAGGTGGGGCCGGGCGACTACCTGGCCTATCCGGGAGACGTGCCGCACGTCTTCAGGGCGCTGGCGGCGGGCACCGCGGGTGTGATCGTGATGGAGCACAGGTGAGAGGTTCGCGGCGGCCCAGCTCATGGATCTCTACGTTGCCGCCGGTGACGACGATCAGTTCGTCGTCCACATGAGCCACCGCCGCCTGGGCCGTGTCGGGACCGCCGGACGAGGGCGAGTCCATGGAGGTCTCCCCCCGCCAGGTCCCACATGTCGGCTTCCCCCCGGAAGTCGTCGAGCACCGGGGCCGGCCGTCTCGTCGGCCGCCATCGCCAGTCCGACCAGCGGCGGGTAAGCGTTCTCGCCGAACATGTCCAGCCGTCCCGTAGTCACGTTCCACACCTGTACGGCCGAGTCGCTGGAGAGCGCGGAATGGCAGGCGGGCCCACCCCACCCGGCGCGGGCGAACCTCGATGATCTACCTACCGGCGGACCCCTCCGACGTACGCCGGGCGCGGCCATCTAGCCTGAATGTCGTGAAATACGGCGGAACGCTGGCCATTCTCCTGTCGGCATGGTTCATGGCCCAGTTCGACTTCTTCGTGGTCAACGTGGCCGCCCCCTCCATCGAGCGCGACCTGCACACCGGCCCCGCCGCCCTGGAGCTGATCGTCGCCGGCTACGCCTTCACCTACGCGGCCGGCATGATCACCGGAGGCCGCCTGGGCGACCGCTTCGGCTACAAGCGCATGTTCGTCTGGGGTGTGGCCGCCTTCACGCTCGCCTCACTGCTGTGCGGCATCGCCGCGAACCCGGCCCAGCTCGTGGCCGCCCGCCTGCTCCAGGGCCTGGCGGGCGCGGTGATGGTGCCGCAGGTGCTGGCCACGATCTCCGCCGCCTTCCCGCCGGACGAGCGCGCCCGCGCCGTCGGCTGGTACGGCGCCGTCGGCGGCCTGGGCTCCATCGCCGGACAGGTGCTGGGCGGACTGCTGTTGACCGCCGACGTGCTCGGCCTCGGCTGGCGGGTCATCTTCCTCATCAACCTGCCCATCGGCCTGGTCCTCGTGCCGCTGGCCGCGTGGCTGCTGCCCCACGTCGAGACCGCCCGCCGGGCCAGGCTCGACCTGCTCGGCGCGGCCGGGCTGGCCACCGGGCTCGCGCTGGTGCTGGTGCCGCTCGGTTTGGGCAACAGCCTGGGCTGGCCGGTCTGGTCCTGGATCAGCATGGCGGCGAGCGTCCCGGTGTTCGCGCTGACCTGGCGCTGGCAGCAGGTGCTCGGCCGGCAGGGCAAACAGCCGATACTCAACCTGGCCCTGCTCAAGGTGCACTCCTACCTGGCGGGCGTCGGGGCGATCGTGGCGTTCATGGCGTACTTCGCCTCGTTCATGTTCACGCTGACGCTGCTGCTGCAGGGCGGGCTGGGGCTCACCGCGTTCCAGGCGGGGCTGGCCTTCGCGCCGATGGGCGTGCTGTTCACGGTGACGTCGCTGCTGGGTACGCGGCTGGTCAGAAGGTACGGCCTGGTCGTCGTCATGGTCGGCGGCACGATCACGGCGCTCGGGCTCGGGCTGATGGTGATCGCGGCGGGGCAGGGGCTGCCGTACATCCTGGCCGCGCTCGTCCTGGTCGGCACCGGCAACGGCCTGGTCCTGCCGCAGCTCATCGGCGCGGCGCTGGTCGAGGTCGAGCCGCACCAGGCCGGCACCGGATCCGGCATCCTGAGCACGGCGCAGCAGTTCGCGGGCGCGGGCGGCGTGGCCGTGATCGGGGCGGTGTTCTTCGCGGCGGCCGAGGGCGGGCACCACGTCCAGGGCATGCGCTGGGCGGCGGCCATCGACCTGGCGCTCGCCCTCGTCGTGATCGCGACCGTGGCCTACAACAGGCGCCGCGCTAGGCGGAGGGCATGGGCAGAGCGGTCCCGTACAGTCGCGTCACCCGGATCCTGATCACCAGCCGCCGGTCCGCCACCATCTGCCGCAGGAACGCCTGCGCGTCGGCGGGCTCGGCGAACGACGGCTGCATGCCCAGCAGCTCCAGGCCCACCTCGTCGCCGGGCTCGGTGCTCACCGGCGACAGCTCCGCCTCGCCCTCGGCCACGGCGAACGACCGGAAGTCGTCACTGGCCGCGTAGAGCGCGCAGCGCGGGTCTTTGTGCAGTTGCCGCACCTTCAGCCGGTCGTCGATGGTCGAGATCCGCACCACGCGCTGGTCGGGCTCCCACCTGTAGACGACGGTGGACAGGTGCGGGTGGCCGTCGCTCTTGTTGGTCGCGAGCGCCCCGAACCGCTGTGCCGCCAGCAGCTCCGACAACTGCTCGTCCCCCAGCGACTCGGGGGCTGGGCCCGCGTCGGGCCCGTAGCTCTCCGACATGCACCATCCCTTGCCGATTTACGGAAATGTCAGCCTATCCCGAGCTGTCGGCTGAACGTCTGGGCATCCGAGATCACCCAGTACTCCGCGAACCTGCCGTCACGAACGCGCAGAATGTCATGCCCGCCGAAGGCGACCCGGGTCCCCGCCTCCGCGCTCGCCCCCGGAAGCCCGCCCCGGTAGGAGCCGCTGAACGTCCAGCGGGCCGCCACCAGGTCGCCGTCCACGATCGGCCCCACGTCCAGCGTCACCTTGACGTCGTCGAACGGCTCGTGCCCCTGGCGGACCGCCTCGATCAGCCCGTCGGGGCCGGACACGTCCATGCCGGGCCAGTGACCGGTGAAGTCGGGGGTGACCAGCTCGTACGCCGACTCGAACGCGCCGTTCCACAGTTCGAGCAGCCATCGCCGGTAAAGATCTGAAGTCATCACGGCCCTCTACCCGCCCACCGGTAAGTTACCAGCCATGAATCTTGCCATTACCAGCGGATATGTCGTGCCCGTCGACGGCGACCCCATCGACGGGGGCACCGTGCTCATCCAGGACGGAAAGATCACCGCGGTCGGCCGCGACGTCGCCGTGCCCGACGGGACCCCCGTCGTGGACGCCGCCGGCGGCTGGGTGCTGCCGGGCTTCGTCGAGGCCCACGGCCACCTCGGCGTGTACGAGGAGGCTGAGGGCTGGGCCGGTCAGGACACCAACGAGATGACCGACCCGAACGGCGCCCGCCTGCGCGCCCTCGACGCCATCAACCCGGCCGACCTGGCCTTCGGCGACGCGTTGTCCGGCGGTGTGACCACCGCGGTGATCAAGCCGGGCTCCGGCAACCCGATCGGCGGCCAGACGGTCGCGGTCAAGTGCTGGGGCAGGTCGGTCGACGAGATGCTGCTCAAGGAGCCGGTGAGCGTCAAGAGCGCGCTCGGCGAGAACCCCAAACGCGTGTACGGCGACCAGAAGAAGCTGCCCTCCACCCGGCAGGGCGTGGCCGCGGTGATCCGGGACGCGTTCATGAAGGCCCAGGACTACAAGGCCAAGAGGGAGCAGGCCGCCGACGAGGGCAAGCCGTTCGACCGCGACGGCACGCTGGAGATCCTGGTCCGCGTGCTGGACGGCGAGTTGCCGTGGTGCCAGCACACGCACCGCGCCGACGACATCGCCACCGCGCTCAGGCTGGCCGGCGAGTTCGGCTACCGGCTGGTGGTCAACCACGGCACCGAGGGGCACCTGCTGGCCGACACGCTGGCCGAGCGGAACGTTCCCGTCATCATCGGCCCGCTGTTCACCAGCCGCTCGAAGGTCGAGCTGCGGCAGCGTTCGCTGCGCAACCCGGGCATCCTGGCACGCGCGGGCGTCGAGCTGGCGATCACCACCGATCATCCCGTCGTGCCCATCCACTTCCTCGTCCACCAGGCCACGCTGGCGGTCAAGGAGGGCCTGGACCCGGCCGAGGCGCTGCGCTCGATCACCCTGAACCCCGCCCGCATCATGGGCCTCGACGACCGGGTCGGCACGCTGCGGCCGGGGCTCGACGGTGACGTGGTCATCTGGTCGGGCGATCCGCTGGACGTCATGAGCCGGGCGCTACGGGTGTTCATTTCGGGGCGGGAGGTGTATTCGTACACGAACGGTGAGTCCGTGGTGGCGGATCCGTATTACCGCGAATCAAGTGACCATTAAGCGCGTGTAGATGCGGGGCGCGCATAGTGGGCGGACCAAACGGGAAGAGAGGCACCACAATGACAGCTCCGTCGCTCGCCCAGCGCCCCAGCAAGGCCCTGCTGATCGGACTTGTTGTCTCTGGCGCCCTCGCCCTCGTCGTCCTGGGCGTCATGCTGATCTCCGGCGGCCCCATCGGGTTCGGGCTGTCCGCGCTGCTGGCCGTGGCGCCGCTGCCGGTGCTGCTCGCGGCGGTCCTCTCGCTCGACAGGCTCGAACCCGAGCCGAAGCTGCACCTCGCGTTCGCCTTCGCGTGGGGCGCGGGGGTGGCGATCGTGCTGGGCGTCGCGCTGACGTTCGTCGGCCAGGAGCTGTTCCTGCGCGCCGGCTACGGCTCCGCGGTCGCCGAGGACGTCGGCTCGGTCATCCTGGCGCCGGTGGTCGAGGAGGCGCTCAAGGGCTCGGCCCTGCTGCTGCTCCTGCGCCGGCGGATGGAGATCGACGGCCTGACCGACGGCATCGTGTACGCCTCCATGGCCGGCCTCGGCTTCGCCGCCGTCGAGAACGTCGGCTACTACCTGCTGGCGTTCGGCGAGGACGGCGCGAGCGCGGCGGTCCAGCTCTTCGTGGTCCGCGGCCTGATCGACCCGCTCGGCCACCCCATCTACACCTCCATGATCGGCCTCGGCGTCGCGTACGCGCTCACCCGCCGCACCCCCGGCCGCTACGCCGCCGTCCCGCTCGGCTATCTGGGCGCGGTCGTCCTGCACGCCCTCTGGAACGGCGCCGCCACCACCGGCTCCCTGACCTGGCTGGGCATCGCCTACCTGGTGATCATGGCCGCGCTCGTCGTCCTCATCGTCGTCAGCATCGCCGAGCGCCGCCATCTCGTCGCCAAGATGCGCGTCTACCTGCCGGGCTACCAGCAGACCGGCCTGGTCACCGAGGCCGACGTCAACATGCTCAGCACGCTGCCCGCCCGCAAGCGGGCCAGGAAGTGGGCCAGGCAGGCGGGCCTCGGCCGGGCCATGAGCGACTACCAGCAGGCGGCGACCGAGCTGACCATGCTCCACGTGCGGGCCGAGCGGCAGGGCGTGGAGCCGCGCCGGTTCGAGCTGGAGCGCGACGCCTACCTGCGCGCGATGGCGTACGCTCGCCGCTGGTGAACCAGGACAGGACCAGACGGGGCCCACTCTGCGCACGATCTCAATCCCTGACAAAATAGGGGAAACCCCCGAAGGGAGATCACATGAGCTGGGCGGAGATCGGATCTGAGGCGGAGTTGCGCGAGCTGCTCGGCGAGGTCATGCCGAGGGCCGTGACCAAGGAACGGCCGCGGCTGCACGAGCGCGACCTGGAGTGGCTGGCGGCCTCGCCGTTCTGCCTGATCGCCACCTCCGACGATGCCGGCAACTGTGACGTCTCGCCCAAGGGCGACCCGGCCGGATTCGTCCACGTCATCGACGACGCCACGATCGCCATCCCGGACCGCCCGGGCAACCGCAGAGCGGACGGATTCCTCAATATCTTGAAAAATCCGCATGTGGGGTTGATCTTTCTGATCCCGGGGCGGAACGAGACCCTGCGCATCAACGGCCGCGCCCGGCTCGTCCGCGAGGCCCCGTTCTTCGACCAGTTGATCGTCAAGGGCCACCGCCCGCACCTCGCGCTCGTGGTCGAGATCGAGACGATCTATTTCCACTGCGCCAAGGCGTTCCTGCGCTCGTCCCTGTGGAAGCCGGAGAGCTGGGGCCCCGACGCCCTGCCCTCGCACGCGAGGCTGGTCAAGGACGTGCAGAAGGTGGAGGAGAGCATCGAGCAGTTGGAGAGCTACTACGGCGAGGCCTACGCCAAGCGCCTGTACGGCTGAGCGTCGCGCTCAGGCGGCGGGGGTGGGGCCCCCGGGGAAACGGATGACATTCCGGCCGGAGTAGGCGCGAAGGTCGATCACCTTGGGGTCGGCGGGCGGCTTGTGGCGGTCGGCCGCGCGGATGTCGCGAACCTTGTGCCTGGCAACGTGTGGCGGCACCACCACAAGCCTCGTCATTGTAAGCCCCCCGTGATGTTCCTGTTATCTATGTTATCTACAGAAACCCCCGTAAGTTCGGTGTAAGGAGGAAGTCAGTAGGGAAGTTTGCGGCCTGCCGGTGATCGCAGGTCCAGCTCCATGGCCGGCCGCGTACGCCGCTTGGCCGCCTTCGTGACCCTGACGCGTTTCATGGTCTCCCCCTTCCGAAGCGCGTCTCTCCTTCGCCAACCGTGCGCCCCGCCGGCTTGCCGGCGGCATGACGGAAAGTTTCCGTCATGCGCGCCAACCTAACCGCGCGGGCCCCGCCGGCTCAATGCATTTCTACGGAGTGGTCAGGTCCCGGGCGTGAGACGCGCGGTCACGCCGATCCGGTTCCAGGCGTTGATCATGGCGATGGCCACGATGAGCAGCGAAAGCTGCTCCTCGCTGTAGTGCTCGGCCGCCTCCTGCCACACCGCGTCCGGCACGGCCTCGCGGTCGGCCAGCCTGGTCGCCTCCTCGGTGAGGGCCAGCGCGGCCCGCTCGGCCGGGGTGAAGACCGTGGCCTCGCGCCAGACCGCCACCGACCACAGGCGCTCGTCGCTCTCCCCGGCCTTCTTCATGTCACGGCTGTGCATGTCCACGCAGTAGGCGCAGCCGTTGACCTGGCTGGCGCGCAGCTTGACCAGCTCGCGGGTGGCGTCGGGCAGCTCGCTCTCGTGCAGCAGCTTCTCCACCGACAGGAACGCGTGGTACGCCTGCGGCACGTGCTTGGCGACGTTGATCCGCTGAGTCATGGAAACCTCCATAGGTTTTCGTCGTTCAACAGCCAGGACGGGACAGCCTGCCCCGTTGTGACAGGTCCGGCGAAAAAGCTGGGAGGTTTTGGGTCAGCCCTTGCAGTTGCCCCAGTTCTTGCGCCCGCCCCAGGCCTCGACACGGCCGCGCGGGTCCTTGGTCCAGCCGGCGTACCGCACGCACTTCCAGCTTCCGTCGAGGTGGCCGGTCTCGGCGTAGTAGCGGTACTTCTGCACGTCCTCCGTCCTGCCGCCGCCCCTGACCTCGAGGTAGGCGCCGGTGACCGTGCGGGCCCCCTTGTACGCGGTCTTGATCGCGGCGACGCAGTTCTTGCCGCTGCGCTTGCTGTACATCAGATATACGTGCCCGAAAACAGCGCCTTCGCGCGTCGTCATGGCCCGGTGGCCGTCCTTGACCCGGTGGAAGCCGGAGCCGCAGACGCGCTCGGGGGTATAGGCGGCAGAGCCGGCGTACGCGGCGGAGGGGGTGGCGGCGATCCCGGCGGCGACCAGCGAGGCCGCGATGACCGTACGGGTGAGCACGGAGTTCCTTTCGGCAGGGGGTAATAAGGACATCGACGATCTTTACTGCGACTTGACCGAAATATCAAGGGGTGCTGGTAAATGCCGCTCATCGCGGTCTGCGCGGCGTGGGCCGTGTTCTGGGGATCGTGGTCTGCCCTGCTGCCCGCCATCAAGGTCGAGCTGGGGATCTCGGCGGGCGATCTGGGGCTGGCGCTGAGCGCCGTACCGGTGGGGGCGCTGCCCGCGATGGCGCTGGCCGGGCGGGTGGCCCGGGGGCGGGAGCGGTCCGCGCTGATGGTGACCATGGTCCTGTTCGCGCTCAGCGTCGCCGCCATCGGCCTGGCCGGCGACGCCTGGGAGCTCGCGCTCGCCCTGCTGGCGGTGGGGGCCTCCAGCGGCGCGCTCGACATCGCACTCAACCTGGCCACGGGGCGCGCCGAGCGCGAGAGCGGCCGCCGGCTCTTCCAGGCGGTGCACGCCGCCTTCCCCGTCACGGTCATCGCGGCCGCCCCCGCGACCGGGCTGGCCCGCTCACTCGGCCTCGACGTCGGCGCCGTGCTCCTGGTGATCGCGCTGATCGTGCTGGCCACGTCGCTGACCGTGCTCACCCTGTCGCTCGGCCGCGGCCTGCCCGCCCCCGCGAAGACCGCGGGGCGGCGGCTCTGGGGCCCGGCGATCGTGCTCGGGTCGCTGGCGGCCTGCGCTCTGGTCATCGAGAACTCCGTGGAGCAGTGGTCGGTGCTGCTGCTGGAGGAGCACCGCGGCGCCACGCCCCTGGTGGCCAGCGCCGCGCCCGCGGTCTACATGGCGGCGCTGACGGCCGGGCGGCTGGCCGCGCAGGCGCTGCCCCGGCTCCCGCTCAGGACGCTCTACCTGGTGGCGGGGGCAGGCGGGGGCGCGGGCATCGCCCTGGCCGGGCTGGGCGGCGGCGTGCTGATCTCCATGGCCGGGTTCGCGGTGACCGGGCTGGCGCTCGGGCCGCTGGTGCCCGCCGTGCTCAGCCGGGCCGCGGCCGACGACGCGAGCGGGACGCTGGTGTGGGGGGTGTCCACGATCTCGTACACGGGGTTCGTGCTCAGCCCGCTGCTCGTGGCCGGGCTGAGCGGCCCGCTCGGGTTGCCCGCCGCCCTGGCCGCGCTCGGGCTGCTGGGCCTGCCCCTGGTGGCCCGCTTCGCCGTACGCGACCCGTGATGGACACCGGCGGGCTGAATATGGTGCTCTCTTGGGGAGAAGAGACCACGGAACCGGGTATCCCCCCGGCGCATCGACTGCAAAGGGGATCACCATGGCTGTCTGCGAGACCTGTGGCAACGATTACGACATGGCGTTCGAGGTGCACGCGCAGGGAGCGGTGCACACGTTCGACTGCTTCCAGTGCGCGATCGAGGCCATGGCGCCCATCTGCGAGCACTGCGGCACCAAGGTCATCGGGCACGGGGTGCAGTCGGGCGAGCACTGGTACTGCTGCGCCCACTGCGCCCGCGAGGAGGGCAACAAGGGCATCGTGGACCGCGTCATGGCGGGCACCACGGTCTCCTAGCCGGGCAGCAGGGCCCTGACGCGGGCGACGGCCTCGTCGAGCGGCCCCCGCGGCACGGCGGCGGCGAGGTCGAGCGTGATCTCGCCGCCCTTGGCCTCCCACACCCCCGCGACCCGGCCCTCATGGACGACCACGGGGGAGATCCAGCCTGCCTGCCGGCTGACCTTGGGCTTCAGCTCCGGCGGGATGAGCGGGGCGAGCGTGCGGGGCGCGGCCAGCACGTATTGGTCGAAGCCGGGCAGCAGGTGCACCTCGGCGGAGGACTCGGTGGCGGCGAGGTCGTCGAGGTGCTCGGTCAGCGCGAGCAGCGTCGTGCCGTCGTCGGTCTCCACCTGCGTCAGCTCGGGCGCCAGGTCCCTGAACCAGCCTTTCAGCACGGCCTTCCTGGCCACGCCGCCGAACAGCCAGGCGTCGAACATCTCCGGGGTGGCCGGCCCGTGCGCCCCCAGGAACTCCCGCGCCAGCCGCACCCCCGCCTCCTCGTGGGCGGGCGACTCGCCCGGCCAGCCCGGCACCCAGGCGCGCGGCGCGGTGAACGTCACCTTGCCCTCGCGGGGCGGCCCGTAGCACAGCTCGCCCAGGCGGCTCAGCGGCTTGAGCAGCGCGCCCCAGCCCGACGTGAGCGCCTGCCGCAGATGGGCGTCGCCCGTCACCGCCACCACGGCGTCGACCAGCTCTTCCCTGGTCAGCGGCCCTTCGGCGAGCGCCTCGGGCACGGCCTCGATGATCGCCGCGATCTCCTCGGCCGTGACGCCGTGACCGCGCTGCCAGGAGCCCTTCTCCCAGAAGCGCAACGTGCCCAGGGCGGCGCAGTGGTCGGCCAGCCGGTCGGCGGGGACGAGGTGCAGCGTGCCCCGCATGATCCACGTCTTGACCAGCGCCCGATCGGCCCACAGGGCCCGCTCGATCGCGCCCGGCTCGTGGCGCTCGCTCCTGAGCGCCACCGCCAGTTGGGCCGACGAGGCGACCTGCGCCTGCACCCCGCACAGCCTGCGGACGACCGCCACGGCGCCGGAGCCGCGGGCCCCGCTCACGAACTGCCTGCGCAGCCGCCAGGCGAGGATCTGGGACCAGGTCAGCTTCGTTGCCACGCGTCCACTACTACACCCCGCCACCGACAGAGCGATCAGCCGGTGAAGCCGATGTCCTCGTACCGGAGGTCGTAGAAGCCGCGCGCGCCCACGTTCGCCAGCGTCTGCCGCGCCGCCACGTTCTGCGGCCTCTGGTAGAGGGGCAGCACGTTCACCTCTTCCCAGAGCAGCCGGTCCGCCGCGTTCGTCTCCGTACGGGCCCGCGCCGGCTCCAGGCTCTGGGCCGCCCGGCTCATGGCCTGGTCGATGGCCTGCGACCCGGTACGCCCGAAGTTCGCGTTCCAGTTCCCGCCGGGCGCCACGTTGGCGTAGACCCCGTAGCTGCTGGAGATGGGGAACGGCGTCCCGATGTAGGCGAAGGGGGTGATGTCGAAGTTCCCCGGGATCACGTACTTGGTGAAGAAGTCGTCACTCGGCACGGCCTTGATGCTGAGCTTCACCCCGATCCGGGCGAGCATGCTCTGCGCCAGCTCCCCTTCCGACTTGCTCACCTGCACCCCGGACGGCACCACGAACCGCAGGTCGAGGGGCTTGCCGTCCTTCTGCCTCACCTGCCCGGAGATCTTCCATCCGGCGGCGTCCAGCAGCCGCTTGGCCTTGTCGGGGTTGTAGGTCCCCAGCTCTCCGGCGTTGTCCTGGTAGCCCTCCTGGGTGTTCATGAAGAAGTGGTTGTTCAGCAGCGTGATCGGCCAGTCGAGCCCCTGCAGGTCGGACTGCGCGATGGCCTGGCGGTTGATGCCGAGCTGGATGGCCTGCCGGACGTTGCGGTCCTTGAGGAGCTCGCTGGAGCCGTTGAAGGTGAAGTGCCGGAAGTCGGGCCCGGCGGCCTGCCGCATCTGGGCGCCGGTGGTGGCCTTGGCCCGCGCGTAGTCGGGCGCGGACGGCCCGACGTCGATGAGGTCCAGCTCCCCGTTGCTGAACGCGCCGATCAGTGAGTCCTGCTCCGAGGCCCGGAAGATGATCCGGTCGAGCTTGGCCCGGTCGCCCCACCAGGAGTCGTCACGTACCAGGGTGATCGTCTTGGCCGTCTGGTCGAACCCGCCGAACTTGAACGGCCCCGCCGTCACCGGGATCTTGTTCAGCCAGGCGTTGTTGAACGCCTCGGCGCTGCGGTTCGTGGAGGCCGGCAGCAGCGGCCCGAACAGCGACTGCCAGTCCCCGAACGGCCTGGCGAACGTCACCACCACCTCGTGCTCGTCCTTGCCCCGCGCCACCTTCTCGATGTCCTGGTAGCCGGTGGACGACACGATGCGGAACCCCGGGTCACGCCCGTTGAGCGCCTTCCACTGCGCCTCGAAGTCCGCCCACGTGATCGGCCGCCCGTCCGACCAGCGGGCCTTCGGGTTCAGCGTGTACGTCACCACCTGCTTGGGCCGCTGGTCGCTCACCTTGGCGTCGAGCACGTAGTCGCGGGCCACCGAGATCTCGGCCTTCTCGTCGGACACGAAGGGCGAGGGCAGCAGCGCGTTGCTGATGACGGCGGCCACGGCCAGGTTGCCGTCCACATGGTTGCGGTTCCACTGCGAGGGGAACTCGTTGATGCCCCACCGCAGCGTCCCGCCGTCCTTGACCTTCTCGCGCGGCTGGGGATTGATGTCGAAGGCCCTGATCGTCCGCTCGTCCCCCGCGCTGTCCGGGCCCCCCGAGCCGCTCCCCGAGCCGCCACCGCAGCCCGCCAGGAGCAGCGAGCCCGTCACGGTGACGGCCACGACCAGACGTGATGCTTTCATCGAGAGATTTCCTCCTGGTATGGGCGAGATCTAGACGACCTCGCGCCTCTCGGCGTAATGGCAGGCCGCCCCCTGGTCCCCGCCGCGAAGCCGTACCTCGGGCTCGACGTCCACGCAGAGTCTGCGCTCCCCGTCGTCGAGCTCGGCACGGAACTTCGGGCACCTGGTGCGGAATCGACAGCCCGTCGGAGGGTTGGCCGGGCTGGGCAGGTCGCCTTCGAGCAGGATCCGCTTCCGCGAGCGCTCGCGTACCGGGTCGGGCAGCGGGATCGCCGACAACAGCGCCTGCGTGTACGGATGCATGGGCGTGTCGTAGACCGCGTCCACCTGGCCGACCTCGGCGATCCTGCCGAGGTACATCACCGCGATCCGGTCGGCGATGTGGCGCACCACGGCCAGGTCGTGCGCCACGAACAGGTAGGACAGCCCGAGCCTGGCCTTCAGCGCGTCGAGCAGGTTGATCACCCCGGCCTGGATCGACACGTCGAGCGCCGACACGGGCTCGTCGAGCACCAGCAGCCGGGGCTCCAGCGCCAGCGCCCGGGCGATGCCGATGCGCTGCCGCTGCCCGCCGGAGAAGTCCTGCGGGTAGCGGGCGGCGTGGGACGGGTCGAGCCCGACCAGCCCGAGCAACTCGGCGATCCGCCGCCCGGGACGCCGCTGTCCATGGGTGCGCAGCGGCTCGGCAAGGATGTCGTGGACGGTCATGCGCGGATCGAGCGAGGCCATCGGATCCTGGAAGACGACCTGCATGTCACGCCTGATCTCGGTGCGCGCGGCGGAGGTCAGGTGCGCGATGTCGTGCCCGAGCACCACCACCCGGCCCCGCTGCGGCGGCGTCAGCTCGAGGATCTGCGTCAGCGTGGTCGTCTTGCCGCTGCCCGACTCGCCGACCAGCCCCAGCGTCTCGCCCTGGCGCAGGTCGAAGCTCACCCCGGCCACCGCCTGCACCGTGCCGATCCTGCGCTTGAACACCGCTCCCTTGAGCAGCGGATAGTCCTTGACCAGCCCGCGCACCTCCAGCACCGTCCGCTCGCCGCGCACCCGCAGCTCCCGCAGCTCCCGGGGCTCGGCGGGGGCCGCCCGGCCGGCCGGGCGCACCTCCTCCCAGCGGATGCACGCCGCCCGGTGCCCGTCGCCCACCTCGTACAGTGGCGGCTCGCCCCTGTCGCAGGCGTCGATCCGCATCGGGCAGCGGGGCGCGAACGGGCAGCCCGGGGGCAGCTCCAGGGGCGCGGGCGGGTTCCCCTCGATGGGCGTCAGCGGGGCGCGCCCGCCGCGGTCGACGCGCGGGATGGAGGCCAGCAGCCCCGCCGTGTACGGCATCCGCGTCCGGTAGAAGATGTCGTCCACGCCGCCCACCTCGACCGGGCGGCCGGCGTACATGACCAGCACCCGGTCGGCGAAGCCGGCCACCACGCCCAGGTCGTGTGTGATCATGATGATCGCGGCGCCGGTCTTGCGCTGCGCCCGCTTCAGCACCTCCAGCACCTGCGCCTGGATGGTGACGTCGAGCGCCGTGGTGGGCTCGTCGCAGATGATCACGTCGGGGTTGTTGGCGATGGCCATCGCGATCACCACGCGCTGCCGCATGCCGCCGGAGAACTCGTGCGGGAAGGCCAGCGCGCGCTCGGCGGGATGCGGGATGCCGACCAGTTCGAGCAGCTCGAGCGCCTTGACCAGGGCGGTCTCTTTGCTGACCCGCTGGTGCACGCGCACGGCCTCGGCGATCTGGTCGCCCACCCGGTAGACGGGCGTGAGCGCGGAGAGCGGGTCCTGGAAGACCATCGAGATGGTCTTGCCGCGGAAGGCGGTCAGCTCGCGGTCGGAGGCGCCGATCAGCTCCTTGCCGTGCAGGCGTACCGATCCCTTGACGCGCGCCCCCGGGGGCAGCAGTCCCATGACGGCCGCGGAGGTGACCGACTTGCCCGAGCCGGACTCGCCGACGATGCCGAGCACCTCGCCGGGCCGTACGGAGTAGCCGACCCCGCGTACGGCGGGCACGCCGCCGAACGACACGGTGAGGTCCTCGACCTCCAGGACAGGGATCATCGGGCCCTCTTCGCCGAAGGGTCGAACGCGTCGCGCAGCGCGTCACCGATCAGATTGACCGCGAGCACGGTCACCACCAGCAGCCCCGCCACGAACCAGAACGTCCACGGCGCGTACACGGCCGTCTTGGAGCCGTCGGCGATGAGCGTCCCGAACGAGACGTCCGGCGGCTGGATGCCGAACCCGAAGTACGACAGCGACGTCTCGGTGAGGATCGCGGTGCTGACGTTGAGCGTGGCGTCCACGATCAGCAGCGACGACAGGTTGGGGATCACGTGGCGGAAGATGATCCGCACCGGCGGCACGCCCATGTAGTGGGCGGCCCTGACGAACTCGCGCTCCTTCAGCGAGATCGCCATCCCGCGCACGATCTTCGAGGTGACCATCCACAGGAACAGTGCCAGCATGATCACGAACAGCGGCCACTGCCCGGCCCCGAACAGCGGCGACATGACCGCCAGGATGAGGAACGCGGGCAGAACCAGCAGCAGGTCGGTCACCCAGCTCAGCGTCCGGTCGGTCCAGCCCAGGAAGTATCCGGCGAACGCCCCCACCACGGCCGCCAGCGCCGTGGACACCAGCGCCGCCATCAGCCCGACGATCAGCGACTTCTGCATGCCGCGCAGCGTCACCGCGAAGACGTCGGCGCCCGTTTGGAGCGTTCCGAACCAGTGGCGCGGCGAGGGCGGCTGCAGGAACGCGGTGAAGTCCTTGTCGGTGTAGGTCCACGGGCTGAACAGCGGCCCGGCGAAGGCCAGCAGGAACATCAGCGCCAGCACCGCGAACCCGATCCGCCCCTGCGCGGAGCCGAAGAACTCCCTGCTCACCGTCCGCAGCCGCGAGGGGGCCTTGGGCATGACCAGTTCTTCGGCGAGCTCCTCCTCGGCGAGCGTCATCAGGCCCGCACCCTCGGGTCGAGCGCCGCGTGCAGCAGGTCGGCGGCCAGGGACGCGCACAGGACGGCGACGGCGGCCAGCAGGGAGATGGCGGCGACGGTGTTGACGTCGTTGCTGAAGACGGAGTTGATGAGCTGCTCGCCCAGCCCGTGCCAGCCGAAGATCTTCTCGGTGAACGTGGCCCCCGTCAGCAGCGCCCCGAACGTGAACGCGAAGTAGGTCGCCACCGGGATCAGCGCGGTCCGCAGCGCGTGGCGGGTCAGCGCCCGCCGCCTGCTCAGGCCCTTGGCCCGGGCGGTGCGGACGAAGTCGGCCCCGATCACGTCGAGCATCATGTTGCGCTGGTAGCGGCTGAAGACCGCGATGAGCCCCACCGACAGCGAGATCGTCGGCAGGATCAGGTGCTGCAGCCGGTCGACCACCTGCCCCCAGAACCCGGTGGTCAGGCCGTCGCTGTATTCGCCGCTGACCAGGAGCACCTGGCGGCCGAACAGGTGCTCGTTGGCCAGGGCCGCGAGCAGGATCAGCATGTTGGCCAGCACGACCACCGGCACCGCGAGCACCACGAACGACAGGCCGGCCGAGAGCCGGTCGAACCACCCGTACTGGTGGACCGCCGCCAGCGCCCCGGTGAGCACGCCGAGCAGGCTGCCGCAGATCAGCCCCAGCACGACCAGGCGGAAGGTGACGCCCATGCGGCGCTTGAGGTCCTCGTTGACCGGCGAACCCGCCACGGTCTTGCCGAAGTCGCCGTGCAGCACGCCGCCCGCCCAGGTGGCGTAGCGCTCCAGGAGCGGCGTCTTGTCGTTGAGGTTGAGCGCGGAGAGCTGGGCGTCGACCACGGCGGGCGGCGGCTTGGGCGTGCGGTCGGCGTAGTTGGAGCGGGGGTCGAGGGCCATGGCCGCCAGCAGGTAGGCGAGGCTCGCGGCCACCACGACGAGCACGGCGTAGTTGAGCAGCCTGCGGGCCAGAAATCCCGCCATCGCTCCTCCTCCGACGCGTACGACGTGCTGCGGGCCGTCGAAACGCGGCCCAGAGTAGTCATATTGCTACACCATGTGAGTGTCGCGTCGCAGAAAACCTTCAAAGAACGTCAACGTCCGGTTAGTTCGTCGACCGCCGTGCGGACGTCCTCGCTCGTGATCGTCGTCAGGTCGGCCGAGCTGGCGGAGCCGCCGCCCGCCGCCTGGGCGGCCAGCCGCACGTCGCGGCGCATGGCGGCCCGCTCGAAGAGCGACCTGGCGAAGCGGCCGTTGCCGAGCTGGTCGATGACCCGCTCCGCGCACACGTAGGCGAACACCTCATCGAGCCGGCGCAGCCCCTCGTCGTCGAAGGTGTCGCCGGACTTGCGCGCGAGCAGCACCGCGATCTCGGTCAGCTCGGACGGCGAGTAGCTGGGGAAGGCCACCCGCTGGTTGAACCGGCTGGACAGGCCGGGGTTGCTGGCCAGGAAGCCGTCCATCTCGCGCTGGTAGCCGGCCAGCACGATGACGAGCCGGTCGCGGTCGTCCTCGGCCCGCTTGAGCAGCGTCTGCACGGCCTCGGCGCCGAACGCGTCGCCGCCCTGGTAACCGGGGTTGACCAGGCTGTAGGCCTCGTCGATGAAGAGCACGCCGCCCAACGCCCGGTCGACCAGCTCGTTGGTCTTGATCGCGGTCGCGCCGAGGTGCTGGCCGACCAGGTCGGCCCGGTGCGCCTCGACCACGTCGGGCCTGGCCAGCAGGCCGAGCGCGGCGAAGATGCGGCCCAGGACCCGGGCGACGGTGGTCTTGCCGGTGCCGGGCGGGCCGGCGAACACGAAGTGCCGCATCTGCGGCGGCGTGGGCAGCCCGCGCTCCTGCCGCATCCTGGCCACCTGGAGCTGGGCGGCGATCGCGTGCACCTGCCGCTTGACCGGCTCCAGCCCGGCCATCCTGTCGAGGTCGGCCAGCGCCTCCTCCAGCGTGGGCGTGGCCACGTAGCCGCGGAAGCGGGCGGTCAGCTCGCTGAACGCCTTGGTCACGTCGGGTGTGGTGGTGGTCACCAGGTCCTGGGTGGTGGGGGTGCCGCCGGCGCCCACCACGCGGACGTCGCGGGCCTGCGCGGCGGCCTCGGCCAGGCTGCGGGCGAACCGGGCGTTGCCCAGCTCGTCGATCAGGCCGCGCCGGTGCACGTCCTCGTAGAGCCCGAGCAGCGCCCGCCGGGTCTCGGCGTCCATCGTGTCGCCCCTGCGCCGCTGCAGCAGCCCGGTGACGTCGACCAGCTCGGCGGGGGAGTAGCCGGGGAAGCGCACGCGGGTGGCGAACCGGCTGGCCAGGCCCGGGTTGCTGGACAGGAACGTGGTCATCTCCTGCTCGTAGCCGGCCAGGATGATGATCAGCCGGTCGCGGTCGTCCTCGGCCCGCTTGAGCAGGGTCTGCACGGCCTCGGCGCCGAACCGGTCGGGCTGGCCGTCGGAGGAGTTCATCAGCCCGTAGGCCTCGTCGATGAAGAGCACGCCGCCCAGCGCCCGGTCGACCAGCTCGTTGGTCTTGATCGCGGTCGCGCCCAGGAACTCACCGACCAGGTCGGCCCGCTGCGCCTCGACCACGTAAGGGGTCTGCAGCAGGCCGAACGCGTAGAAGATCTTGGCGAGCGCGCGGGCCACGGTGGTCTTGCCGGTGCCCGGCGGGCCGACGAAGACGAAGTGCCGGGTGGGCCGCTCGGTGGTGTAGCCGGCCTCGGCCCGCAGCCTGGACGCCTCGATGGAGGCGGCGATCGAGCGCACCTGCTCTTTGACGGGCGCCAGGCCGATCATGCTCTCCAGCTCGCTGAGCGCCTCTTCGACGGAGATCTGCGGCGGCGCCCCCGACCTGTCGTGCGGGGCCTCGGGCCTGCCGTCGCGGGCCCTGACCCTGACCTGCTGCTCCTCGGCCGCGGCCTGCTTCGCCCTGGCCTTGCGGGCCAGCACGAGCCGGTAGACGAGGACGGCCGCGGCGCCGGCGTAGGCGGTCCAGACGGCGGGGCCCTCGGAGATCTGGGAGACGGGGACGGCGAGCACGCCGGCGAGGGCGAGCGCCATCAGCGTGGTCACCCACGGCGTCACCCAGGCGATGAGGTGGGCGGCGGCGGCCACCGGCAGGGCGAGCGCGACCATGAGGTGCACCAGGGCCGAGCCCACGGGGAACAGCCCGGAGAAGACGACCAGCGACAGCACCACCCAGCCCGCGACCACCAGCGCGGTGGCGGCGGCGCGGGGGAAGCGCATGGTCAGCGCGACGAACGCGAGCAGGAGGAGCACCAGAGGGAAGGTCTTGAGCAGATCCCAGCCGAGCGCCGCGCCCAGGCCCATCGTGGCGACCAGGACGACCACGTAGAGCACCCGGCGCACGGCCGGGGGAATCTGGAAATAACGCTGCCGCACCTTCTCGAACAGATCCCGCGCCACGGCCCGCCCCGCGGCCTGGGCCCTGCCGGACTCCTGCATCACGCCTCCCCGGTCCGCCCCCGGTTATACCGCACCAGACCGACTATTGGGCGGTCCTGACACGCTAGGTGGAGGTCACGAAAACGGCGATCTGACGGCCCAATTCCGCGCCCGCGTCCTCCTGGAGGAAGTGCCCGGCGCCCTTGATCACGGGATGTCGCAGGCCAGCCGCGCCGCGCATCGTTTTGAGCAGAATGGGCGCCATGCCCCCCGTGATCGGGTCTCCGTCGGAGAACGCCACCAGGAACGGCCGATCGAGTGTCGTCAGAACCTGCCAGGCAGCGCGGTTGGCGGGCGCGGCGGGGTCGTCGGGCGTGATGGGAACCAGGCCGGGCATGGCGCGCGGCCCCGCCTTGTACGACTCGTCGGGGAACGGCGCGTCGTAGGCCGCCCGCACCTCCTCCGGCAGTTCGGTCCTGCAGCCCGCCTGGACCAGCCGGCCGATGTCGAGCACCGGGGCCGTGAGAACCGCCTCCTTGAACCGGTGCCACACCTCGGCCATGGGAATGTCACCCGAGGGCAAGCCCGTGTTGGCCGCCACGATCCTGGCCACGCTCTCGGGATGCTCGGCGGCGATCCGCAGCCCGATCAGGCCGCCCCAGTCCTGGCCGACGACGGTGATGTGGCTCAGCCCGAGCACGTCGAGCAGCAGGGCGCGGGTCCACTCGACGTGCCGGGCGTAGGTGTGCTCGGCGAGGTCGGCGGGCTTGTCGGAGCGGCCGAAGCCGACCAGGTCCACCGCGATCGCGCGCAGCCCGGCGGCGGCCAGCTCGGGCATGACGTGGCGGTAGAGGAAGGACCAGCTCGGCTCGCCGTGCAGCAGCACGACGGGCTCGCCGCCGGAGGGGCCCGCCTCGACGTAGGCCATGCGCGGCCCGCCGGGGAGCTCGGCGTAGCGGGGCTCGTAGGGGAAGTCGGGCAGCGCGGTGAAGCGCTCATCTGGCGTGCGCAGGATCCGCATAGAACAAGATTCTAGTTCAGCGTCGCTGGTGGCGCCCGGGGAACTCACCGACGAGCACCTGCTTGGGGGTGACGCGCAGGACGTCCGAGTCGGCCAGCGCGACGCCGCGCACCTCGACCCAGAACCGGCGCTGCAGCGGATCGGCCGCGAACACGGCCACCCGGGGATCCACCTCGATGGCGTCCCACGCCTCGGTCTCGGCGATCAGGCGCAGCTCACCCGACGACGTCACCGAGGCCACCGCGCCGGCCACCCGGGGCCCCAGGGCGTCGCCGTAGGACAGGACGATGCCGCGGGCGTACGAGAAGGTCTGGCGCACCTCCGAGTCGAGCGCCACCGACGGCTCGGCCCCCATGGGCAGGTCGCACATGAGCAGGGACGACCGCCACGGCCCCGGACCGCCCCGCCACCACGCGCGCAGGGCCCGCGCCACGAACACGACCACCGACGCCCCCAGCGCGCTCAGCCCCACCCGCCATGCCCATTCAGGGGCCCATTCAGGGGCCCATTCAGGGGCCCATCCAGGCGCCCATCCCGAGGCCAGCGCGCCGCCCGCCGCGCAGGCGGCGGCGGACAGGACGACGAGCCCGGTCGCGGTCGGCAGCCACCCGTCGTCGCGACAGCGGGCGCGCAGGTACCCGCGCACCATCGGGTACGGCACCACCACCGCCGCCACGGCCGCCACGGGCTCCACCGCGAGGGCCACGGCCACCACGACCACCTGCACCGACCAGGTCCTGACGAGCAGGATCCAGAGCGTCACGCCGAGATTCCGCCGGGCCGAGCGCTCACCCGCCCGCACCGCCCCGACCTGGGCCAGCGCCCGCAGCGGCCGCCCGCGCCACGCCTCGGCCAGCGCGTGCACCGCCGCCAGCGCCGGCCAGCCCAGCACCACGATGCCCGCCAGCCCGGCCCACACGGGATCCAGCGCGGACGGCAGCGCCGGCATCGCCCCCAGCAGCAGCCACACGGCGAACGCGGCCACCGACAGCGCCGCCGACACCACGGCCGCCCCCAGCCAGGGGTCCCGGCCGAGCATCGCCGGCACGTACGGCCAGACGCCGACCCGCCGGGCGTGCCGCACCGTGAGCGGCGCCAGCAGGGCCAGCACGGCGAACCCGCCGGCCTGCGCCCCCAGGTCGAACAGGAGCGCGCAGGCGGCGATCGCGACCGTGGACAGGGCGAGCAGCAGGCGCGTCTGCCGGGACCAGACCTCCAGCGCCCGCCTGGCCCGGCCCGTGTCGCGCGGATCGACCGGCCAGGCCGGATCGTGGTGCGGGCGGGGACGTTCCCAGCGCAGCAGGGCCAGGGCCAGGTTCACGCGCGCCTGCGGGTCGCCCGGGTCGATGGCGAGCGCCTTGCGGTAGGAGCGCTCGGCACGGGCGTGATCGCCGCGCAGCAGGGACAGGTCGCCCAGCATGATCGCGGGGCCGGGCCGCTCCGGCGCGAACTTCCCGGCCAGCTCGGCGTGCTCGACCGCCTCCCGCCACCGGCCGGGTACGCGGCGCAGGATCGAGGCCAGGCGCAGGCGGGCCGGCCAGGAGCCCAGCGCCAGGTCCACGGCGTGCTCGGCGGCGGGCAGGGCGTCGGCGTCCCGGCCGAGCCGCTCGTGGGCGAGGCTGATCAGCCGATAGGGCCACTCGGCGACCGGGTCGAGGTCGGCGGCGCGGCGGGCGGCCTCCAGCGCGGACTCGGGACGGCCCGCGGTGAGCCTGGTCAGGGCCTCGTCACACCATTCGCGTGCGGACCGCTCGGATAGGTTGCCTTTTCTGCCACGTCCATCGGTCCCCACGAGTCCCATGATCGGCTCGCAGGTGAATGTTTGGATAGATACCGACATATGGCTGTATCTCTCTAGAGAGGTACAGGGTGACTGGATCGGGCGATACCGCTACGACAGTGGGCGGTATGGCCTAAGCTGCGACGCAAGCCGGAGCGCCGGAGCGTGGCGGCAGAGCTCGGGAGGAGCGAGTGTCCAGCCGCGGCTCCGCCGACCAATAGCATGCGCGGGCCCTGTGAAACGGATCGGCCTGCAAGGAGGCCCATGACCGTCACACAGGCCGCACCCCTCGTACGGACTGCCGACCGGGAGCACAAGGACCGCCGCTGGTCCATTCTCGTGCTGCTCTGCCTCAGCCTGCTGCTGATCACGGTGGACGCCACGGTCCTGCACATCGCGGTGCCCGCGCTCACGGCCGCGCTCGAACCCTCCGCGGTGCAACTGCTGTGGATCATCGACATCTACTCGCTGGTGGTCGCGCCGCTGCTGATCATGTTCGGCACGCTCGGCGACAAGTACGGCCGCAAGCGCCTGGTCCTGGCCGGCTTCGTGCTGTTCGGCGTGGCCTCGGCCGGGGCCGCGTTCGCCCCGACCCCGCTGACCCTGATCCTGGCCAGGGCGCTGCTCGGCGTGGGCGGCGCGATGATCATGCCGGCCACCCTGTCGCTCATCCGCCAGGTGTTCACCGACCGGCGCGAGCGCGCCATCGCCCTCGGCGTCTGGAGCGCCGTGGCCGCGGCCGGCGCGGCGGTCGGGCCGCTCGTCGGCGGTGTGCTCGTCGGCTTCTGGTGGGGCGCGGTCTTCCTCATCAACGTGCCGATCCTGCTGGTGCTGCTGCCCGCCGCCGTCCGGCTGCTGCCCGAGTCGCGCGAGCGCAGGGACCGGCCCTGGGACGCGACCAGCGCCGTGCTGTCGGTGCTCGGCATCCTGGCGCTGGCGTTCGGGCTGAAGGAGGCGGGCTCGGGCAGCCTGATGCCGCTCTGGGCCTCGATCCTGGTGTTCCTGGCCGGGCTGGCCCTGCTGGTGGTGTTCGTCCGGCGGCAGACCCGGCTGCGCGCGCCGCTGCTCGAGGTGTCCCTGTTCAGGCGGCGCGAGTTCACGACCGGCGTCGCGGGCGTCCTGCTCGGCGTGTTCGCGCTGGTGGGCCTGCAGCTCATGCTCGCCCAGTACCTGCAGCTCGTGCTCGGCGACAGCCCGCTGCGGGCGGCCGTCAGGATGCTGCCCCTGGTCATCTCGGCCATCTCCGGCGGTCTCGCCGCCGCCCACATCCTGCCCAGGATCGGCATGCGCGCCACCATGAGCGGCGGTCTCGCGCTCGTGGCGCTGGCCCTGACGCCGACCTTGACCTGGGGCGTCGAAGGACATCCCGTGATGCTGGCGGTCTGCTTCGTCGGCATCGGGTTCGGGGTGCAGGTGGCGCTGCTGGCCGCCTCCGACACGATCATGTCCTCCGCGTCGGAGTCCCAGGCGGGCGGCGCCGCCGCCATCGAGGAGACCGCGTACGAACTCGGCGCCGGCATGGGCGTGGCCGTGCTCGGCACGATCACCGCGATCGTGTACGCGCCCGGCCTGCCCGCCGTGCCCGGGGTGTCCGAGGGCGGTATGGACAAGGCCCGGCAGTCGCTGGCCTCGGCCGCGCACGTCGCGGACGAGATCGGCGGCGGCGCGGGCGGCGCGCTTCTCGACGCCGCGCGATGGGCCTTCGTCAACGCCCTGCACACGACCGTGGTCGTGAGCGTCGTCCTGCTCAGCCTGACCGCCGTCGCGGTGGCCATGCTGCTCAGCCGTGATTGAGGTGTGCCATGTCCCGATTAGGGCAGACAACTACCGTGAAACAGGTCCTTCGTGATCTTGCTGCATTAGTCGCCCGCATCGGTGTGGGTGGTATTTTCTTTGCCAACGGCTGGACCAAGCTGGAAGACGGGCTGATCACCACCGGCGCCAAGTTCCTCCAGCAGGGCGCCCCCGCGCCCGGAGCCTGGGCCACGGTCACCATGCTGACCGAGCTCATCGGCGGCGCGCTGCTGATCGCCGGGCTGGCGGTCTCCACCACCGGCCTGATCCTCTTCGCCGAGGCGCTGGCGGTCTTCCTCGTGGCCCCGCCGCTCAACCCCATAAGCCTGAACGAGCTCGTCCTCCTCGGCGCCGCCTCCCTCCTGCTCGCCGTGGTGGGCGCGGGACGCGTGTCGGTGGACCACATGGTCGTGATCCGGCGGAGGGAGTCGGAGGCGGCCAGCGAGTTCGCCGCCGACACGGAGGCGGACCAGGTCATCGCCTCGCTCCGTGACCCGGACAAACCCAAGGAGCCCGCGCCGGGCAAGGAGCCCGAGGTGTCGGCGACCGAGGACACCAAGCCGCACCCCCGGGTCCCCGCGCGGGGCGGCGAGGCCAAGCCGGCCGAGGATCCCGCCCCCGTACCCGGGGACACGCTGGTGGCGGGCCGTAAGAAGCCGCCGCCGCGGGGCCGGCGCACCCCGGCCGCCGACTGAGGCTCCGGCGCCGGCTCTCGCCCGCGTGAGCCGCGAAGTGGTGATCCACTTCGTCCGGTGAATATCCTGTCGGCACAGCCGAGCGGGGAGCGTGGATGGCGTCCGGGACGGGCAGAGGAGCGGGCAGGGGAGTGGGCGGCGCGCGCGCGACGGTGCGTGATGTCGCGGCCGAGACCGGCCTGTCCATCGCGACCGTCTCGCGGGTGCTCAACGGCCAGTCCAACGTCGCCCCGCACACGCGCGAGCTGGTGCTGCGGGCCGTCGGCCGGCTCGGCGACCAGGCTCCGCGGCCGCGCGCGGCCCCCGAGGCGCCGGGCGGCGCCGTCTACGTGCGCTGCCCCTACCTGCTGACCGACTATTTCGGGCTCATCGTCTCCTCGGTGGGGGAGACCATCGAACTGCACGGCAGGCAGATGATCCTGGGGGCGGGGGAGGCGGCCCAGGAGAGCGAGGTGCTGCCGGGGCTGCCCGAGCGGCCGGGCGTCGCGGGGGCGATCCTGATCCTGCCTCCCGAGCCGGGCGACGAGCTCGTACGCCTGCGCGACCGCGGCTTCCCCTTCGTGGTGATCGACCCGCGGACCCCGCCCCCCAAGGACATCGCGGCCGTGTCGGCCGCGCACTTCGCCGGTGGGCGCAAGCTGATGGCGCACGTCGTGGAGCTGGGCCACCGCCGGGTCGGGATCATCGGCGGCCCGGTGGAGTGGCTGCCGAGCGAGGCCCGGCTGGCGGGCTACACCGCCTCGCTGGCCGACGCCGGGGTGCTGCCCGCGCCCGAGCTGCTGCGCAGCGTGCCCGAGCCGAACACCGAGCACGGCTATCTGGCGGCCTGCGAGCTGCTGGACCTGCCGGAGCGGCCGACGGCGCTGGTGGCGTTCAACGACAAGATGGCGGTCGGGGCGCTCTGGGCGGCGGCCGAGCGCGGGCTGAGCGTGCCCGGCGACCTGTCGGTGACAGGCTTCGACGACATCGACCTCAGCAGGGCCACCTCGCCGGCCCTGACCACCGTGCGCCAGCCGTTGCAGGAGATGGGCCGGATGGCGGTGTCCCTGCTGATGCGGCTGCTCAGCAGGCACACCCTGGAGGCCCTGCACGTGTCGCTGGGCACCGAACTGGTCGTACGCGGCTCCACGGGACCGGCCCCGCGCTAGTTGTTTCATTTGTTTCAGAGCCTTGACTGGGGTCTTGACGCAGTCCATCGCGCATGCTGCACTGCTGATTGCAAAGGAAAGTTTCCTAATTGTTTCATTTGTTACAAGGGCATCACCCCCTGGCCCCGAAAGGACCCCAGCCGTGCCCAGGATCCTTGTCGCGCTCGCCTGCGCCGCCGCCCTGGTGGTGGCCGCGCCCGTCCCGGCCCAGGCCGCCAACGAGCCGGTGAACGTCTGGCTCACCACCACCTCCGACGGGGGCGGCCGGACCGTCACCCGCGGGCTCCAGCAGCAGACGCCCATCGCCTTCGGCCCCGCAGGCGGCAGCGCGAACCACACGATCACCGTCAACGAGGGGACCACCTACCAGCAGTTCGAGGGTGGTGGCGCGTCGATCACGGACACGACCGCGTACCTGCTGCGTGGCGGCCCGGTCAGCGCCGCCACGCGGGACGCGGTGATGCGAAAGCTGTTCTCGCCCGCCGACGGGATCGGCCTGTCGTTCGTCCGCAACCCGATCGGCGCCTCCGACCTGTCCCGGCCCGGGATGGTCTCGCTCGACGACACCTGCTGCGACCTCAACGACTTCGGGGCGAACGGCTACGACACCGACGTCCGCCTCCTGACCGCCCAGGCCAAGCAGCTCAACCCGGCGCTGCGGGTGAAGGGCGTGCCGTGGAGCGCCCCCGGCTGGATGAAGGACAACGGCCGGATGGACCAGATGGGCTGGCTGAAGTGGGAGCACTACGCCACGTACGCCCAATACCTGGTCAAGTACGTCCAGAGCTACCAGGCCGCCGGCGTCCCCGTGGACTACGTCTCGGTCCAGAACGAGCCCAACTGCTGCCAGGCGTCCAACCCCACCGCCATGAACTACCCCGGCATGTCGTGGAACGCCTCCGGCCTGATCGAGCTCACCAAGAACTTCGTCTACCCGGCCTTCCGCGCGGCCGGGATCACCACGAAGGTCCTCGTGCACGACTGGAACTACGGCGACTACGGCCAGATCGGCGGCCCCATCCTGGCCGACGCGGCGCTGCGGAACGACCCGCTGTTCGGCGGCATCGCCTGGCACGGCTACTTCGGTGACCCGGCGGTCGGAACACAGGTGCACGGCCAGTATCCGTCGGTACGGCAGTTCAGCACCGAGCACTCGGGCGGCACCTGGATCGGCAACCAGCACAACGAGGACATGGCCGACATCGTGACCTACGCCCGCAACTGGAGCAGCAGCCTGGTGAAGTGGTCGCTGGCGCTCAACCAGAGCATGGGCCCGCACAACGGCGGCTGCGGCACGTGCACCGGCCTGATCACCGTCCAGGAGGGCGGCTCACGGGCGGGGCAGGTGGACTACACGATCGAGTACTACACGACCGGGCATCTGACCAAGTTCGTCAAGCCGGGGGCGTACCGGATCGACTCGACCGCGAACGGCGCCGTGCAGAACGTGGCCTGGCGCAACCCCGACGGCTCCAAGGCCCTGATCGCGCACAACGGCGGCACCTCGGCCCAGTCCGTCAGGGTCAACTGGGGCGCCCAGTCCTTCACGTACTCGCTGCCCGCCCGTACGACGGCCACGTTCACCTGGTCGGGCACGCCGGGCTCGGGCGGCGGCCAGATCACGGGGCTGGCCGGCAAGTGCGTCGACGTGGCCGGCGGCAGCAGCGCCGACGGCGCCGCCGTCCAGCTCCACACCTGCAACGGCAGCGCCGCCCAGCAGTGGACCCGCCCGGGTGACGGCACGCTGCGCGCCCTCGGCAAGTGCCTCGACGTCGTCGACCACGGCACCGCCGACGGCGCCCGCCTGCAACTCTGGTCCTGCACGGGCGCCGCCAACCAGCAGTGGAGCCCCACCGCGGGCAGAGACCTGGTGAACCCGGCCGCGAACAAGTGCGCCGACGTCACCGGCAACTCCAGCGCCGACGGCACCCGCCTGCAACTGTGGACCTGCACGGGCGCCGCCAACCAGAAGTGGACGCTGACCTGACCGCGCCCGCCCGGCTCACATCTCCGCTGTGAGCCGGGCGACCGTCCGCATCTTGTTCATCGCGTCCAGCGCCGCCACCTTGTACGACTCCGCCAGCGTCGGATAGTTGAACACGGCGTTGACCAGGTAGTCCACGGTCCCGCCGCAGCCCATGACCGTCTGGCCGATGTGCACCAGTTCCGTCGCCCCCGTGCCGAACACGTGCACGCCCAGCAGCGTCCGGTCCTCCGAGGACACCAGGAGCTTGAGCATCCCGTACGAGTCGCCGATGATCTGCCCCCTGGCCAGCTCCCGGTAGCGCGAGATGCCCACCTCGAACGGCACCTTGTCCCGGGTCAGCTCGTCCTCCGACCTGCCGACGAAGCTGATCTCGGGAATGGTGTAGATCCCGATGGGCGGCAGGTCGTTCAGGTCGCCGGCGGGCTCGCCGCACGCGTGCTGGGCGGCCAGCCGGCCCTGCTCCATCGACGTGGCCGCCAGCGCGGGGAAGCCGATCACGTCGCCCACGGCGTAGATGTGCGGCACCTCGGTGGCGTAGTTGGCGTCCACCGAGATGCGCCCCCGGTCGTCGGCGGCCAGGCCCGCGGCCTCCAGGCACAGCTCGGAGGTCTTGCCCTGGCGGCCGGCCGAGTACATGACGCAGTCGGCGGGGATCTTCTTGCCGCTCTCCAGCAGGGTCAGCGCTCCGCGCGGGCGGCGTTCGACGGCGGCCACGCTCTCGCCGAACCTGAAGGTCACCGCCAGGTCGCGCAGATGGTATTTCAGCGCCTCCACGATCTCCAGGTCGCAGAACTCCAGCATGCGCTCGCGCCGCTCGACCACCGTGACCTTGGTGCCGAGGGCGGCGAACATGGAGGCGTACTCGATGCCGATCACCCCGGCGCCCACCACGACCAGCGTCTCGGGGACGCGGTCGAGGTGCAGGATCGCGTCGGAGTCGATGACCGTCCTGTCGTCGAACTCGACGCTGGAGGGCCGGGCCGGCGAGGTGCCCGTGGCGATCACGACCTTCTCGGCGGTGATCTTCTTCTCCTCCCGCTCCTCCTCGCCCGTGATGCCGATCGTGTGGGCGTCGAGGAAGCGGCCGGTGCCCTGCAGCACGGTCACATGGTTGCGCGCGAGCTGGCTGCGGATCACCTGGATCTCGCGGCCGATCACGTGCTGGGTGCGCATCCCGAGGTCCGCGACCGTGATCTCGTCCTTCACGCGGTAGCTGGCGCCGTACAGCTCCCGCTGGTTGAGGCCCGTGAGATAGAGGACGGCCTCGCGCAGTGTCTTCGACGGGATCGTCCCCGTGTTGATGCACACGCCGCCGAGCATGTGCTGTTTCTCGATCACCGCCACGCTCTTGCCGAGTTTCGCCGCGGCGATCGCCGCCTTCTGCCCACCTGGCCCGGAACCCAGGACCACAACATCAAAGTCCGCCACATCGTCCAGTCTGGGGGCGGCATGTTAACGGGGAAAGACCCGTCTGGGAGACTCCGGAGTATGTTGCGCCGATTCACGCAGGTCGATGTCTTCGCCTCCAGCGCGTACCTGGGCAACGCGCTCGCCGTCGTGCTGGACGCCGAAGGGCTGGGCACGGAGGAGATGCAGCGGTTCGCCAGGTGGACGAATCTGGCCGAGACCACCTTCCTCCTGCCTCCGAGCACGCCCGGGGCCGACTACCGGGCACGCATCTTCACCACCGAGGGCGAGCTGCCCTTCGCCGGGCATCCGACGCTGGGCTCCTGTCACGCCTGGCTGGAGGCGGGAGGAAAGCCGCACACGGACGGCGTGGTCGTGCAGGAGTGCCAGGCCGGGCTGGTGCCGCTGCGTGTGACGGACGAGGGGCTGGCGTTCCAGGCGCCCGCGCTGATGCGGTCGGGGCCCGTGGAGGAGGAACTGCTGGCGCGGATCGCCGCGTCGCTCGGGATCGCGCGGGGCGACATCGTGGCCGCCGAATGGGCCGACAACGGGCCCGGCTGGGTCGGGGTGCTGCTCGCGGACGCGGAGGCGGTGCTCGCGTTGCGCCCGGGGCCGGTGCCGCACGAGGTGGGCGTGGCCGGGCCGTACCCGGCCGGGTCGCCGTGCGCGTTCGAGGTGCGGGCGTTCAGCTCCACGGGATGACCGTGGAGGATCCCGTCACGGGCAGCCTCAACGCCTCGCTGGGTCAGTGGCTGCTGCGTACGGGCCGTGCCGAGGCGCCGTACGTGGCCGCGCAGGGCACCGTGATCGGCCGCGCGGGCCGCGTACGCGTCTCCACCGACGACGAGGGCGACGTCTGGGTGGGCGGCGACGTGATCACCTGCGTCACCGGGCAGGCCGAGCTCTGAAATCCACCCGCGTCACCGGGCAGGCCGAGCTCTGCGGCCGGCCCGAGTCACCGGCCGGGCCGCGTCGTGAAGGTCACCTCGTCGCCGGGCCGCACCTGCGCCGCCACGGGCACGTCGGCGGCCCGCACCACCCCGATGACCGGATAGCCGCCGGTCGGCGGATGGTCGGCGAGGAAGACGATCGGCTGCCCGCTCGGCGGCACCTGGATCGCCCCCGTCACCATGCCCTCGCTCGGCAGCTCGCCCTCCTTGACCCGCACCAGCTCGGGGCCGCTCAGGCGGACGCCGACGCGGTTGCTGTCCTGGCTCACCGTGTACGCCCGCCCGCACAGCTCCGCCAGCGCCTCCGGCGCGAACCAGTCGTCCCGCGGCCCCGGCAGCACCCGCAGCACGGCGGGCCGGGGCCCCGGCAGCGGCGCCAGATCCACGGTGATGACCCCCTCGGGCCGCCCCACGGGCAGCAGCGTGCCCGCCCGCAGCGGCTCGGGCCCCAGCCCGGACAGCGAGTCGGTGGACCTGCTGCCGAGCACCGGCTCGACCGCGATCCCGCCGCGCACGGCCAGGTAGGTACGCAGCCCCCACAAAGGCGTCCCCAGCCGCAGCTCCCCGCCCGCGGGCACCCAGAACGGCACCCCCATGTCGGCCCCCGACGCCAGCGGCGCGCCCGCCAGCGCCACCCACGCCGCGTCGGCGAACCGCAGCCGGGCCATCCCGAACGTCAGCTCGACCCCGGCGAGCCCCTCGGCGTTGCCCACGAGCCGGTTGGCCAGCCGCAGGCTCGGCGCGTCGGCCGCCCCCGACCGGGGCACCCCCAGGTGCGCGAGCCCGGGCCGCCCCAGATCCTGCACGGTCGCGTACGGGCCGGGCGCCAGCACCTCGATCATGCCGGCTCGAACCGCACACGCGTCCCCGGCCGGAACAGCGAGGGCGGATCGGCGCTCACGTCCCACACCCGCACCGACGTGCGCCCGATCAGCCGCCACCCGCCCGGCGAGGCCGCCGGATAGACCGCCGAGTAGGGACCCGCCACCGCCACCGACCCGGCGGGCACCGACGTGCGCGGCGTGTCCAGCCGCGGCGTCTCCAGCACCGGGTCCAGCCCGGTCAGATAGGCGAACCCGGGCGCGAACCCCATCCACCCCACCACCAGCTCCCGCCCGGCGTGCCGGGAGACCACCTCGCCGGCCGGGATCCCCGCCAGCTCCGCCACGGAATCGAGGTCGGCGCCGTCATAGACGACGGGAATCGTCACGACGGGCCCTTCGACCGTCCCTGCGCCGCCCCGGCCGCGCTCCTCGGCGACCACCGCCTCCAGCAGCGCCCGCAACCGCGCCTGATCCGCGCCCGGGGCCACGACGAGCACGGTCTCGGGCCCCGGCACGATCTCCACGACCCCCTCGGGCCGCTCGGCGCGCAGCACGGCGTCGAGCCGGTGGGACAACTCCAGCGAGCCGGTCTCCACCAGCAGCCCGTGCTCCCCGGCCGCCCGGATCACGCGAACGCCTGGAGGACCACTCCGGCCGCCAGCAACTCGTCGCGTACGCCCTGCGCCAGACGGACCGCGTCAGGCGTGTCTCCGTGCACACAGATGGAACGGGCCGAAACCTGGACGGAACTCCCGTCAGCGGCCGTCACAGAGCCGTCCACGGCCATCTGCCGCGCCCGCGCGGACACCGCCGCCGCGTCGTGGATGACCGCGCCGTGCTCACGGCGCGGCACCAGCATGCCCTGCGGCGTGTACGCCCGGTCCGCGAACGCCTCGCTCACCGTCGGCACGCCCTCGGCCGCCGCCACCTTGTGCACCACCGAGCCGGGCAGCGTGAGCACCGGCAGCGAGGGGTCGTAGTCGGCCACCGCGTCGATCACCGCCGCCGCCTGGACCTCGTCGCGGCAGATCCGGTTGTAGAGCGCGCCGTGCGGCTTGATGTAGGAGACCCGGCCGCCCATGGCCCTGGCGATGCCGTCGACCGCCGCGAGCTGGTAGAGCACCTCGGCGCACAGCTCCTCCGGCTCGACGTCCATCTCCCTGCGCCCGAAGTGCGCCAGGTCGCGATAGGACACCTGCGCCCCGATCGCCACGCCGCGGTCCACGGCCGCCGCGCACGTGCGCCTGATCGTCACCGGGTCGCCGGCGTGGAAACCGCAGGCCACGTTGGCGCTCGTGACGATGTCGAGCAGCGCCAGGTCGTCGCCGAGCCGCCAGACGCCGAAGCCCTCACCCAGGTCCGCGTTGAGGTCGATCACCATGGCAGAGAGGCTATCTCGGGGAGGCTATCTGGGGGCGACGAAGAGGGTCTGCGTCGCCGTGCCGAGCTCGCCGGTCTCGTCGTAGAGGGTGGAGCGGGTCAGGCCCCTGCCGGACGGGCCGATGACGGTGGTGGCGTCCATGCAGATCCACTCGCCCGCCGGGGCTCGGAACAACGAGATCGTCAGGTCCACGTTCGCGAACACGTGGGTGTCGAAGCCCACGGCGAAGCTGACGCCGTTGCCGCTGTCGGCGAAGGCCGCCAGGCGCTCCAGCGGAGTGATCTCCTCGCCCTCGACCAGCGGCATCGTGAGCCTGCCCCAGACCGTGGCGGGGCCGACCTCCATGGGGCCGCCGGTGACGAAACGCCAGTCGAGGGCCTTGCCGTAGCCGAAGCCCGAGCCCAGCCACGAGCTCCGGTGCCGCTCCGAGGGCGGCGGCACGGGGGCGGGCGGCCCGGGAACCGGGGTGGGCGGCGTGGCGGCCTCGCGGATGCGCCACGCGACGGCCCGCACGTATTCACGGCCGCCGGAGGAGACGCTCGCCGACAGGCACTGCACCCGCTTGCCGTCCCTGGCCACCTCGGTGGCGACCTCCAGCTCGGCCAGCGGCACCGGCGCGAACACGTCCACCACCAGCCTGGACAGCTCCAGCCCCGGACGCGGGGCGGTCTCGGCCAGTTCGTGCACGATCAGCGCGGTCACGGGCCCCATGTGCTGGGCGCCGGGATCCCAGGGCCCCTGTGTGTGCTCCGAGGCCAGGTAGCGGCCCTGCCCCGTGCGGCTGTACATCGCCATAGAAGGAAATTCTAGATCTCGTCGGGGATGTCGGCGATGTCGTCGAGAGCCGCCGCCAGCTCGTCGGGGTCGCCGCCGATCCGCTCGGCGATCTCGATCAGCACGTGGAGCACGTCATGACGGTCGTGCCCGAGGTCGAGCAGCCGCTGCGCGGCCTCCCAGAGCTGCGGCGGGTCGCCGTCCCACAGCCGGGTGGCGATCTCCTCGTGCCAGGCCAGGTGCTCCTGGTCGATCGTGCCGCCGTGGTCGATCTCGAGTAAGGTACGCCGGTCCGCCTGGTCGGCCGGGTTGAGCCGGTCGAGCTCGATCCCGTTGTGCGTACCCTGCAGATAGGGGAACGCGAAGGCCCGCCTGGCCAGCGCCGACAGGTCGCCGTCGGGCAGCAGGCGCTCCAGCAGCGGCCGGTCGATCCCGAACGTCGTCGGATCCCGGTAGGCCTCGGGGAACTTCCCGATCGCCTCCCACACCGCGTCGAGCGTGGCCTTCAGCCCCGGCTCGGGCAGCCCCGTGCGGCGCGCGGCGAAGCGCACCCACGCCGCCAGCGCGTGCGGCATCGCCTCCTGCTCGGCCTCGCTCAGCATCACCTTGCGCGGCAGCCAGTCCAGCAGGAACGTCTCGCACTTGGTCGGGCTCACCCGCAGCGGCCGGTTGAAGTCCTGCTCGCACCCGTAGTCGATGATGTGGTCGGCGCAGCGCGAGGCCGCCGACGGGTCGGACAGGTGCTCGGCCGCGTCGGAGGCCAGGAACTCCGCCGCCAGCATGGCCCGCCGCTCCCTGCTGTAGGGGGCCTCGATGTGCAGCGGCGCCGGCCGCTTGCGCCCCGGCGGCAGCGCCTTGAGCCGGGCCCTGGCGAAGGCGTGGTAGGCGCTGTAGCTGTCGCTCACCGGCGGCGGCGTCTTCGGCTCCCTGGTGGCCTTCATGGCCGACTCGAGCAGCGCCCTGGCCTGCTCGGGCTGGATCTCCTCGAACAGCAGCAGCGGGTTGCCCGCCGCCTCGGCCCTGGCCGACTCGAGCAGCTTGTCGACGTGCGAGGACACCCAGGCGTCGCGGGCCATGCCGCTCATGTTGTAGTCGACGACCATGACCAGCGCGTGCCGGTCGACCGGGTGCTCGCTCTCGTTCCAGCGGTAGGAGAAGGTGCAGATGACGGTGTCCTGGTCGCCGTAGGCGTCGCGCGAGACGTAGCAGCCGGCCGGCTTCACCGCGCCCACCCGCTCGGCCCAGCCCGGCCTGGCCACGCCCGACTCCATCATCGCCAGCGCCGCGCCCTCGGCCTTGGCGCCCTGGCGGGCCGTGCCCAGATAGGCCAGGCAGATCAGCAAGGTCAGTGAGGCCGGCGTGCCGGCCTTGGCGGCGTAGTCGACCAGCCCCTCGCCGAGCACCTGCTCCACGTCGCCGCCCCTGACCCGCCTGCCCCACCAGGCGCCGATCATGTCGGAGACCATCAGTTCCGCGTCGAGAGGGGTGCGCACGGCCAGCAGCTCACGCGCCGCCTGCACCATCTCCTTGAACACGTCGTCTGGCGGGGTGCTCTCCCTGGGATCTCGTCGGTGTCGGCGCACGCCCTCACTCTCTCGTATTCCAGGCGCAAACGGTGCGTAGAACTCGGCCCGGTGACCCCGATGTTATCGGGGAAGCCCGTGCCGGCCCCCTTTTCCGTACGTACCGCCGCGCCGCAGGTCATCCGGCATCACTCCCGGGCACTCCTCCCGGAGGGGTGCGGCGGGTGGCCGGGGAAGGCGGGCCGGCCGGATGACGTGCCGAAACGCGGGCCGGCCGGGCCTTCGGCGGGCCGGGTTAGCGCAGGCTCCGAGGCGGAGGCGCTGAGTTCACGATGGCGAGCAGGTGCTCGCGAGCGATGCGTTCCACGATCTCGGGCGTCGCGGAGACGCCGAGATGCTGCGCACACGCGCACACGTCGGCCACGCAGCGGTCGATGGTGTCCACGGGTACGGTCAGGAACTCTTCGGCCAGCCTGAGACTGACCGGCTCCCGGAGGAACCGTGTGGCCAGAGCGAGCATAGATGTGAGATTCCTCTGGAGACCCGGGGGCAAACCCCCAGGAATGTCAGCAGGGCGACTTGCGCTCTCATTTCATCTTTTCTCGGGCTCGTGTCAAGCCTCCGCGACGCCTGTGTTCACTTCACCGGGCGTCCATTCGTGCGAAGCTGTGTCCATGCGCATCCAGCTCGCCCAGCGGAGCGAGGCAGACGAGCTCCTCGGCCGCAGCCCGCTCGCCCTGCTCGTCGGCATGCTGCTTGACCAGCAGATTCCCATGGAATGGGCGTTCACGGGGCCTTACACGATCTCCGAGCGGCTCGGGCATGACCTGACGGCGGCGGAGATTGCCGCGTATGATCCCGAGGCGTTCGCCGCGCTGCTGGCGGACAAGCCCGCCGTGCACCGTTATCCCAAGTCCATGGCGGCAAGGGTCCAGCAGCTCGCGGCATACCTCGTCGAGCACCATGACGGGCAGCCCGAGAAGATCTGGGCGGATGCGGCAGACGGCAAAGAGTTGCTGAAACGACTGATGGCACTCCCGGGATACGGCAAGCAGAAGGCCCAGATTTTTTTGGCATTGCTGGGGAAGCAGTTGGGCGTCCGGCCGTCAGGCTGGCGGGAGGCAGCCGGACTCTACGGCGAGGAGGGGTCACACCGATCGGTCGCCGACGTGGTCGACGCCGACAGCCTGGCCCGCGTGCGAGCAGCCAAGCAGGAGGCAAAGCGCGCGGCGAAGGCCCAGTAGTCGTGGCAGAAAGTTGCCCCGGCAATCGGGCGCTGTAACCTGATCTTGCTGCGCAACGTGGAGCGACTTTGACAGGATGCGTAGACCCTAGAGGCGACCGGGCCGCGGCGGGGGCTTCCGTCCGCACATGCCCATCGCCGATGATGTACTGCAGGATCCGGTCGCCCGGAGCTGCGCTACGCCGATACACAGTTATGGAGATGTGCCGCGTGGGAGACCCTGGCACGCGACGGAGGTGCGGACGATGAGCGCCGAGACCTCCGTTCCCCGTCCCCGGGAGTCGGATGTGGACATCTCAGACTCCGCCCTCTTCAAGGGCATGCTGTCGGAGGCCGAGTTCGCCTTCGCCTTCTTCGACGGCGATGGCCGCATGCAGCGGGTCAACGCCGTGTTCAGCGACGTCGTCAACGTGCCCGCGGAGCGCATGATCGGCCGCCCGCCCGTCGAGGTGCTCGCCGCCGACCTCAGTCAGATCATCACCCATGCCGTGCAGGCCGTCATCGAGAGTGACGCGCCGGTCACCGAGGGCCGCGTACGCGTGCGCTCCGCGGAGGGCGACACCAGGCACTGGTCGCTGTCGTTCTCGCCGGTCCACGACGAGGGCGGCGAGCTGTGGGCCATCGCCCTGGTGGGCCTCGACGTGACCGAGAGCCGCCAGACCGAGGAGGCCCTGCGCCGCAGCGAGGAGCGTTACCGCTCGCTGGTCGAGGCGCAGTCCCAGCTCGTCTGGATCACCTCGCCCACCGGCGCCGTCGTCGAGGACGCGCCCCAGTGGCGCGCCATCACCGGCCAGGGCCTGGAGGAATATCTCGCCAACGGCTGGCTCGAGGTCGTCCACCCCGAGGAGCGTCAGCACACCGAGGAGGCCTGGAGGGAGGCGCTGCGCGGCCGGACCATGTTCGAGTGGAACTACCGCGTGCGCACCCGGGCCAGCGGCTACCGCCACTTCGAGGTGCGCGCGGTGCCGATCATCCGCCACGGCAGGGTGGTGGAGTGGGTCGGCGCCAACACCGACGTGACCCCGCAGCGCGAGGCCGAGGAGATGCGCGGCAGGCTCACCGACCAGCTCGGCGCCGCCGCCCTGCGCACCGCCCGGCTCCAGGGCGCCACGGCCATGCTGGCCGAGGCGCTGACGGTCGAGCAGGTGGTGCAGGTCATCATCGACGTGGGCCGCACCGCCCTGGCCGCCGACCGCTCGGCCGTCGCCCTGCTCGACACCGACCGCGCCGCGCTCAAGCTGATCAACGGCGAGGGCATCCTCGAGGCCTCGGGCGCCACGGGCGACGAGATCCCGCTGTCCCACTCCAACGTGATGACCATGGCGGTCAACAGCCGCCGGCCGGTGTTCGCCGAGTCCCCCGAGTCGCTGAAGGCCCAGCTCCTCGAGGCGGGCGGCGACGAGGAGGTGCTGGCCAGCTTCCTGGCGCACGGAGACGAGCGCGCATGGGTGGGCCTGCCACTGCTGGCGGCCGGACGAGCCCTGGGAGCGCTCCGATTCTCCTTCACCCGGCCGCAGAAGATCTCCCAGGAGGACGGCGTCTTCCTGGAGGCGCTGGCCGGACAGTGCGCCCTGGCGGTCGAGCGGGCCACGCTCTTCGAGCGCGAGCACCGCACCGCCGAGACGCTGCAGCGCAGCCTGCTGCCCGACCGCCTGCCGGTGGTCAAGGGCCTGGTGCTGGCCCAGCGCTTCCGCTCGGGCAGCCGCCACGTCCAGGTCGGCGGCGACTGGTACGACGCGTTCGTCCTTCAGGACGGGCGGGTCGCGGCGGTCGTCGGCGACGTCATGGGCAAGGGCGTCAAGGCCGCGGCGGGCATGGGCCGCATCCGCAACGCCATGCGGGCGCTGGCGCTGACCAATCCGCCGCCCGCGGCCGTGCTCACCGGCCTCGACCGGGTCTTCGAGGCCACCGAGGAAGAGGAGCAGGTCACGACCCTGGCCTACATGGTCGTGGAGCCCGTCACGGGCGAGGGCACCCTCGCCATGGCAGGACACCCGCCACCCGTCCTCGTGTCCCCGCAGGGCACGGCGATCCTGTGCGACGCCGAGCCGGGCACTCCGCTAGGCTGGCCGACCAGCCGAAGGCAGTTCCGGTTCGTGGTGCCGCCCGGCCATACAGCCGTGCTCTACTCCGACGGTCTCGTGGAGAACCGCAAGCGCGGGCTGGATGCCGGACTCGCAGAGATTTGCAGTGTTGTGACCGAAGCGCCGCCTGAGGTCGTGAGTAGTCCGCACATGTTGCTGGACTTCCTGGTTGACCGGATGTTGTCTGGATATGAACAGGATGATGACGTTACCGCGCTCGCTATTCACGTCCCGCCAGCCACGAAGAGTGACTGAATGAAACAGTCATAACGGTTGCTTTCGGGTATCAGTGCCCCGCTTACGTACGCACTACTGTCTGGGTCGGCCTAGGGTGGAGGTCAACCGCCGGGAGGTGGCCGTATGGATTGCGGGGTCGTGCCACAATGCTGTGCAGGTCCGTCGCGGTCCGCACGGCCTCACCGATCTCCGAGAGAGGCAACAGCCCCCCAGCGGGCATCTGGGTCCATTGTCGCCACGCGTTCGTTCGAGAGGTGTTCGTGTCGCCTGCAAGTTCGACTCGCTCGAAGCCACAAGAGCTGAACGAGCCCGTCATTCAGCGACTGCTCGAGCGTGGGCGCTCGCAGGGTTTCCTCGAGTCCGAGGATGTCCGTCAGGCCTTCGAGGAGGCGGACATCCCGATGTCGCACGCCGCCGCATTTCTGCGGAACCTCAGCAAAGAGGGCGTGACCCTGAGGGTGACCGCCGCGGATTCGGCTGCGCCGAAGAAGTCTCGTCCAGCTAAGCGCCGCACCGCTGCCCCCGTCAAGACCAAGACGGCGGCGGCCGCCAAAGAGCAGCAGCCCGAGACCGTGACCGCGGTCGTGGGCACCGCTGAAGCCGAGCCGGCCGCCAAGAAGGCGGCCCCTGCAAAGAAGGCCGCCCCGGCGGCGAAGAAGGCCGCGGCTCCCGCCGCCGCCAAGAAGGCCGAGCCGAAGAACGGTGGGCCTGCCGAGACCAAGCCGAAGGCACCCGAGACTCCGCGGGGAGACACGGACGACGACGAGGTGCTCGAGCTCGACGGCGACGTGGAGCTGGAGGACCTCGAGGAGATCGAGGTCGACGACGAGGAGATCGTCGCCGAGGCCGACTCCGACTCCGAGGGTGACTCCGACTCCGACGAAGAATCCGACGACGAGCCCAAGGCGGCCGAAGCAGCGGCGGCAGCGGCGGCGGCGGCGAAGAGTGAGGACGAGGTCCTCATCCTCTCCGACGACGACGATGACGCCCCGGTGGCCCAGGTGGCCGCCGCCGGCGCCACCGCCGACCCGGTCAAGGACTATCTCAAGCAGATCGGCAAGGTCCCCCTGCTCAACGCCGAGCAGGAGGTCGAGCTCGCCAAGCGCATCGAGGCGGGCCTGTTCGCCGAGGAGCAGCTCGGCGGCGGGGAGACCGAGGGGCTGCCCGTCGACGTCAAGGCCGAGCTCGAATGGATCGCCGAAGACGGCCGCCGGGCCAAGAACCACCTGCTGGAGGCCAACCTCCGGCTCGTGGTCTCGCTGGCCAAGCGCTACACCGGGCGCGGCATGCTGTTCCTCGACCTGATCCAGGAGGGCAACCTGGGTCTGATCAGGGCCGTCGAGAAGTTCGACTACACCAAGGGCTACAAGTTCTCCACCTACGCCACGTGGTGGATCCGGCAGGCGATCACCAGGGCCATGGCCGACCAGGCGCGGACCATCCGCATCCCGGTCCACATGGTCGAAGTGATCAACAAGCTGGCCCGCGTCCAGCGGCAGATGCTGCAGGACCTGGGCCGCGAGCCCACGCCGGAAGAGCTGGCCCGTGAGCTGGACATGACGCCCGAGAAGGTCGTCGAGGTCCAGAAATACGGGCGCGAGCCCATCTCCCTGCACACCCCGCTGGGTGAGGAGGGAGACAGCGAGTTCGGCGACCTCATCGAGGACTCCGAGGCCATCGTCCCGGCCGACGCCGTCAGCTTCACGCTGCTCCAGGAGCAGCTTCACTCCGTTCTCGACACGTTGTCGGAGCGGGAAGCGGGCGTCGTGTCGATGCGGTTCGGCCTCACGGATGGGCAGCCGAAGACGCTCGACGAGATCGGCAAGGTTTACGGGGTGACCCGTGAGCGCATCCGCCAGATCGAGTCGAAGACCATGTCCAAGCTGCGCCACCCGTCGCGCTCCCAGGTCCTGCGGGACTACTTGGACTGATCTGCCTGACCTGCGGAAAACCACCGCCCCGCCCGGGATGTTCTCCGGGCGGGGCGGTGGCGTCTGTGCCTTCCTGGCCCTAGGTGGGGTCGGTGACGTGCACGTCCAGGGTCCAGGGGCGCTTGGGGCGGGAGGGCGGCGCGAGGTCGACCGTGTGGCCCAGGGCGGTGAGGATCTTGGCGAGCTCGTCGGGGGCCGAGGGGGAGGCGTCCTGGTGGAGGAGGGCGCGGGCGATCTCGCCCCGGGTCGCCTTGGCCATGTGGCTGACGACCTTGCCGTCCCTGAAGACGCGTACCGTCACCGAGCGCTCGCCCGGCTGCCAGGCGCCCGCGTACGTGGCCGAGCGGAGATCCACCACCAGCCCCTCCGTCCGATCCAGCTCCTTCGACACCACCGGACGCCAGAACGCGGCCAGCCCCCCGAGCGGAGGCAGGTTGACGCCCATCGACAGGCGGTACGGCGGAATGAAATCTGTGATCTTCACCACACCCCAGAGGCCGGAGAAGACGAGCACCGACTCCTCCGCTCGCCTCCTGGCCTCCTCGCCGAGGGTCCCCAGGCCGAGATTGTCGTAGAGGACGCCGGTGTAGAGGGTGGCGGCGGGCAGCGTGGGGGCGGTCTTCAGCACCGTGTTCTTGGCCAGCTCGCCGGCCAGCCCCGGGGTCAGCCCGAGCACGTCGAGGGCGTCGCGGCGCTTGGAGGCCCGGACGAGCGCGTTGAGGACGCGTTTGCGGGCCTTGTCGAGGGCGGGGAAGGACAACTCGCCCACGGGCGGCCCGTTGCCTTCGGACGCCTTGCCTTCGGACGGCGGCAACAGGATCAGCACAAGCATCTACCTTATTGGCCCTGGCCAGTGCCGCTTCCGGTCTCGTGCCGGGTCGTGACCGTGGCTCCCGTGAATCCGGGCGGGTCCGTGACAGGGCAGGAGAGGAAGAACATTCCGGTCGGCGAGGGCGAGGGTGGGGTCGTGTGGGCGACGGAAGAGCCGGCCCTGGACGCGGCTGGGCCGCATGCCACAGACGGGCACGATGTCTCGGCCGGACACGATGTCTCGGCCGGACACGATGTCACGGACGGGCGCGGTTACGGACCAGCGCGGTTACGGACGGGCGCGGTTGCGGACGGGCGCGATGCCTCAGACGGATGCGGTCCGGCCGCATGTCGCGGCTCGGCGTTTCGTCGTGAATCCGCTGGCCGGAGGGTCGGGTGAGGTCGTCGTCCATGCATGAACCGCCGGCGGCGGGCCGGGTCGCGCGGGCCTTCTCGCCCGCGACGCCGGGTCCTGCCGGGGATGGTTTCATGCAGAACGGCGACCCCGGGCAGCCCGGGGTCGCCGTTCTGGTCACGCGATATGTGGTTATCTCATCACGGCGAGCGCTGGATCAACGTTCGTCGTTGGGGGCAATTGAATGGGTTTCGCTGAGTCGAGCCGACTCGTCCAGGATGTCGGCGCCCTTATCGCGCAGCGCTGCAATGTGCTGACGCCCATGATGGGCGCAGAACAAAAGCTCCCCACCCACAGGCAGGGTCGCGCGAATGTAGGCCTGGGCACCGCAGCGGTCGCAGCGGTCGAGGGCCGTCAGCGGCTTAACGGGGGCGAGAGCTCCAGTCACGTATCGCCTTTCGGGTCACCCCCGCCGAAGCGAGGATCTGGCGTCAGTCACTTGGAACAACATCTAACCGGACGTGGACGTTCCCAACCGCCCCCTCTCTACGCCCAGAGCGGAATGTGTCCCAAAGTAATGACGATCAGCCGGTTGGTAACGGGAAACGTGCCGCCATGGCAAGCTTGTACGCGCACCTACGGGAAGAACGGTAGGCTACGCACACGTGTTCGATGCCTAGACCAGGGGAGCTGGAGTGACGCTAGTGGAGGCGGGTTACACGGCTCGTCACCTGTCGGTGCTTGAGGGCCTGGAGGCCGTTCGCAAGCGCCCGGGCATGTACATCGGGTCCACCGACAGTCGCGGGCTGATGCACTGCCTCTGGGAGATCGTGGACAACGGCGTCGACGAGGCGCTGGCCGGTCACTGTGACCGGATCGAGGTGGAGCTCTATCCCGACGGGTCCATCGAGGTGCGCGACAACGGCCGTGGCATCCCGGTCGACGTCGAGCCCAAGTCCGGCCTGGCCGGCGTGGAGCTCGTCTACACCAAGCTGCACGCGGGCGGTAAGTTCGGCGGCGGCTCCTACGGCGCCTCCGGCGGCCTGCACGGCGTCGGCGCCTCCGTGGTCAACGCCCTGTCCGCACGGGTGGACGTGGAGGTCGACCGCGACGGTCAGGTGCACGAGATCAGTTTTCGCCGTGGCGTTCCCGGGGTCTTCGACGGCGAAGGGCCCACGGCGAAGTTCAAGAAGAAGTCCGGCCTGCGCATCGGGGGCCAACTGCCCAAGAAGGTCACCGGCACCCGCGTGCGCTTCTGGGCCGACAAGCAGATCTTCCTGCCCGACGCCGAGGTCTCGCTCGACGAGATCCACGTGCGGCTGCGGCAGACCGCTTTCCTGGTGCCGGGCCTGACCCTCGCGGTCTGTGACAGCAGGCACGAGGAGCGCATCGAGGAGGAGTTCCGCTTCGACGGCGGCATCTCCGAGTTCACCGAGTTCCTGGCCCGCGACGAGGCCGTCTGCGACGTGCTGCGCCTGCAGGGCCTGGGCCACTTCCACGAGACCGTGCCGGTCCTCGACGACCAGGGCCACATGACCCCCACCGAGGTCCAGCGTGAGCTGACCGTCGACGTGGCGGTCCGCTGGGGCAAGGGCTACGAGTCCACCGTGCGCTCGTTCGTCAACGTCATCGCCACCCCCAAGGGCGGCACCCACCTGACCGGCTTCGAGCGCGGCCTGGTCCGGACGATCAACGAGCTGCTGCGCGAGACCCGCCTGCTGAAGAACGGCGACGACCCGGTCACCAAGGACGACATCTCCGAGGGCCTGACCGGGGTCGTGACGGTCCGGGTGCCCGAGCCGCAGTTCGAGGGCCAGACCAAGGAGGTCCTCGGCACCTCGGCGGCCACCCGCATCGTCGCCCACGTGGTCTCGCGTGAGCTCAAGGAGCTCTTCGTCAACCCGCCGCGCGGCTACAAGCAGCAGTTGCGGGCGGTGCTGGAGAAGATCGTCGCCGCCGCCAAGGCCCGCATCGCGGCCCGGGAGCACCGCGACAACCAGCGGCGCAAGAGCGCCCTGGAGAACTCCGCGCTCCCGGCCAAGCTGGTCGACTGCCGCAGCGACGACGTCGACCGCAGCGAGCTGTTCATCGTCGAGGGAGACTCCGCCCTGGGCACGGCCAAGCTGGCCCGCGACTCGGAGTTCCAGGCTCTGCTGCCGATCCGGGGCAAGATCCTCAACGTGCAGAAGGCGTCCGTGAGCGACATGCTCAAGAACGCCGAGTGCGCCGCCATCATCCAGGTGGTCGGGGCCGGCTCCGGGCGCTCGTTCGACATCGAGGCCGCCCGCTACGGCAAGGTCATCCTCATGGCCGACGCCGACGTCGACGGCGCCCACATCCGCTGCCTGCTGCTGACCCTCTTCCACCGCTACATGCGGCCGATGGTGGAGGCCGGGCGGGTCTTCGCCGCCGTGCCGCCGCTGCACCGCATCGAGCTGACCAACCCGGGCCGGGGCAAGGACAAGTACATCTACTGCTACTCCGACGCCGAGCTGCACAAGGTGCTGCGCGACCTCGACCGGCGGGGCAAGCGGTGGAAGGAACCGGTGCAGCGCTACAAGGGTCTGGGCGAGATGGACGCCGATCAGCTCGCCGAGACGACGATGGACCCGCGGCACCGGGTGCTGCGGCGCGTGCGCATCGAGGACGCCGAAGGGGCCGAGGGGATCTTCAATCTGCTGATGGGCAGTGAGGTCGCGCCGCGGCGGGAGTTCATCGTGAGCAGCGCGGCCGAGGTGGATCGCGACCACATCGACGCCTGAGTGCGCTCAGGTGCCGTCCAGAGCCTGAGCCCTTGATCATGGGTTGGGCTCTGGAGGGGCTGTAGGGTGCTCTGACGGCTCTACCTGGGTTCAGGGGGCCCTGGGTGGTGGCCGGGTCGCTTGAGGGCCTCAGGGTGCGTTGTGGCGTGGGTGACGTGGGGCGACCATTCCGGCGGCTCTGCGTTCCGAGGTGTCGTTCCCTGGGTTCACGGGCGTCGCGTCGTCGGCTTCCTGCGTGCGCTCTGTTCGCGCGCCGGTGCCGGCTGCTCGGGGAGGGCGTTCGGCCTCGGGTGGGGGGAAGGTGCCCGGTTCGTTGTCCGAGGCGGTCGGCTCCGCCTCCGTGAGTGGTCGTCGGCGTGCGCGTGGGGTGTCCGTGGGTGGTCGGCGGAGTGCTCTGGGAGCGTCCGACGGTGGTTCTGTGACTGGTCGGCGTCGTGCTTCGAAAGCCGCCGGCGTCGTGGCCGTGAGGGTGTCCGGTGTCGTCTCCCCAGGGCGGTTGGGATGAGGCGTCGGGGAGTTGGTCAGGGGCGCCGATGGGGGCGCCCCTGAGGGCGTTCTCGGGGGCGAAGAGGGTGGGTCAGTGGGGTGAGGGGGTGAGGCGGCCGGTGTGGACGTCGTAGATGGCTCCGGCGATCGGCATGCCCGACGGCAGGAACGGGGTGCTGCGGATGCGGGTGAGGTCGTGGCGCAGGGCCTCGTTCTGGTCGGGGACCGTGTGGAACTCCAGGCTGCGGGTGTCCACGCCCCGGTCGCTGGTCAGCTTGTACACGTCCTCGTCCGTCGCCTTGGCCATGCCGCAGTCCGTGTGCGGCATCACCAATACCCGCTCCACCCCGAGCAGGTAAACGGCCAGCACGAGCGTCCGCAGGACGTCGTCCGTCACGCGGGCGCCCGCGTTGCGGAGGATCTTGGCGTCGCCGGGCCGCAGCCCGAGCAGGCCCAGGGGGTCGATGCGGGAGTCCATACAGGTCACTACGGCAAGCCCGCGGGCTGCCCGGCCGGTGAGCCCCGAGTTGCCGAACTGCTCGGCGAACTTCGCGTTGGCGGCATATAGGTCGTCGAACGCACTCATGCCACAAATGATGACCGACACCCCAAAGTTACTGCTCAGCGGGGTGCCGACTGGCTGGACTTCGCCAACGTCCCACGAAAACCCTTCACCGTGGGTGATGATGTCGTAGCCGTATGTACGTGATCGAAGAAGGTTAGTCGTGAGTAGGTCTGAATCGCTTGCCGCGTATCTCCGTGCTCAGGCCCGGCGCCGCCTCGACCGCGTGGAGTCCAAGGACGACGGCCGCAACGCCAAGTGCGCCCTGGCTCTCCTCGACACCGCCGCCTACGCGGCCGGCCTGCCCGAGGACGACCCGCTGATCCTCATGCTGGACCAGGCGGGCTGCTTCGGGCCCCTGGGGTGCGAGGGGTTCGATCCGGGAGAGGCGGGGACCCGGCTGATCCGGCACTGGCAGGGCGGTGAGCCGCACGAACTGCTGCTCGCCCTCCCGGCCGCCATCACCGCCGCGACCTGACCCCAGGGGCAGGTAGGCCCCCGCGCGATGGGGTCGAAGGCGGCAGGGGCTCGCGGGTGAGGGGCGGAGGTCAGGGTTTGAGGCCGACGCCCACGTACCACCATTCGCTGCCCGCGAGTTCGGTCTCCCAGGCCTCGTCCGGGCGCCAGTCCGCCACGTGCGTCACCCCGGGCTCCACCAGGTCGAAGCCGTCGAACATGTGGCTGACCTGGTGGTGGTTGCGGTGGATCAGGGGCGCGTCCGCGTCCTCGTACACCTCGCGGGCCGCCACCCCCACCTCCGGGTGGGCGTCGTCGGTGAGGTGGGAGATGACCAGCGCGCTGCCCGGTGCCATGCGTTCGCGGAACTCGCCGACCACGCCCCACGGGTCGTCCTGGGCGGTCAGGCAGTGCAGCACGCCGAGGGCGATCACGCCCACCGGCTTGCTGAAGTCGATCAGCCGCTTGGTGTCCGGGGCGTCGAGGATGGACGACGGCTCGCGTACGTCGGCGTGCACGATCGTGATGGCCGTGTCCGTGCCGGCCAGCAGGGCGCGGGCGTGGACGATGACCACGGGGTCGTAGTCCACGTAGACGACACGCGCCTCCGGGTGCTCCTTGCGGGCGACCTCGTGGACGTTGTTCTGGTTGGGCAGCCCGGTGCCGAGGTCGATGAACTGGTCGATGCCGAGTGCGGACACATATCGTACGGCTCTGCCCAGGAAACGCCGGTTGGCCAGGCAGATCTCCCTGCTCGGGCCCAATGCCATGATTTTTTCCGCGGCTTCGCGATCAGCCGCGAAATTGTCCTTACCGCCGAGGTAGTAGTCGTACATGCGCGCCGAGTTGGGGATGTTGGGATTGATCCCCGTCGGGACGCGCGAGGGGTTGGTCATCTCGGCCCTTCGAAATCCGCACCGCTGACTGCTCAGCAGATCGTAACGCTCATGTGACAGATTTGTGGATCTTTCGCGTTAATCCGACAGAGAGCCGCGGGACGCGCCGAGCGGCCGGGCGAGGCGGCCGGGCGCGTCCTCGCCGATGCCGATCGCGGCGGGCGCCTCGACGTTCCCGATCGCCTCCGCGCGGCGCGCCAGTTCGTCCTGCTGCCGGCCGCCGAAGGGCGGGTGCGCTCACCGCTCGGCACGCAGCCCCTGACCGACGCCGAACGTCAGGAGATCGCCCGCGAGACCGCGGAGCTGATCGTTCGCGCCCATCGTCCCGCGGCCGATCCGACGGCCGGACCTGCCGGCCGGACCGGCTGAACAGTCGGCCGGACCGGTCGGACCATCGGCCGGACCTGCCGGGCCGGGTGGGAAGCGCTGAGGGGCGTCGGGCTTGGCCGGAGGGTCGGTGAGGGGTTCGCCGGTGTCAGTCGGGGCGGTGCCTGAGGGCGTAGTCGATGCTGACGGCGGCCAGGATGAGCAGGCCCTCGACGATCGGGCGGTAGGTGGAGTTCCAGCCGAGCAGGTTGAAGCCGTTGCCGATGAGCGTCAGGATCAGCACCCCCACCATGCCGCGCCAGATCGCGCCCTGCCCGCCCAGGATGCTCGTGCCGCCGATCACGGCCGCCGCGATGGCCGTCAGCTCCAGCAGCGTCCCCATGTCCGGCTGGGCCGAGCCGCCGCGGGCGGCCAGCACCAGGCCGGCCAGCCCGGCGCAGATCCCGCTGATCGCGAACACGCCGACCTGGACCGAGCGCACGCCGATCCCGGACAGCCAGGAGGCCGTGGGGTTGCCGCCGACGGCGTACACGCGCCGGCCGAACGTGGTGCGCGCCAGCAGGATCGACGTGATGACGGCCACCGCGACCAGGAGCAGGGACGACGCGGTGACGCCGCCGAGGACGGTGGGCCAGCTCAGCGACTGGAACGCCGTCAGGTGGGCGGGCCCGGGGTAGACGATCGCGCCGCCGGCGATGACGAGGGCCAGGCCGCGGTGCACGATGCCGAGCGCCAGCGTGGCAATGAACGAGTGCACCCGCGACAGCACCACGACCACGCCGTTGACGGTGCCGAGCAGGCCGCCGGTGAGGACGGCGGCCGCGTACCCGGCGGGGACGCCCGCGCGCTCGGTGACGAGCACGGCCACGATCGCGCTCACCGCGAGCACCGCGCCGGCCGACAGGTCGAAGACCCCGCAGATCACGCACAGCGTCATGCCGCACGCCAGCAGCCCCACCACGACGGCCTGGTCCAGCAGGTTGATGAGGTTCCCCGAGGTCAGGAACGTGTCCGTGGACAGCGAGAGCACCGTCACGAGCACGGCCACCGCCAGGACGATCCCGTAGTCGCGTAATGAGCGCGGCGCGCTCACCGTGCGTGCCGGGCGCGCCGTCATTCGTCGTATTCGCCGGTCACCGAGGCGAGCGCCTGCTTGGTCCCCATGCTCGTGCCGGGATCGACGTCCGTCATGGCGTTCGTGTCGGGCACCTGCTTGCCCAGCGCCTTGTTCAGGCCCAGCTCGGCGGCCTTGGCGCCCAGGGTCTTGACCGGCAGGTAGTACGCGGCGTACCAGCGGCCCTCCTGCACCGCCTTGACGGTCTGGCGGGAGGCGCCGTTGGCGACGTACAGGATGTCCTTGTCCTTGGCCACCGCCTCGGCGCCCAGGACGGCCTGCGACGCGCCGATGATCACGTCGATGCCGGGCTCCTTCTGCAGCACGTCCTGCATGGCCTTGCGCCCGCTCTCCTGCGTGTAGCCGCCTTCGAGCTGCGCCTTCACCTGTACGCCCGGCGCCGCCTTCAGCACCCCGACGGCCGCCTGCGTGCGGGCGTTGTCCAGCGGGAGCGCCTTCAGGCCCTCCAGGTAGCCGACCTCGCAGGGGTTCAGCTTCTTGCTCTCGCACGCCTGGACGGCCAGCCTGCCGAGGCCCTCGCCGTTGAGCGTGGGCACGTCGATGAGCGTGATCGTGCCCTCGACCTGGGGCTGGGCGGTGTCGTAACGGGTGCCCACGGGAGTGAACTGAACGACGACGGAGATCCCGGCCTGTACGGCGGAGCGGATCGCCGGCACCACGGCCGCCCCGTCGTTGGCCTGCACGACGAACACGTCGAACCGCTTGGCCGTCACCGCGTCCTGGAGCTGCCGGACCTGCGCCTGGGCGTCGAAGTTCGGGTCGAGGAACTCGGCCGTGGCGTTGTTGGCCTTGGCGTACTCCTCGACCCCGGCGAACGTGGCGGCGGTGAACGAGTTGGCCTTGGCGAAGCCGAAGAACCCGATCCGCTTGGGCCCGCCGGAGGCGGCGGAGGCCGAGGGGGTGGCGCCGCCCTGGGCGGCGGGATTGACGCAGGCGGTGGTGAGCAGGGCCAGCGCCGCCAGGGCGGGTAACGCAGTCCATCGTGCGAGCATCTCGATCTCCATTCACGTCGTCGGCGACTCACCCGGGACTTCGTGGTGGCGATCATAGAGACACCAGCGACACGCCGGAGGCTTCTCGGGCCGACGAGGTGACGGAGACTCGTGTTTCAGGTGGGCTCGTTGCCCGGTTTCCACTTGATGCCGCACCCGAGCGACGGGCTCTGCTCCTCGGGCAACGGCGTGCCGTCGAGCAGGGCGTCGATGGCGGCCCGCAGCGACGAGCCGGTCACCGGTACGGCGTTGCCCGGTCTGGAGCCGTCGAACTCGCCGCGGTAGACGAGCTGGAACTGCGCGTCGTACAGGAAGAAGTCGGGCGTGCACGCCGCCCGGTACGCCTTGGCGACCTCCTGGGTGTCGTCCAGCAGGTACGGGAACCCGAACCCCGCCCGCGCGACCTGCTCCGCGAGGTGTGTCGGATCGTCGTCCGGGTAGTTCACGCTGTCGTTGCTGCTGATGGCGACGATCGACAGTCGCGAGCCGTAGTCCTTGGCCAGGGCGGCGAGGCCGGATTCGATGTGCCGCACGTACGGGCAGTGGTTGGACAGGAAGACCACGAGGCTGGCGGGAGAGCCTTTGAGGTCTTCGAGGGAGACACTGCCGCCGTTGATGGCGGTCAGATCGAAGGCGGGCGCGGGAGTGCCGAGCGGGACCATGAACGAATTGGCAGCCATGGCATCCATTGTCGTCTGAGAGAGGCAGGAATCGATGAGCGGCATCGCCGAGTACCGAAGTGTCGTGCTGGATTGCCCCGATCCGGGGGCATTGGCGGAGTTCTACGCCAAGCTGCTCGGCTGGCCGATCCTCTCGGTGGAGGAGGACTGGGCGGTCGTCAGCGACGGGGGACCGCGGCTGGCCTTCCAGCTCGCCGCCGACCACCAGCCGCCCAGGTGGCCGGACCCCGATCACCCTCAGCAGCTCCACCTCGATCTCGCGGTGGACGACCTGGACGAGGCCGAAGCGCAGACGGTCAAGATCGGGGCGAGCAAGCACGAGCACCAGCCGAGTGCCGACGACGAGTTCCGGGTGTTCCTGGACCCGGCGGGGCATCCGTTCTGCCTCTGCCGCCGGGTCTGACGGCTTCCGGCCCGGGTCAAGGGGACGACGCCCGGGCCGGAACCGGCCCCGCTCGGCGCGGGGCCGGCCCCTCGGGTCAGCCGATGGCGCGGATCAGCAGGTTCACCGCCTCGCGCAGGTTGCCCGCCGCCAGCTCGTGGTCGGCCGCCGCCTGGAGGTCGGGCCGCCTGGCCGCGCTCTGCGCGACGTCCCTGGCCACCGAGACGACGGCGTCGTCCACGGCGTACGCGTCGCTCTTCGAGCGCTCGAGCAGTGACGCGGCCGTGGCCAGGCGGCCCAGCACGGTCCGGGCGTCGCCGACGGTGCCGTCGGCGTTCCAGTAGCGGGCGCCCAGGGCGAGGGTCAGCTCCGCGGCGGCGTCCTCGGACAGGTCGTCGCCGCCGGCGAGCTCGTCCCGCGCCGCCTTGAGCCGGTCCCTGGCCCGGTCGGTACGCAGCCCCCAGCCGTACGGGAACAGCGGGTCGTACGAGGCGTCGCCCACATTGATCGGCACCTGCTCCACCGACCGGAACCACGTGAACGGCAGCCGCCCGGTGTAGGGCGCCGTGCCGAACAGCGGATCGGCCACTCCGTCGCCCTCCGTGCCGGGCAGCCACGACGCCACCACGGCCTCGACGCCCGACAGGTCGCCCAGCAGCATCGGACGGCCGGAGACCACGAGCACGGCGCACTTCATGGCCCCGCAGACCCGGTCGACTGCGGCCCGGTCGGCGGCCGACAGGCTCAGCGTGCGCCCGGCGCGGCCCACGTCGCCCTGCCCCTCGGCGTACGGGGTCTCGCCCACGACCACCACGCCCACGTCGTGCCCGGCCAGGCCGGCGGAGGCGTCACGCGAGTAGGTGACCGAGGCCGCCTTGGACCGGATCGCCCGCAGGATCGTGGTGCCCTGGGTGATCGGGCCGGACGAGCCCTGCCAGGTGATCGTCCAGCCGCCGCTCTGGTTGCCGAGGTCGTCGGCGTTGGAGCCGGCCACGTACACCTTGGCGTCGCGGCGCAGGGGCAGCAGGCCGCCGTCGTTCTTCAGCAGCACCTGCGACTTGGCGGCGGCCCGGCGGGCGACCGCGCGGTGCGCCGCCGAGCCGACGTCGCCGAGGTGGGTGCGGTCGGCGTACGGGCGCTCGAACAGCCCCAGCCGGAACTTCTGGGTCAGGATCCTCGCCACCGCGTCGTCCACCCGGGCCACCGGCACCCGCCCGGCCTCGACCTCGGCCTTGAGCGTGGTCGTGAACTGCGGATACGCGTAGGGAACCATGATCATGTCGAGTCCGGCGTTGATCGAGGTGCGTACGTCGCTCGAATAGTCGCCGGGGATCTGGTCGATGGCCTGCCAGTCGCTGATCACGAAGCCCTTGAACCCGAGCCGGCCCTTGAGCGTGCCGTTGATCAGCTCGGCGTGGGCGTGCATCTTCAGCGGCCCGTCGCCGAAGTCCACGCTGGAGAACGAGGGCATCACGGTGGCGACGCCGCGCCTGACCGCCTCCGCGAACGGCGCCAGGTGGACCGCCTCCAGCTCCTGGCGGCCGACCTGGGTGACGCCCTGGTCGATCGTGTAGTCGCCGGTCGTCGAGGAGCCGTACGTGGTGCCGCCGTCGCCCACGTAGTGCTTGGCCGTGGCCAGCACCCCGTTGTCCTGCAACCCGTCGATGATCGTGGCCATGCGCCGTACCAGAGCCGGGTCCTCGCCGAACGACTCGTACTCCCGGCCCCAGCGGTCGTCGCGCGCCACGCACAGGCAGGGGGAGAAGTTCCACGGGATGCCGGTGGCCTTGACCTCCTTGGCCGTGACCTCGCCCTCCCGCTCGACCAGGCCGGGGTCACGGGTGGCGCCCATGCCGACGTTGTGCGGGAAGATCGTCGCGCCCACGACGTTGTTGTGGCCGTGCACCGCGTCGACACCGTAGATCAGCGGGACCTGGAGGCGCGTCTGGCGGGTCTGGAGCTGGAAGGCGTCGATCATGTCGGCCCACGCCCGCGGCGTGTTCTGCGGGGGCGTCGAGCCGCCGCCGGACAGCAGGGAGCCCAGCACGTAGGTGGCGATGTCGCTCTGCTTGGCCAGCGCGCCGCGCTCGGCCTGCGTCATCTGGCCGATCTTCTCATCCAGCGTCATCCGGCCCAGCAGGTCGGCGACGCGGTCCTTGACCGGCTTGCCGGCGTCCAGGTACGGCAGGCCGTGCGCGTTGATCACGATGACCGGCGCCTCGGCGGGCGGCCTGGTGCCGGTGCCCGACAGCTCGATCGGGATGGTCTCCGCGACCTCGTTCTGCCCGTCGTGCAGGGTCTTGACCGTGAACGTCCTCCCCGACCCCGAGGCCGTGCCCGCCGGGAACGTCAGCGTGCCCTGGACGGGCGTGTAGTCGGTGCCGGGGGTCGCGGTGCCGGTGCCGGTCCGGTAGGCCACCGACAGGCCGCCGGCGAGCGGGGCGCCGTCGGCCGTGGTGATCGTGACGCCGACCTCGGCCTCGCCCTTCTCGTCCACGGGGTAGACCGGCTTGCCGGTGGACAGCCGCACCGGGCGCGGGGGCGCGGTGCCGTAGATCTGGAACTCGTCCCAGACCAGCGTGCCCGACGTGGTGGGCAGGCGCATCGCGTAGCCCCAGATGGCGACCAGGTCCAGCTCGCCGTCCGTCGGCGCGCCGCCCGGCTGGTAGTCGGTGCGGCGGGTGAAGCTCGCGAACGGCACCTCCACCTTCCGCCAGCCCGCCGTGTCGTCGGTGAACGACGACTCGAACAGCTCGGCGTTGCCCGGGCCGGGGCCGCCGTCCTTGAGCTCGAAGAAGATCCGCTGTCCTGAGCCGGCGCCCTTCACCCAGAAGGAGAAGCCCTCGTACGGGGACCAGTCCTGCGTGGCGGGCAGGTCGTGGGACCAGCCACCCCACTGGCTCACGTTGTAGACCGAGGTGAGCACCCGGTTGGCGGCGGGCGCCCCTGGGCGGTCGGTGCCGGGGCCGACGGTGAGGGCCGGGGTCGAGGCCGCGTCGTTGCCCCAGGCGTACACGCCGGCGGGGACGCCGTCCGACTCGAAGTCGGTGATCGTGAGCGGTTCGGCGGCCGCCACTGCGGGCGGGGCGACGAGGAGAGAGGCGACCAGGGCTAAGGCCACCCCTAATGGGCGTCTGGATCGGAACACGGTACCTCCATCGGAGAGAGCGCTCTCTCAGATGATCGGCCCTGGACGGGGTTTCATAACAACCCATTCCTCGTGCGCGTGATGCCCGTGGGACGAACCTGCGCCGGCCCGCTCAACGACCGCGCTCAACGACCGCGCCGGCGGCCCGCTCGATGGCCCGTTCGCCGCCCAGCTCGATGGCCGGCTCGATGGCCGGTTCGATGGCCGGTTCGATGGCACACCACCACGTGGTGGCGTGCCATTGGGCGTCACTCGTCCAGCGAAGGCGGCGGCTGCTCCGTGTCGCCGGGCAGGGCCTCGGGGCCGGAGGCGATGGCGCCGCCGATGGCGCCGATGGTGTGGGTGAGGCGGACGCCCGAGCCGTCACGGCGGCCGACCTCCTCCGGCAGCGGCACCGGCTTGCCCACCGCCGAGACCGCCTTGGCCGGGGCCGGCCCCGCCCAGGCCAGCAGCAACTCGTCCTCGCCCTTCAGGAACCGCTGGGCCCGCACCCCACCCGTGGCCCGCCCCTTGGCGGGGAACTCGGTGTAGTCGGACACCTTGCCGCCCCCGAACTGCGTGCCGGGCAGCGCCGTGGACGACCCGGCGACCGTCACCACCACGGCGGGCAGCTCGGGGTCGACCACGCCGAACCAGACCACCCGGGCCGTCCCGTCGAGCCGGATCCCGGCCATGCCGCCCGCCGGCCGCCCCTGCGGGCGTACCAGCGCGGCGGAGAAGCGCAGGAGCTGGGCGTCGGAGGAGATGAACACCAGGTCGTGAGCCTCCGACACCAGCTCCACGGCGCCCACCACGGTGTCGCCGTCTTTCAGGGTGATCACTTCGAAGTCGTCGCGGTTGGCCGGATAGTCGGGGACCACCCGTTTGACCACGCCCTGCGCCGTGCCCAGGGCCAGCCCGGGGCCGTCGGGATCGAGGGAGCCGAGGCCGATCACCTTCTCGTCGGGCTGCAGCGAGACGTATTCGGAGACCGGATGCCCGCCCGACAGTGACGGCGGGTTGGCCACGGGCGGCAGCGTCGGCAGGTCGACCACCTGGACGCGGATCAGCCGGCCCAGCGACGTCACGACGCCGACCTCGCCGCGCACGGTGGTGCGTACGACGCTTATCAGCACGTCGTGGGCCGAGCGATCACCCTCGCCGGGCAGCGGCGAGGCGTCGGAGGTGCGGGCCAGCAGGCCGGTCGAGGACAGCAGCGCCAGGCACGGGTCGTCGGCCACCTGCAGCGACACGACCGGCGTGCGGGTGACGCCGGGCGCCTCCAGCAGCACCGTGCGGCGCGGGGTGGCGTATTTCTTGGCCACCTCGGCCAGCTCGTTCGACACCACCTGGCGCAGCTTCGTCTCGGAGGAGAGGATCTCGGTGAGCTTGGCGATCTCGTCGCTCAGCGTCTCCTTCTCGCGGTCGAGCTCGAGCTTGTCGTAGCGGGTCAGGCGGCGCAGCGGCGTGTCGAGGATGTAGGCGGCCTGGATCTCGGTCAGGTCGAACACGTCCATCAGCCGTGTCCGCGCCTGTGCCGAGTCGTCGGAGGCGCGGATGACCTGGATGACCTCGTCGATGTTGAGCAGCGCGATGATCAGGCCGTCGACCAGGTGCAGGCGCTCCTCGCGCTTGCGGCGCCGGTATTCGGACCTGCGGCGCACGACCACGATGCGGTGGTCGACATAGACCTGCAGCAGCTCGCGCAGCCCGAGCGTGCGGGGCTCGCCGTCGACCAGGGCGACGTTGTTGATGCCGAACGTCTCCTCCATCGGCGTCAGCCGGTAGAGCTCCTCGAGGACGGCCTCGGGGATGAAACCGTTCTTGATCTCGATGACCAGCCGCAGGCCCTTGTGCCGGTCGGTGAGGTCTTTGAGGTCGGCGATGCCCTGGAGCTTCTTGCTGGTCACCAGCTCCTTGATCTTGGTGACCACGCGCTCGGGGCCCACGTTGTAGGGGAGCTCGGTGACGATGATGCCCTTGCGGCGCGGCGTGATCTGCTCGACCACGCACTTGGCGCGCATCCGGAACGTGCCACGCCCGCTCTCGTAGGCGTCGCGCACGCCCTGCAGGCCGATGATGGAGCCGCCGGTCGGCAGGTCGGGACCCGGCACGAACCTCATCAGCTCGTCGAGCGTCGCGTCCGGCTTCTTGATCAGGTGGCGGGCGGCGGCCACGACCTCGGTGAGGTTGTGCGGGGCCATGTTGGTGGCCATGCCGACCGCGATGCCGCTCGTGCCGTTGACCAGCAGGTTGGGGAACGCCGACGGCATGACCGTGGGCTCGGTCTCCTGGCCGTCGTAGTTGGGCTTGAAGTTGACGGTGTCTTCGTCGAGCGACTCGACCATGAGCATGGCCGCCGGGGCCAGCCTGGCCTCGGTGTAACGCATGGCGGCGGGCATGTCGTCGGGCGAGCCGAAGTTGCCGTGGCCGTCGACGAGCGGCAGGCGCATCGAGAACGGCTGCGCCAGGCGCACCAGGGCGTCGTAGATCGCCGTGTCGCCGTGGGGGTGGAGCTTGCCCATGACGTCGCCGACGACGCGCGAGGACTTGACGTGCCCTCGGTCCGGACGCAGCCCCATCTCGCTCATCGAGTAGAGAATGCGTCGCTGCACCGGCTTGAGACCGTCGCGCGCGTCTGGCAGGGCTCGCTGGTAGATCACCGAGTAGGCGTACTCGAGATAGCTGGCGCGCATCTCGGAGGAGACGTCGATGTCGACGATCCGCTCCTCGAAGTCCTCAGGCGGGGGTGCAGTCGTACGTCGGGCCATGTCGAACATTGTGCCGAAGGTATTCGGGTGCCCGCGACTCGTGGCCGCCAAGAGTCCGATATGAGACCCTTGACCAAGCAATTGCTTGGGTCATACTTTCGGTGCGAGGGCACCCATTTGTCTCCGGAGGGGTCATGATCGAGTTCCATCCCGTGACCAAGCACATCGGCGCCGAGGTCACCGGGGTCGATCTGCGCAAGCCGCTGTCCCCGGAAGAGGTCACGACCCTGCGCGCGGGCTGGCTCAAGCACCTCGTGCTGTTCTTCCGCGACCAGCACATCGACGACGAGCAGCACCTGCAGTTCGCCCTGAACTTCGGCTCCCTCAACCACCCGGCCTTCAAGAAGGACTCCACCAGCCCCATCCACGTGCTCGACCAGACCTCGCCCAAGGGCGAGGGCGGAGACGAGTGGCACAGCGACAACACCTTCGAGCCGACCCCGCCCATGGGCTCGCTGCTGCGCTGCGTGCAGCTTCCCAGCGTGGGAGGGGACACGTGCTGGGCGAACACGTACCTGGCGTACGAGACGCTGTCGCCGTCGATCCAGCGGCTGTGCGACGAACTGACGGCCGTGCACGACATCACGATGTCGATGCGCAAGGCGATCGCGAAGGGGCACCCGTTCGACCTGGCCGAGATCCAGGCGGCGTGGCCGCCGATCGAGCGCCCGGTGGTGCGCGTGCACGCCGAGACCGGCCGCAAGGCCCTGTTCGTCAACCGCGCCTCCACGACCCGCCTCGTCGGGCTGAGCGACCGGGAGAACGAGGCGCTGCTGCCGTTCCTGATCGACCACATCCGCTCGCCCGAGTTCCAGCTCCGGCTCAGGTGGCGTCCCGGCACGCTCGCCTTCTGGGACAACCGCCCCACCCAGCACTACGCGGTCGCCGACTACACCGAACGCCGCCGCATGCACCGCGTCACGATCAACGCCTTCCCCGAGCACACGGACCCGTCCTGACCGCTGCGCCGCCCGCGCCGCCTGGGCCGTCACCCGCCGTACGCGGCCGGCCGGCGCCATCGACCGGCACCCTCTACCGGCACGACGCCGGCTCACCCCCCGGCCCATCCGCGGCCGGCGTCGTGCCCAGGGCGGGCTTTCCCACCACGTGATCGGCCGGCGGCGCGCGCGTGACGGCGCCCGGCCCCGTGGCGGTCAGCGGGCGTGTTCCTGGAGGTCGCCAGCCCTGTGCGGCGGGTGGCGGCCGGCCCGGCGAAGCCGTGAAGAATGACGGTTTTCGAAAAGACGATGCGCGTATCGTCGGAGGAAGCTGGTAACAAGGGGGGCATGATTGACGCGCCCGATGTTGTGATGCTGCGGGAAGAGGCCGAGGAGCGCCTGCGCGCGCTCGCGGGAGAGCACGCCCGGCTTCGTGACGACCAGTGGGCCGCCATAGAGGCCCTCGTCGTCGACCGCCGCCGGGTGCTCGTCGTCCAGCGCACCGGCTGGGGCAAGTCGGCCGTCTACTTCGTGGCCACCGCGCTCCTGCGCGAGCTCGGCGAGGGCCCCACCGTCATCGTCTCGCCGCTGCTGGCCCTCATGCGCAACCAGATCGCCGCCGCCGAGCGCGCCGGCATCAAGGCCGTCACGATCAACTCCGCCAACCCCGAGGCGTGGGAGGAGATCTACGGCCAGGTCGCCGACGGCCAGGTCGACGTGCTGCTGGTCAGCCCCGAGCGGCTCAACAACCCCGACTTTCGCGACAACGTCCTGCCCGAGCTGGCCGAGAGCGCCGGGCTCGTGGTGGTCGACGAGGCCCACTGCATCTCCGACTGGGGCCACGACTTCAGGCCCGACTACCGCAGGCTGGCCACGCTGTTCGCCGAGCTGCCGCCCGGCATCCCCGTCCTGGCCACCACCGCCACCGCCAACGCCCGCGTCACCCGCGACGTGGCCGAGCAGCTCCGCCTGCCCGCGGAGCTGCGCCCCGACGGCGACGACACGCTCGTCCTGCGCGGGGCGCTCGAGCGCGACAGCCTCCACCTCAGCGTCGTGCGCCTGCCCTCCGCCGAGCAGCGCCTGGCCTGGCTGGCCCAGGCGCTGCGCGAGCTGCCCGGCTCCGGCATCGTCTACACCCTCACCGTGGCCGCCGCCCATGAGATCGCCGGCTACCTGCGCGAGCAGGGGCACGAGGTGGCCGCCTACTCCGGCCAGACCGAGCCCGCCGAGCGGCTCGCGGCCGAGGAGGCGCTGCTCAACAACAAGATCAAGGCGCTGATCGCGACGAGCGCGCTCGGCATGGGGTTCGACAAGCCGGATCTCGGGTTCGTCGTGCACGTGGGCGCCCCGCAGTCGCCGGTCGCCTACTACCAGCAGGTCGGCAGGGCCGGGCGCGGCGTCGAGCGGGCCGAGGTGATCCTGCTGCCCGGCACCGAAGACCGCGACATCTGGGCCTACTTCGCCTCGCTGGCGTTCCCGCCCGAGCCCGTCGTGCGCACCACCCTCCAGACGCTCGAGGAGCGCGGCCTCATGTCCACCCCGGCGCTCGAGACCGCCGTCGACCTGAGCCGCAGCCGCCTGGAGATGATGCTCAAGGTCCTCGACGTCGACGGCGCCGTCCGCCGCGTGAAGGGCGGCTGGGAGGCCACGGGCGAGGAGTGGGCGTACGACACCGAGCGCTACACCCGCATCGCCGCCGAGCGCAGGGCCGAGCAGGAGGCCATGCTCGCCTACCTGACGACGACCGAGTGCCGGGAGCGATACCTGCGCAGGCACCTCGACGACGACGCCGCCACGCCGTGCGGCCGCTGCGACAACTGCACCGGAAACCACCGCTCGCCGGAGATCGGCGCGCAGGCCGTCGAGACCGCCCGCGAGCGGCTGAGCCGGCCCGGTGTCGAGATCGAGGCCCGCAAGCAGTGGCCGACCGGCATGCCCGACCTGTCCGGCCGGATCAAGGCCGAGCTGGGCGCCGAGCCCGGCAGGGCGCTCGGCCGGCTGACCGACATCGGGTGGGGCAACCGGCTGCGGGAGCTGTTCGGCGGGGAGGACAGGCCGATGGCCGACGACATGTTCGCGGCCGTCATCAAGGTGCTGTCCGCGTGGGACTGGCGCGAGCGTCCCGTGGCCGTGGTCAGTGTGCCGTCCGCGTCGCGGCCGAAGCTGGTGCGCGGGTTCGCCGAGCGGCTGGCGCAGGTGGGTCGGCTGACCTATCTGGGGGAGCTGGGCTATCGGGCGGGCTCGCCCGGGCAGCAGTTCAACAGCGCCAAGCGGGTGCAGGCGATCAGGGGCACGCTGGCCATGCCCAAAGACCTCGGCACCGCGATCGCCCAGTGCGGCGGGCCCGTGCTGCTCGTGGACGACCGCGTCGACACCGGGTGGACGATGACGCTCGGGGTCGCCCTCATCCGCCACGCCGGCGCCCCGGCCGTGCTGCCGCTGGCGCTGGCGGTCACGAGCTAGCGGTCACGCTCATGGTCACCAGGTCGTAGTCCCCGTAGACCGGGCTGACGTGCAGGTCGGCCGCCTTGGCGCCGCGCAGCAGCAGGGAGCGGCGCCAGGTGAGCGGCACGAGCACGGCCTCGTCGGCCACCCGCCGCTCCACCTCCGCCCACAGCCCGGCCCTGACCTGCGCGTCGAGCTCCTTGGCCGCCCGGTCGAGGAGCTCGTCCACGGCGGGCAGCCGGACGCTCACGTTGATCGAGGATCCCTTCTCGCTGATCTGCCTGCTGTCCACCTGCAGCGGAAGGTACGACCAGGGGTCGGGCCAGTCGGAGATCCACGATCTCGCGACGAGCCCGATCTTCTGCTTCTTCAGGTATTCGGGGCTGCCGCCCTTCGAGCGGTAGAAGTCCGTGATCGGGGCCTGCTGGAGGGTGATCTCGATACCGACCTTGGCCAGGCCGGCCTTCACCGCCTGCGCGGCCTTTGTCTCGCCCGGCAGGTCGCGGTGGAGGTAGACGGCGGAGAAGCCGTCCGGCCGGCCGCACTTGGCGAGGGACTCGCGGGCGGCGGCCTGGTCGCCGCGCGGCCGCAGGTCGGGGTCCGCGTAGTGCTCGCCGGTCACCGTCGGCGGCACCAGTGACGTGGGCACCTGGTCCGGCAGAGCGCGGTCGGCCGCCTGCACGGATTCCAGGTCGAGCGCCCGGACCACCGCCCTGCGGCAGTCGATCTTGTCGAACGGCGCCACCTGCGGGTTGATCGAGAGGGTGCGGATCGTCGTGATGGGCGCGTCGGCCTGGGCCTTGCGCGCCGGGTCGCCGAGGATCCCCGCGATCTCCGCGTCGGGCAGGACCGAGCCCACCTCGGCCGCTCCGGCCTTGATCGCGGTGGCGGCCTCGGCGGTCTCCATGCCGTAGGAGAGCTCGAAGCGGTCGGGCAGGGCCGTGCGGTTGCGGTCGGTGGCCGGGTCCCAGTGGGGGTTGCGGCTCAGGCGGACGACCACCTCGCCGGCGCCCTGCTCGTCCGCGCTGTCCACCTGGTAGGGGCCAGAGGAGATCACGCTGAATCGGTATTTGTCCCGTTTGTCGCTCGCCTTCGGCACCGGGATCGTCTCGGGGAGCTGGGCGACGTGGTCGAACGTGGCGAACGGCTCGCGGAGATGGAAGACGATCGTGCGATCGTCGGGGGTCTCGATCGCGGAGCCGGTGCCGGCCTCCGGCGACTTGTAGGGGCCCTCGTAGCCGGAGGGCAGGTCGAGCAGGTTGTCGAAGAAGAGCGAGCCCTGGATGAGGCCGGAGTCCATGCTGCGGAGCACCGCGTGCTTCACGTCGGCCGAGGTGATCGGCGTGCCGTCCTGATATTTCACCCCCTGGCGGAGTCTGTACGTCCACGTCCTGCCACCGTCGCTCGGCTGCCCGAGCGCCTCGGCCAGGTCGGGCACGACCTGCGCGCCCGCCGCTCCGGGAACCGGCTTGAACATCGTCAGCGAGCGGCCGTAGAGGCGCGCCAGGTTCCAGGACTGGGCCATGAACATGTCGCCCGGGTCCGTGGAGTCGAGGCCCACGGCCGAGGCCAGGCGCACGGTGCCGCCCTTCTTGCCGGACGGGCGTACGACGGAGGTGAGCGCGCCTCCGTAACCGGCGGCGGCCGGGCCCGCGGTCGGCGACCCGGACGTGGAGGTGGTCGGCGTTCCCTGCCGGCCGAGCTGGACGACCCCCCAGGCCGCCACCCCGACGACGACCGCCGTCGCCGCCGCGCTCAGGGTCACCAGCAGGCCCTTCCCGGAGCGGCCCCCGGGCGCCGGCGACGTGCCCAGCGTCCCGCGCGCGGGTGGCGTGAAGTAGGGCGGCTGCCCGGCGCCGGCCGGCGCCGGGCCCGGCATCGAGGGCCGGGGCGCTCCGGGGGGAGCCGGGTCGTGGAGCGCCGGCATCGCGAAGGGTCCGGGCGCGCCCCCGGCCCACGGTCCACCCGGAGCCGCCGCTCCCGCCGACCCGGGAGGCGGCGGGGGAGGCGGCGCGTATCCCTGGCCCGGTGCGGCGGGTTGCGGGCCGGAGGGGCGGATCAGGTCGCGGAGGAGCCGGTCGGCGGCGGGGCGCTGGCGGTGGTCCTTGGACAGCGCCGCCCGGAGCAGGGGGACCAGCTCCTCCGGCACCCCGGCCAGGTCGGGCTCGGAGTTGAGGATGCGGTGCATCACCATCGGCAGCGCCCCGAACCCGAACGCCCCCCGCCCCGTGGCCGCGAACACCATCGTCCCCGCCCACGCGAACACGTCGCTCGCCGGCTCCGCGTCCCCCAGGAACTGCTCGGGCGCCATGAACGCCGGTGTCCCCACCACGCTCGACGTCATGCTCTGGCTCACGTCGAGCGCCCGCGCGATGCCGAAGTCGATCACCCGGGGCCCGTCCGGCCCCAGCAGCACGTTGCCCGGCTTGAAGTCGCGGTGGATCACCCCGGCCCGGTGGATGGCGGCCAGGGCGGTGGCGGTGGACACGGCCAGCCGGACGAGGGCCTGCCCGCGCATGGGCCCCTCGGTGGTCACGTGGCGCTGCAGGGACGGGCCCTCCACGTATTCGCCGACGATGTACGGCTGCCCGTCCGCCTGCGCCACGTCCAGCACCCGCGCCGTACAGAACTCCGCCACCCGCCGCGCCGCGTCGGCCTCGCGCAGGAAGCGCCGCACGGCCCGCTCGTCCTCGGTGAACCTGGCGTGCAGCAGCTTGACCGCGACCCGCTCACCGGACGGCGTCAGCCCCAGGTAGACGCTGCCCTGCCCGCCCTCTCCGAGGAACCCGGTGAGCTCGTAGGAGCCGATGGAGGACGGATCGCCGGAACGTAAGGGGCGCACGCCAGACATCGGACTCCTCATCTAGGCGCTGTCCGGGATCTTTCACCCTAGCGCCGTCAAGGCGACCTAGAACGGCGGGCGCGCGCCCAGATGCATGATGGCCTTGGCCGCCAGCCGGCAGCCCGAGGACAGCGCCTCGGCCGGAGGCTTGCCCTCCAGCCACGCGGGCAGGAAGCCGGCGGAGAAGGCGTCGCCCGCGCCCGTGCCATCGACGATCTTGTCGACCGGCTCGGCGGCCACGCGCACGGGATCGGGGCGGCCGTTGCTGTACCACAGCGCGCCGTCGTTGTTCATCTTGATCACGACCTGCGGGAACCACGCGGTCAGCACCTTGGCGGCGGCCTCCGCGTCGTCGCGGCCGGTCAGCACCTTGGCCTGGTCGGTGTTCGCGAACAGCAGCTTGACGCCGTTGGTCCACTCGAGGAACGGCTCGGCGCCCATGCGCTCCAGGGGAGCGGACGAGGCGCAGTCGATCGAGATCGACATCCCGCCACGGCGGGCCATGTCGAGCGCCGCCAGACCGGCGTCGCGCGAGCCCTCGTTGATCAGGGTGTAGCCCGACAGGTGCAGGTGCGTGCCCTGCGTGAACAGATCGCGCGGCAGGTCCTCCGGCGAGAGCGCCGCGTTGGCGCCCGGGTCGGAGAGCATGGTGCGCTCGCCCTTGTGCGTGACCAGCACCACGCAGGTGCCGGTCGGCCGCTCGGGATCCATCACGAGCCGGGCGTCGACGCCGTAGCCCATCAACTCCATGTCACGGTTGCGCCCCGTGATGTCGGCGCCCCTGCGGCCGATGAAGGCCACCTCGGCACCCTCGACGGCCAGCCACGAGGCGATGTTCGCCCCTGAGCCGCCGCCGTGCATGGTCACGATCGCCGGGGTGTCGCTCGCCCTGGCGAGCGCATAACGGGCGCGCGCGACCGCGTCGGTCATGAGATCGCCCACCACGACGACCCGCGTCATGATGTCACCACCTTGCTGCCTTCAGAACGAGCCTGGCCACGGCAAAACTAACAGCTTCCGGGCTGCCCGTGGGGCGGACCCATGACACCGGGCGTCAGTCGATGCACAAGCGTTGCCCAACAGGCCCCCCGGTCTTGGCATTTGGGATGCGGGTTTACGCTCGAGGCTGTGGAGGCACAATATCCGGCCCACTGGGAAGCCGATGTCGTCCTGGCCGACGGCGGCACCGCGCACGTCCGGCCGATCAGGCCCGCCGACGCGGACCGCCTCCGTTCCTTCTACTCCCGCCTGTCCGACGAGTCGATCTATTTCCGGTTCTTCGGGCCCCGGCCGCGGCTGTCCGACCGGGAGGTCGCGCGGTTCACGAACGTCGACTACGTCAACCGGGTCGCGCTGATCGCCACCATCGGCGACGAGATGGTGGCCGTGATCCGCTACGACCGCACCGCGCCCGGCGAGGGCGAGGTGGCCTTCCTCGTCGAGGACGCCCACCAGGGCAGGGGAGTGGCCTCCGTTCTTCTGGAGCACCTGGCGGCCACGGCCCGCGAGAACGGCATCGAGCGCTTCGTCGCCGACGTGCTGCCCGCCAACATGCGCATGATGGGGCTGCTGCGCCAGGCCGGCTACACGGCCCAGAGCCAGTTCGCCGACGGCGTCGTACGCATGACGCTCGACCTCACCCCCACCGACACCTCCGCCGAGGTGACGGCCGCGCGCGAGCACCGGGCCGAGTCCAGGTCGATCGCCAGGCTGCTCAGCCCCGGCTCGGTCGCCGTCGTCGGCGCCTCGCGCGAGCCCGGCGGCGTGGGCCAGACCGTGCTGCGCAACCTGCTGGCCGCCGACTTCACCGGGCCCGTCTATCCCGTGCACAGAGAGGTGCGCGCGGTGGCGGGCGTGCGGGCCTACCCGAGTGTGGGGGAGATCGACGGCGCGGTCGATCTGGCCGTGGTCGCCGTACCGGCCTCAGGGGTGCTCGACGTGGTCAAGGAGTGCGCCGAGAAGGGCGTGCACGGGCTGATCGTGGTCTCCTCGGGGTTCGGCGAGACGGGCGCGGAGGGCAGGGCCAGGCAGGACGAACTGGCCCGCATCGCCCGCTCCTACGGCCTGCGCGTCGTGGGCCCCAACTGCCTGGGCATCGCCAACACCGACCCCGCCGTCAAACTCAACGCCACGCTCGCCGCCACCGTCCCCGGGCGGGGGAAGGTGGGGTTCTTCAGCCAGTCGGGCGCGCTCGGCACCGCGCTGCTGCAGCGGGTGGCGCAGCGGGGCATGGGCATCTCGTCGTTCGTCTCGGCCGGTAACAGGGCCGACGTGTCGGGCAACGACCTGCTGCAGTACTGGGAGGAGGACGACTCGACCGAGGTGATCCTGCTCTACCTCGAGTCGCTGGGCAATCCGCGCAAGTTCACCCGGCTGGCCAGGCGCATCGCCCGGCGCAAGCCGATCGTGGTGGTCAAGAGCGGAGGCACCCCGGCGGGGCACTCGGCGGAGGAGCTCGGGCTGCCCGACTCGGCGATCAGCTCGCTGTTCGCGCAGGCGGGGCTGATCCGGGTCGACGACCTCATCCAGCTCTTCGACGTGGGGCAGTTGCTGGCCTACCAGCCGCTGCCGGCTGGGCCCAGGGTCGCGCTCGTGACCAACTCCGACGCGCTCGGCCTGCTCGCCGCCGACGCCTGCCTCGCCGCCGGTCTCGACCCCCGTCCCCCCGTCAACCTCGGGCCCGCCGCCGGGGCCAGCGAGTTCGGCACGTCCCTCGCCGGCGAACTGGGCTCCCCCGACGTGGACGCGGCCGTCGTGATCTACATGCCGCCCATTCCCGGCAAGACGGATGAGGTGGCCGCCGAGCTGCTGCGGGTCTCGAAGGACTCGGGCAAGCCGGTGCTGACGACGTTCCACGGGCATCTGGGCATGCATCCGGCCCTCCGCGTCGAAACCCCGTCGCCGGGCTCGGGGCCGACGCCGTCGCGCGGCTCCATCCCGTCGTACGCGGCGCCGGAGGAGGCGGTACGCGCCCTCGCCCACGTGGTCCGCTACGCGACCTGGCGCGCCCATCCCGCGGTCCCGCCGCCGGACGTGAACGACATCGACACCCTCCGCGCCCGCACCCTCGTCCAATCCACCCTCTCCACCCCAGAGCCCACCGCCTCCACTCCACCTCCGGCCTCCGCTCAGCCTCCGGAGGCCGCAGCGGCCTCCCCTCCGCCTGCGGCTTCTCCTGCGGCCTCCACACCGACTGCGGACTCCGTTCCGGACTCCGCTCCGGACTCCGCCGGGGCGGATCCCGCGAGTGGTCCGGTGGGCACGTCGGCGGGGACGGTGGGCGGGGCCGAGGGGGGCGGGTTCGCGCAGGCCGGGCCGCGGGTGGAGGTCGACGCGGCCGAGCTGCTGTCCTGTTACGGCCTGACCGTCTGGCCCGCCGAGGTCGTGCGGTCGCCCGGCGAGGCGGTGGCCGCGGCCGAGCGCCTCGGGTGGCCCGTGGTGCTCAAGGTGGCCGATCCCGGGGCCTCGCGCCGTGCCGGGACCGTACGCCTGGGGCTGACGGGCCCCGAGATGGTGCGCCACGCGTACGCCGAATTCGCCGAGCAGCTCGGCGAGGAGGTGGAGCTGGCGGTGCAGCGGATGGCGCCGCAGCCGGCCGTGCCCACGGTCGTGAGCGTCATCGAGGACGCCGCGTTCGGTCCCGTCGTCTCGTTCGGGCTCGGCGAGGTGACCGCCCGGCTCCTGCTCGACCAGGGCTTCCGCCTGGCCCCGCTGACCGGTGAGGACGCCTCGGAGCTCGTACGCTCGGTCCGCGCCGCCCCGCTGCTCTTCGGCGAGTACGGCTACCCGCCCGTGGCCGTGGACGCCCTGGAAGACCTGCTCGTACGCGTCGGCCGCCTGGCCCACGACCTGCCCGAGATGGCCCGGCTCGACCTCGACCAGGTGCTCGTGGGCGAGTCCGACGTGACGATCCTCGGCGCCCGCGCCACCCTGCGCACCCCGGCGGGGCCACGGCTGGACGGTGGGCCGCGCAGGCTCTCGTGATCCGCCCTCAGCGAAGGAAGAGGACGGAGTGTCCTATGGTGCCCGGACAAAGACGTTATAGAGCGTTATATCCGGCGGGTGAGTGCACTGCCCGGTCCTGGCAGGATGGAGCCATGAGGGAAACCCGAGTCTCAGCCGCGGGCCTGCGTGAAGCGATCGAGCGCAGCGGCTACTACCCCGACCTCGTCACCGATGCGGTCGAATCCGCGCTGGGCAAGGAGGCCGTGACCGCGTTCGTGGTCCATCACGAGGCCACCTTCGATCCCGCGATGGAGGTGCGCAGACACGTCACCGTCCTGGTGCTGTCGGCGACACGGCTGCTCGTCTGCCACACCGACGAGCACCCGGCCGTGGAGGGCGTCTCGGCGTCCCACGCCTCCACCACCACCGAGGCCGTGCGCCTGAGCCGCGTCCAGTCGGTCGCCGTCACCCGCGTCGTGCCCGACCCCGCCTCCTACGTCCCCGGCGTCCCTCCCACGGAGGTGACGCTCACGATCGGCTGGGGCGCGATCTCCCACGTCGACCTCGAGCCGGCCACGTGCGGTGACGAAAACTGCGAGGCCGACCACGGCTACACGGGCGCGATCACCGCCGACGACCTGTCGCTCAGGGTCAGCGAGGCGGCCGACGGCCCGGAGGCCGTCACCCACGTCCTCGCCTTCGCCAAGTCCCTTTCCGAGGCCACCGCCCGCGCCGCCTCCTGACCTTTCCCCCACATCCCCTGCGACGAAGGATCGACCTCCCCGGCGGTCCGCGTCTTCGCGGTGCGCCTCACGTGACGGCGACCGCACGCACGGAGCGCCTGGGCGGGCGTGCCTGGCTGAGAGGCACGCGGGCACCACGGCCGAGAGCCAGGTGGCGGGGAACGGCATGGGAAAGACGGCCGGCCACAGAGGCCGCGGAGTCTCACCGGCTCACGGGAACCCGTCCTCGCCGGTCTGCTCCCGGAGCCACGCGAGCCACTCGGGGACACCGTCGCCACGGGTCGCCGACGTGGTGACGACCGGGGCGGCCGGGTTCACCTGGCGCAGCCGGGCCCGGAACTCCTCGCACGAGAAGCCCACGTACGGCAGCAGGTCGATCTTGTTGAGCAGCACCAGGTCGGCGGTGCGGAACATGTGCGGATACTTCACTGGTTTGTCCGCCCCCTCCGTCACCGACGTGATCACCACCCGCCGCGCCTCGCCCAGGTCGAACAGCGCGGGGCACACCAGGTTCCCCACGTTCTCGACGAACACCACGGACCCCGGGGTCAGGCGCAGCCGGTCGAGGGCGCCGCTCAGCATGGCGGCGTCGAGGTGGCAGCCGGAGCCGGTGTTCACCTGGACGGCCTGACAGCCGGTCGCCCGGATGCGGTCGGCGTCGAACGCGGTCTCCTGGTCGCCCTCGATCACCGCGACGGGGAGCCGGTCGCCCAGGTCGCGGATGGTCCGCTCCAGCAGCGTGGTCTTGCCCGACCCCGGCGAGCTCATCAGGTTGAGCGCCAGGACGCCGCGGCCGGCCAGCCAGGCCCGGTTCCGCTCGGCCAGGGCGTCGTTGCGCGCCAGCACCCGCTGCTCGATGGTCAGGGTGCGGCCATGGGCGGCGACGGCCTGCCCGGGGTGGGGCGCCTGGCCGTGGGCGGCGGCCTGCCCGGGGGTGGCGGGTTGCCCGCCGGCCAGGGCGTGATCGTGGGGGGCGGCGCAGCCGCAGGTTCCGCACATGAGAGGGTCACCTCCACCGAAGTGATCAGCATTTGCCGCCCCGACAGGACGGCCACGTCGGCCCCGCCGCAACCCGGGCAGAGCACGATCGGATCGTCGCAGCCGAACTCCACGGCGCACCCGCGGCAGCGGCACCGCCCGCCCGGCTCGGTTATCTCCAGCTCCGCCCCGTGCACAGGAGTCCCCTCGGCGACCAGGTCGAAGCAGAACATGATCGAATCCACCACGACCCCGGACAGCTTGCCGATCTCCAGCCGCACACAGGTGACCCGGGCGTCGCCCGCGCGCTCGGCGACGGTGTCCACCACGGCCTGGGCCAGCGCCAGCTCGTGCATCAGCAGATCCTCGGCAGCGGGTCGCCCACCAGCAGGTCGCAGATCCTGGTGCCGCCGAAGACGGTGTTGAGCAGCACCAGCCCCGGCGGGTCCGCCTTGACCCGGCCGATCACGGCGGCCTGCGCGCCGAGCGGGTGCCCGCGCAGGGCCGACAGCGCGGCCTCCGCCTCGGCGCCGTCCACGAACACCACGATCCGGCCCTCGCACGCCACGTACAGCGGGTCGATGCCCAGCAGCTCGGACGCCCCGCGCACCTCGGTACGGACCGGGATCGCCGCCTCGTCCACGACCACGGCCACCTCGGCCGCCCTGGCCACCTCGTTGAGGATGGTGGCCACCCCGCCCCGCGTGGCGTCGCGCATCGCCCGCACGCCGGGCGCGGCGGCCAGCAGGCCGGCGACCAGCCCGTGCACGGGCGCGGTGTCGGAGGTCAGGTCGGCCTCGAGGTCCAGCTCACCGCGGGCGAGCATGACGGTGATCCCGTGCTCCCCGATCGGCCCGGAGACGATGACCGCGTCGCCCGGCCGGACGGTCGCGGCGCCGAGCCGTACCGACGGATCGAGCACACCGACCCCGGCGGTGTTGATGTAACACCCGTCCGCCTTGCCCCGCTCGACCACCTTCGTGTCGCCGGTGACCACGGACACCCCGGCGGCCCGCGCGGCGGCGGTCATCGAGTCCGTGATCCGGATCAGGTCGGCCACCGGGAAGCCCTCCTCCAGGATGAAGCCGGCGGTCAGGTAGAGCGGCCGGGCGCCGCAGACGGCCAGGTCGTTCACCGTGCCGTTGACCGCCAGGTCACCGATGTCCCCGCCGGGGAAGAACAGCGGCGACACCACGAACGAGTCGGTGGTCAGCGCCAGCCGCTCCCGCCCCACGGAGAGCACGGCGGCGTCCTCCAGCGGCTCCAGCAGCGGGTTGCGGAACGCCTCCAGGAACACCGCCTCCGTCAGCGTCCGCGACGCCTTGCCCCCGGACCCGTGGGCGAGCGTGATCCGCTCCTCCTTGACCTTCGGCCGGCGCCTGCGCGCCCGGTCGATGCGGTCCAGCACCAGCTCTTCCCGGTTCATGTGACGCTCGCCTCCCGCACGCGCGAGCGGGTGAAGCGGCCGAAGTTGTAGTACGCCGCGCAGGCGCCCTCCGGCGAGACCATGCAGGTTCCGATCGGCGTCTCGGGCGTGCAGGCGGTGCCGAACACCTTGCACTCCCAGGGTTTGAGCACCCCCTTGAGCACCTCACCGCACTGGCACGCCTTGGGGTCGGCCACCCGTACGCCGGGCACCTCGAACAGCAGCTCGGCGTCGTACGCCGCGTACTTCGACCGGACCTGGAGCGCCGAATGCGAGATGAACCCGAGCCCGCGCCACTCGAAGTACGGCCGCAGCTCCATCACCTCGCCGATCGCCCGGAGCGCGACGGGGTTGCCGTCCCACGGGACCACCCGGGCGTACTGGTTCTCCACCTCCGACCGGCCGTCCCTGAGCTGGAGCATGAGCATGTAGATCGACTGCAGGATGTCCAGCGGCTCGAACCCGGCGACCACGAGCGGCTTGCCGTACCGCTCCGCGATGAACCGGTACGGCCGGCAGCCGATCACCGTCGAGACGTGTCCCGGCCCGATGAAGCCGTCGAGCCGCAGGTCGGGGGAGTCCAGGATGGCCTTGATCGCGGGGATGATCGTGATGTGGTTGCAGAAGATCGAGAAGTTCTCGACGCCGTCCTTGGCCGCGCGCAGCACGGTCATCGCCGTGGAGGGGGCGGTCGTCTCGAACCCGATGGCCATGAAGACGACGTGCCTGTCCGGGTTCTGCCTGGCGATCTTCAGTGAGTCCAGCGGCGAGTAGACCATGCGGATGCTGGTGCCCTCGGCGTTGGAGTCGAAGAAGTTCCCGTCGCTGCCCGGCACGCGCATCATGTCGCCGAAGGAGGTCATCAGCACGCGGGGGTCGCGGGCGATGTGGATCGCGTCGTCGATGCGTCCCATCGGGATCACGCACACCGGGCAGCCGGGGCCGTGGATCAGCGTGATGCTCTCCGGCAGGTAGTCCTCCAGCCCGTGCTTGTAGATCGTGTGCGTGTGCCCGCCGCAGACCTCCATGAACTTGTACGCGCGGCCGGGCTCGCACAGTGCGGCGATCTTCGCGGACAACGCCCTGGCCTTGTCCTTGTCGCGGAACTCGTCCACGTACCGCATGCGACACCTCCTAAATGATCCGCGACTCGCGCAGCGCCGCGATCTCGTCGTCGTAGGCCTTGCCGATGCTCTCCAGGAACTCCATCGCCGCCCGAGCCTCGGCCTCGTCGATCTTGGCCAGCGCGAAGCCGACGTGGATGAGCACCCAGTCGCCCGGCTCCACCCGCTCCTCCGACAGCAGGCCGATGTTGATGGCCCGCTTCACGCCGCTCACGTCGACCCGGGCCAGGTCGGGCCGGTCGGTCAGGATCTCGATCACCTCGCCGGGGATGCCCAGGCACATGTCAGTTCCCTTCGATCAGGTCGACGACCGCTTCCACGGCGGCGCCGACGGCGCGCTCGACGGCGGGGCTGAGGCCCATCCGGTGTTCGAGCGAGGCGGGCTCACAGCCCACGAGCAGCACCCGGCCCGGCAGCGCGCCTAGCCGCTCCACCAGGGTGAACACGGCCTCGGGCGGCATCCCGTGGGCGTCGAGCGCGCCGCCGCCCTTCGGCTCGAACGCGCCGCCGCCCTCCAGCTCGATCACCGAGACCGTGCCGGGCGGGTCCCCGAGGCTGACGGCGTCCACCATGATCATCATGTCGTACGCCCCCGCGGCCGTGTCGTACGCCAGGTGCAGGCCGCGGATGCCGTAGTCGGCGACCCGGACGCGACCGGGCAGGCCCATGACCGACAGGCGGCGGGCCACCTCCACGCCGAAGCCGTCGTCGCCGAGGAACACGTTCCCGACGCCGGCGACCAGCACCCGGCCGGTCACAGCGGTTCCACCTCGTCCGGCGCGAAGTAGCGGAACCGCTGGAAGGGGTCGTCGGGGCCGAGGGCGACGGCGAGGTGCACGTTGCCGTCCACGTCGTGGAGCACGGCCCGGACGAGCGCCTCGCGCCCGGCCAGGAACATGTCCTGCGCGTCCGCGCGACGGCCCGGGCGCAGCCGTACGCGCGAGCCCGCGGCCACCGGGACCCCGCCCACCAGCACACGGTCCGTCTCCGGCGACACCGACGCGTCGGCCCCGGGATCCCACCACGGGGTGGCGGGGCGGCCGGTGACGGTTGCCCCGGCGGAGTCCCCGGCCGGGCGCATGCCGCGGATCGCGCCGTGCAGCCGCTCCAGCAGCTCCGGCGGCAGATGGTCCACCCGGTCGATCAGCTCGGCCGCCCGCGGATCGGTGGAGCGCGCCTGCCGCTTCTCCTCCTCGGTCAGCGCCATCGTGCGCAACGTCAGGATCTCGTCGATCTCGGTGCCGTCGAACAGCTCGCCCGCGCTCTCGGCGGCCACGGCCGGATGGTCGTACAGGATGATCGGCGCGCACAGCACTGTGCCGGTGCTGCCCGGCTCACCGGCCAGCACCGGCCACAGCCCGTCGGCACGGCACTCCCTCGCCGCCACCGCGGCCCACTCCGGCGGATCCAGCAGGGAAAGGAAACCGCCGGGGGAGACCGACAGCAGCACGTGCGCGCCGATCAGGGCATGTTCGAGCGCCTCGTCCCGGGTACGAGGCGCCGCCGCGCAGGTGTTCGCCACGTCCAGCCGCAGGACCAGCCCGCCGTACGGCCCGGCCAGCGGCTCGGCCCGTAACGACAGCTCTCCTCGCAACGGCCGATGCGTACGCACCAGCCTGCCGCCGGGAATCTCCTCGGCCTCCTCGCCACCGTCCACCTCGAACGGGACCCGGCTCCCCGCGCCCAGCAGATCGGCCAGCCGCGGCGCCGCGTCCACCTCCCGCTCCACGGCCTCCTCGAACGCGGTGTACTCGACGCCGCCCGCGACCATCGACGGCACGACCGCGCCCGCCCCGTCCACGACCACCCGCGAGCGCAGGTGCAGAAACCGCAGCCGTACGTGCACGATCGCCGAGACGGGCGCGTCCACCAGCAGCTCGGTGCCCAGCCGGGCCGGCTCCCGCCCGTAGGAGGCGGGCATGACGACGCCCCACTGCCAGCGCACCCGGTTCTTGGCCGCCGACGCGCGGTAGGGGTACAGCAGGTACCCCTCGTACAGGACCGCGTCCGCGATCGCCCGCGCCCGCTCCATCCCGCCGCTCATTTGCGGCCGCCCAGGGTGAGCTCCCACAGGACGTGGTAGAGCGTGGTCTGCGCCTCCTGGATCCGGTGCACCGACGGCGACGGCACGGTGAACAGGAAGTCGAGCGTGTCCAGCTCGGCCATCCTGCCGCCGCCGCCACCCGCGAAGCCCACCGTCAGCAGCCCGCGCCTGGCCGCCTCGTCGAACGCGCGCAGCAGGTTGAGCGAGTCGCCGCTGGTGGACAGCCCCACCGCGATGTCGCCCACCCGGCCGAACGCGGCGACCTGCCGGGAGAACACGACGTCGAAGCCGACGTCGTTGCTCAGCGCGGTGACCGCGGCGATGTCGTTGGTCAGGCACAGCGCCCCGCGGCCCGAGGACAGGAAGAGCGAGGCCAGATCCTGGGCGTCGCTGGAGCTGCCGCCGTTGCCGAACGCGAGCAGGCGCCCGCCGGCGGCGAAGCGGACGGCCATCGCGCCGGCGCACTCCAGCAGCCGCCGCTCCTCGGTCTCCAGCACCCGCTCCCGCAGCCGCGCGATCTCGGCCACCTTGGCCCGGGTGGACTGGTGCACCTGCTCGAGGACGGCGGCGGAGTCGTCGCCGCCGGAGTACAGGAAGGGATAGAGCGAGTCGAGCGACATCACGGCTCACCCCGCACCACGGCGATCGCCTCGCCGGCGTGCACCAGGATCGTGTCGCCGGCCTCGGCCGCCACCAGGGCGACGCTCACCTCCTCCAGCCCGCCGCCGGTCTCGACCAGGGCGAGATCGTCGTCGAGCAGCCGCGCCACGACGACCGGCACCGCCAGGTCCGAGCAGGTGACGCAGACAGCGTCATGGCACTCGCTCATCGCGGCACCCCCGGACGCTCCAGGAAGACGTGCACGAGCTCCCACAACACGTGATAGATCGTCACGTGCACCTCCTTGACGACGCGCGGGTCCGCCGAGGCGACCGCCAGCACGTGCTCGGCGCTCACGCTCACGCGGGCGCCGGTCAGGGCGACCCGCAGCAGCCCCATCTCCCTGGCCTGGTCGAGGCCGCGCTGGACGTTCTCGCAGCCGCCGCCCGAGCACAGCCCGAGCGCGATGTCGTCCGGTTCGGCGAGGTGGCGGATCTGGTGGGCGAAGGCGCCGCCGAGGCCGACACCGGTGAGCGTGGCGACGTCGGCGGTCAGCGCGATCGCCGGCAGCGCGCGCTTGCCGACGATCACGGGGTGCACGAACTCGACCGCCACGTGGTGGGCGTCCGTGCTCGACAGGCCGTTGCCGAAGGCGAGCAGCTTGCCGCCGTGCTGGAAGCGTTCGGCCATCGCCCGGCAGGCCAGGGCCAGATCGAGGGCGTGCTCGGCCAGGTCGGCCAGCGGTGCGGCGCGCAGCTTCGCCAGCTCGGTGACGCCGGCTCGCGATACGGGTGACATCGGTGTCACCTTCCATTTCTCAGCGCGGGCGGGCCTCGCTCGACATCGAGGAGTCGGGCTGCCACGCCGAAGGGTCGAGAGTGAGTCCCAGGAGGTAGGTGACCGTGCAGTCGAGGGCGTCCGCGAGCTCGGGCAGCATCCCGAGGTCCAGGCCCTGGCAGTGCTCCATGGCGCTCAGCGTGCGGTTGGTGACCGGGCGGCCGCGCTGGCGCAGGCGCTCGGCGAGCTCGTGCTGCGTGAGCCCCAGCGCGAGCCGCCGCCCACGCAGCCGCTGGGCGCACAGCCACTGGCGATCACGTGCGGATTCAAGCCGGTGAGCACTCATACGGACACCTCTGTCCGTGGAAAGTCACAAGTGTCTGTCCGGCCGGGAGGGCCGTCAATCGCCCGGGACGAAAAGGTGTCCGCGGGGTCAGTGGGAGAGGTCGAGTACGGCCTCCACCTCGACGGGGTCGGCGACCTTGAGCGCGCCGAAGAACGCCGAGTACGGCTTGATGCCGTAGGCCGATTGCACGACGGTGCCGGTCGCGCGGTAGCGCTCCCCGTCCAGCCGGGTGACCTGGAGGCGGAGCGGGCGGGTGCGGCCCAGCAGGGTCAGATCGCCGATCAGGGCACTCTCCGTCGCGTCGTGAGCGGCGGTGTAGCGGGCCTCGGGGCGGCGGTCCGCGTCGAGCAGGCGGCGCGCGTTCTGGACGATCTCCCGCTTGTCGCGCTCGGTCAGCGGCATCGCGCCGCCGGTGCCCTCGACGACGCGCAGCGAGCCCAGGTCGGCGGTGACGCTCACGGCGCCGGTGCCCGGATCGACCTCTCCCGACCAGCGCGTCACCTCAAGGGTGAGATCGTGGCCCACCGTGGCGGCCAGCCCCTGCCTGGACGTGCGCAGGAGCAGCCTGCCGTGCTCGGGACCGACCGTCATCGCCATACGGGCACCGTATGGCCGGCCCCGTACGCGGACAAGCTCATCGCAGCGGCTGGTCGCCGAAGCGCTCCTTGATGCGGCGCAGGTCACGCAGCCGCGGCTCGGTCTCCCCGCCGAGCCAGCGGTTCACGGTCTTGACCGACACGCCGAGCTGCCGGGCCGCGGCCTCCTGGGTGAGGCCCTTCCTGCGCAGGACGTCGGCCATCCACTCGGCGAACGTGCGCGGTGCGGACGACGGCAGCTCGGGGGCGCTGGGCAGCCCCGAATCCGAGTGCAGCACGTCCACCTCGACCTGCCCGGGAAAAATCCGGATGGAGATCTGAATGACCCCCGCGGGCCCCGCCGCGTCGAGCAGCGCGCGAAACACCCGCTGGGTCAGCGCGCGATTGTCGGCATCGCCCAAAGACGCGTCCACGAGCCCACTCCGGACGAATTCCCGGATTTCCGGAATCGAGGACGGGCGGGCCGGAAATATCTTCGACAGCACGACGACGGGAAGCACCTCGACGGGGTTTTCCATCGACCCTTCTGGAGGCTCGGCCACCTGATCAGGGTACCGCCGGACCATAAATGCCGTCCTGGGACACTTCTGTCTTGCCGTGTCCACCCGACGGATTTACCGTGCATTCACCACTCGAATTCGGCGAGGAGGTCACCGATGACGGAAACCGATACCGATCCGGTGATCCATATTCTCTGGATGAACGGCGGGCTCGGCTGTGACGGAGATTCCGTGGCGCTCACCGCGGCCACTCAGCCGAGTATCGAGGAAATCGTCCTCGGCGCCCTTCCCGGCCTGCCCCAGGTGGCGGTCCACTGGCCGCTGATCGATTTCGAATGCGGGCCCGAGCAGGGCGCGGACACGTTCATCGACTGGTGGCACAAGGCCGACAGGGGTGAGCTGGAGCCGTTCGTGCTCGTGGTGGAGGGCTCGATCCCCAACGAGGCGATCAAGCCGGAGGGCTACTGGTGCGGGTTCGGCAACAACCCGGAGACCGGGCAGCCGATGACCACCAGCGAATGGCTGGACCGGCTGGCGCCCAAGGCCCTGGCGATCCTGGCGGTGGGCACCTGCGCCACGTACGGCGGCATCCACGCCATGGCCGGGAACCCGACGGGCGCCATGGGCGTGCCCGACTACCTCGGCTGGGACTGGCGCTCCAAGGCCGGCATCCCGATCGTGTGCGTGCCCGGCTGCCCGATCCACCCCGACAACCTGTCGGAGACGATCCTGTACCTGCTCTACCAGGCCGCCGGCCAGGCGCCGATGATCCCGCTGGACGAGGCGCTGCGCCCGCGCTGGCTGTTCGGCGCCACCGTCCACGAGGGCTGCGACCGCGCCGGCTACTACGAGCAGGGCGAGTTCGCCAACGAGTACGGCTCGCCCAAGTGCCTGGTCAAGCTGGGCTGCTGGGGGCCGGTGGTCAAGTGCAACGTGCCCAAGCGCGGCTGGATCAACGGCGTCGGCGGCTGCCCGAACGTGGGCGGCATCTGCATCGCCTGCACCATGCCCGGCTTCCCGGACAAGTTCATGCCCTTCATGGACGAGCCACCGGGCGCCCGGGTGTCGAGGGCGGCGAGCACCATGTACGGCACGGTCATCCGCGCCCTGCGCGGCGTCACCATGAAGACCGTGGACACCGAGCCCAAGTGGCGCCGGAAGGGCGATGAGCTCCTGTCCGGTTACGACAAGACGTGGTGAGCCATGACCACCGACCTCGTCGAGATGGCCTGGGACCCGATCACCAGGATCGTCGGCAGCCTCGGCATCTACACCAAGATCGACTTTGCCGCCAAGCGGGTCGTCGAGTGCCACAGCACCTCCTCGATCTTCCGCGGCTACAGCATCTTCATGAAGGGCAAGGACCCGCGCGACGCCCACTTCATCACCAGCCGCATCTGCGGCATCTGCGGCGACAACCACGCCACCTGCTCGGTGTACGCCCAGAACATGGCCTACGGCGTGCGCCCGCCGCACCTCGGTGAGTGGATCATCAACCTGGGCGAGGCCGCCGAGTACATGTTCGACCACAACATCTTCCAGGAGAACCTGGTCGGGGTGGACTACTGCGAGCGCATGGTCGCCGAGACCAACCCCGGCGTGCTCGAACAGGCCAACAGGACCGAGGCCCCGCACGCGGGCCTGCACGGCTACCGCACCATCGGCGACATCATGCGCTCGCTCAACCCCCTGGAGGGCGAGTTCTACCGCGAAGCGCTCCAGGTCAGCCGCTACACGCGCGAGATGTTCTGCCTGATGGAGGGCAGGCACGTGCACCCCTCCACGCTCTACCCCGGCGGCGTCGGCACCGTGGCCACGGTGCAGCTCTTCACCGACTACCTGACCCGCCTCATGCGGTACGTGGAGTTCATGAAGAAGGTCGTCCCCATGCACGACGACCTGTTCGACTTCTTCTACGAGGCGCTGCCCGGCTACGAGCGGGTCGGCCAGAGACGCGTCCTGCTGGGCTGCTGGGGCAGCCTCAACGACCCCGAGTTCTGCGACTTCACCTACGAGCACATGGCGGACTGGGGCCGCAAGATGTACGTCACCCCGGGCATCGTCGTCGACGGCGAACTGGTCACCACCAGCCTGGTCGACATCAACCTCGGCATCCGGATCCTCCTCGGCAGCTCCTTCTACGAGGACTGGGAGGACCAGCCGATGTTCGTCACCCGCGACCCGCTGGGCAACCCGGTCGACCGCAGGCACCCGTGGAACCAGCACACCATCCCGAGACCGGCCAAGCGCGACTTCGACGGCAAATACTCCTGGACCATGTCGCCCCGCTGGTTCGACGGCCAGGACCACCTGCCGCTCGACACGGGCGGCGGCCCCATCGCCCGCCTCTGGACGACCGCGCTGGCGGGCCTGGTCGAGACGGACTACATCAAGGCGACCGGCCACAGCGTGCGGATCACGCTGCCGCGCTCGGCGACCAAGCCGGAGAGGACGTTCGAGTGGCGGATCCCGCGGTGGAGCAACGCGATCGAGCGCAACCGGGCCCGCACGTACTTCCAGGCGTACGCGGCCGCGCTCGCCCTGACCTTCTGCCAGAAGGCCCTGACCGAGATCCGCGGCGGCCACACCAGGACCTGGGAGCCGTTCACGGTGCCCGAGGAGGCGGCGAGCTGCGGCTTCACCGAGGCGGTGCGCGGCGTGCTGTCGCACCACATGGTCATCAAGGGCGGGAAGATCGCCAACTACCACCCGTACCCGCCGACCCCGTGGAACGGCAGCGTACGCGACCACTACGGCACCCCCGGCCCCTACGAGGACGCCGTCCAGAACACCCCGATCTACGAGGAGAACCCGCCCGACCGCTTCAAGGGCATCGACATCATGCGCGCGGTCCGCAGCTTCGACCCCTGCCTGCCGTGCGGCGTGCACATGTCACTGGGCGCCGGCAAGGTGCTCCGCAAGGTGCACACCCCCCACGCCTTCAACGCCGAAACCTGATGACCGCCAACCCCCGCGACGTCGGCGACCGCATCGAACGCCTCCTGACCGGCCTGCGCGCGGGCCGCGACAGGGAGGCCGCGGAAGAGCTGGTCGGCCTGCTCGTCGGCATGTACGGCGAGGCCCTGGCCCGCGTCGTGACCCTGCTGCGCGAGCGGGCTCCCGCGCTGATCGGCGGGCTCACCGAGGACGACCTGCTGGAGAGCCTGCTCCTGCTGCACGACCTGCACCCGCTGGACACCGGCGCACGGATCCAGCGGGCGCTGGACCGCGTGCGGCCCTACCTGGGCTCGCACGCGGGCGGAGTCGAGTATCTCGGCGTGGACGAGCGCGGCGTCGTACGGCTGCGGCTGCGGGGCAGTTGCGACGGCTGCCCCTCCTCCGCGCTCACCGTCCAGGCGGCCATCGAGGGGGCCGTCATGGACGCCGCGCCGGAGGTCAACGGGATCGAGGTCGACGGCGTCACCGAGGCGCCGCTGCTGCAGATCGGCCCGCGCCCGCCCGCGGACTGGATCGCGCTGCCCGATCCGGGACCGCCGGCCGGCCGGCCCGTGCGGGTCACGGTCGGCGGCACCCCCATCCTGGTCTGCTCGGTGCGCGGCACGCTCTACGCCTACCGGGACGCCTGCACGGCCTGCGCACGCCCGCTGGCCGGCGGCGGGCTCGACGGGACCGTGCTGAGCTGTCCCGCCTGCGGGGCCCGCTACGACGTCCAGCACGCCGGCCGCGCCCTGGAGGATCCGGCCCGCCACCTCGACCCGGTGCCGCTGCTGTCGGACGGCGCCGGCGTGCGCGTGGCCGTGCCGCGAGAGGCGGTGTCATGACCGCGGGAGGGGGGCTGCGGCGGTTCGTCGGCCCCCGAACCGCCCGACCGCCGCAGCACACCGGCTCGCCGTCACCCCAGGCCGACCGGTCACCGCGGCCCGCCGGCTCGCCGTCACCCCAGGCGGCCCCTTCGGGTCGGCCCGGCGGCGAGACGTGCGACCTGTGCGCGAGCCCGGCGCCCGAACCGCACGGCCACATCGTCGACCTGGAGAACCGCTCGCTGATGTGCGCCTGCCGCCCCTGCTTCCTGCTGTTCGACCGCGACGGCGGCCGGTTCCGCGCCGTCCCCGACCGCTACCTGCGGGGCCAGGCCCTGACGGCCGGTGAGTGGCGGCGGCTCGGGATCCCGGTCGGCTCGGCCTTCTTCCTGCGCGGCGCGTCCGGGGTGGCCGCCTTCTACCCCAGCCCGGGGGGAGCCACGCAGTGCCTGCTCGACCTGGACGCCTGGGCCGAGCTGGCCACGGCCCACCCGCTGCTGGCGGACGTGGCACCGGATGTCGAGGCGATCCTCGTACGCGACCTGGAGTGCTTCCTCGTCCCCATCGACGCCTGTTACCGGCTCGTGGGCACGATCCGGGCGTACTGGAAGGGCTTCGACGGCGGGCAGGAGGCCCGGGAGCGCGTGGACGCGTTCTTCGCCGACCTCCGCGCCCGGGCGGTGTGACGTGGACCTGCACTTCGAATGCGCCGGCGCCCGCCCCGACCGCTACGCCGTCACCCCCGCCATGACGCTGGAGCTGCGCGTCACCGAGGGCTCCGGCGAGCGGATCGAGGCGATCGCCCTGCGCTGCCAGATCCGCATCGAGCCGCACCGGCGGCGCTACTCGGCGGCCGAGGCCGAACGCCTGCACGACCTGTTCGGCGACCCCGGCCGCTGGGCCGACACCCTCAAGCCGCTGCAGCTCGCCATGCTCTCCACGATGGTGCCCGGGTTCACCGGCGGCACGAGCGTCGAGCTGCCGCTGCCCGTCACCTACGACCTGGAGGTCGCCTCCGCCCGCTACTTCAGCGGCCTGGACGACGGCGTGATCCCGCTTCTGCTGCTGTTCAGCGGCACGGTGTTCGGCACCCACGACGGCCGCGTACAGGTGCGGCCGGTGCCCTGGAGCGAGGAGGCCGCCTACCCCCTGCCCGTACGAGTCTGGCGGGAGACGGTGGACCTGCACTTCCCCGGCAGCGCCTGGGTCCGCGTGAGCCGCGAGACCCTCGACGCCCTGCAGCGCTTCAAGTCCCGCAACGCGGAGCCCACCTGGGACGGCGCCATCGCCGCCCTGCTCGAACGAGAGGAGAAGGGGCCATGCTGATGCGCCTGGCGACGACCCTGCTGGCGGTCGCGGTGGTGATCGTGATCATCGACTCACTGCCGGACATCGAACGCTACCTGAAGATCCGCGCCATGTGATCATGCCGGACGGCGGTGTCGTTCCGACCGTGGTAAGCGAGGCGGAGATCGCGGAAGGCTAGACTGATCGGCATGCTGGTGCCGGGATACGGCGGCGGGTCGCTCACGGACCTGCCTGATTCGCTGCTGGCCGCCTTGGGCCTGCACACCCCCAACCCGCTCGGCCTCGAGCCCGCGGACCGCGTCTGCCTGTTCCTGGTCGACGGCCTGGGCGCCGATCTGCTGCGCGCCCACCCCGAGCGCGCCCCGTTCCTGTCCGGCCTGGCGGGCCGGACCCTCACCGCCGGCTTCCCCGCCACCACCGTCACCAGCCTCTGCTCCCTGGGCACCGGCCTGACCCCGGGCGAGCACGGCATGCTGGGCCTCATGCTCGCCGTCCCGGGCGCCGGCGAGCTGTTCAACTGCCTGCGCTGGACCCTGGCGGGCGGCCGGACCCTCGATCCCGACGAGTGGCAGCCCGCCTCGACCGTCTACCAGCGCGCCGCCCAGGCCGGCGTCGAGCCCGTCTACGTCGCCCCCGGCGAGTTCGAGGGCACCGGGCTGACCAGGGCGGTCTACCGTGGCGTCCGCTACGTGCCCGCCGACTCCGTCGACGACCGCGTCGCCCGTACACACGAGGCGATGCGCGAGCGGCCCGCCCACGTCACCGTCTACTACGGCGACCTCGACGCCACCGGCCACATGGTGGGCTGGGGCGGCGAAGAGTGGCTGCGCCAGCTCACCCTCGTCGACGACATGGCCCAGCGCCTGGCCGAAGGGCTCCCACCCGGGTCCGCCCTCTACGTCACCGCCGACCACGGCATGGTCAACGCCACCGAGAAGATCGACGCGGAGAGCGTCCCCGAGCTGACCGAAGGGGTGGCGCTGCTCGGTGGCGAGGCCAGGGCCCGGCACGTCTACGCCCGCCGGGGAGCCGCCGGGCAGGTGCTCGAGTCGTGGCGCGAGACGCTGCGCGGCAAGGCATGGGTCGTCTCCAGGGAGGAGGCGGTCGAGTCGGGCTGGTTCGGCCCCCGGGTGCGTGACGAGTGGCTCGAACGCATCGGCGACGTCGTGGCCGTGCCCCACGCCGACCTGGCCATCACCGCCCCGACCCACCACCCGATCGAGGCGCTCTTCACCGGATACCACGGTTCGATGACGCCGGCCGAGCAGAACGTCCCGCTCCTGGAGGTCCACACGTGACGAGCCCGCTGATCACCCCTGCCGGCCTCGCCGCGCTCGACGGCGCGACGGTGCTCGACGTGCGCTGGCGGCTGGGCGGCCCGCCCGGGGCCGAGTCCTACCGCGAGGGCCACATCGAGGGCGCCGTCTACTGCGACCTCGACCACGACCTCGCGGCTCCGCCCGGCGCGGCCGGGCGCCATCCGCTGCCGGGCACGCAGGCGTTCCAGAGCGCGATGCGCCGCCTCGGCGTGTCGGACGCCCGTCCGGTGGTGGTCTACGACGACGCGGGCTCGACGGTCGCGGCCAGGGCCTGGTGGGTGCTGCGCTACTTCGGCCACCAGGACGTACGCGTGCTCGACGGCGGCCTGCCCGCCTGGATCGCGGCGGGCCTCCCGGCCACGAAGGAGACCCCCGAGGTCGTCGAGGGCGACTTCACCGCGCGTCCGGGCGGCATGCCGACCCTGACGGCCGGCGAGGCGGCGTCCCTGGCCGGCCAGGGCGTGCTCCTCGACGCCAGGGCCGCCGAACGCTACCGGGGCGAGGTGGAGCCGGTGGACCCGGTGGCGGGCCACGTCCCCGGCGCGGTCAGCGCCCCCACCACGGACAACATCGGCCCCGACGGGAGGTTCCACGACCCCGCGGCCCTCCGCACCCGGTTCGCGGACCTCGGGGTGCGCGAGGACGTGCCGGCCGGGGCCTACTGCGGCTCGGGCGTGACGGCGGCGCACGAGGTGCTGGCGCTCGCGGTGGCGGGCATCCCGGCCGCGCTCTACGTCGGCTCCTGGTCGAACTGGGTCGCCGACCCCTCAAGGCCCGTCGCCACGGGCTGACCGACTTCCAAGGTCAGCCCGTCCGGGCCGTGCCGCCGCCCAGGTCACAGCGGCCGGTCGCCCGCGCCGAAACAGCAGAACCCGACCTCGCCCGTCTTGGCCGCCGCGCAGGCGAGCGCCGCGTCCGGGGCCTGCCCCGCCGCCACGAGCTCGTGGAACGTGCTCATCAGCGCCCGAGCCGACTCGTCCCGCACCGGCACCAGCCCCGCCACCACGCACGACGACCCCTTGGCCAGGAACGTCCCCGGCAGCCCCAGCGGCGCCCCCTCCATCGGCGTCCGCGACATCCCGGAATTGCACGCCGACAACACCACCAGCCCCGCGCACCGGGAGACGTCCAGCAGGTCGTACGCCATCAGCGACCCGTCCTCCAGCGTGATCCCCGACACCAGCGGGCTGCGCGCGTGGAACACCCCGTGCGCCGCCAGGTGCACCACGTCCGCCGTCCCCAGCGCCTCCAGCACGGCCGCGATGCGCCCGGGCACCTCCCGCCCGCCCCGATGGCAGGCCAGCACATGCGCCACCTCGGCCTGCGCGTGCACCAGGTCGGGCCCGGCCGCCGCCACCACCGAGGCGGGCCCGCCGGAGCGCGCGCCGCGCTGCTGCCGGGCGCGTACCCAGGCCGACGCGCCGGCCGCCACGCTCACCGGGCGCTCACGCAGGGACGGCAGCGCACCCCACGGCAGCGTGTGCAGCGCGCCCACCGGCACCACCACCAGCGGCCGGTCGCCCAGCTCGGGGGCGAGCGGCCGCAGCACCAGCCGTTCGAGCTCCGCCGCCGCCGTCTCGACGTCCTGGGCGTCGAACCCCCGGCGCAGCGCGTAACGCAGCCGGACGATCGCCTCCCCGACCTGCCGCACGCCGCCCAGCCGCCGCAGCACCATCCGCTCGTCGGTCACCAGCACGGCCAGCAGCGCGTCCTGGTCCGCCACGAACTCCACCAGGGCCGCCGCTCCCAGCTCCGCGCGGATCCGGCCCGGGTCGACCAGCGAGCACGCGTGCGCGGGAGCCGTCACCGCCCGCCACCGCTCGGCCCACTCGAGCACCTCCTCCGCGCACCCGTCACGCACCGCCAGCCCCAGCCCGAAGGCCGCCAGCCGCTCCCCGGCCCTGGCCGCGTGGGCGCGCAGCGACGGATCCTCGAACCGCTCCACCCGTTCGCTGACCTCCGCCAGCCCGCGCTCCACCGCGCGGAAGGCCCCGGTGACGTCCTCCTGCAGGGACGCCTGCAGCGCGAGCGCGTGCTGGCGCACCGGCACCGGGATCTGCGACGCCTGCGCGAGCTGCCTGGCCTGCGGCTCGGAGGCCAGCGAGGTCAGCCGGGTGCCGGCCGGCATCCACCGCTCACGCCGCTCGACGTGCCGGGTGAGCCGGACGAGCTGCGCCGAGGCCGTCGGATGGTCGTCGATGGCGAGCGCCGCCTCGGCCGCCGCCAGCCGCAGCGCCGCCGACCCGGCCCGGTGGGCGAACCCGTCCTCCATCTCGTCGGCGCACGCGATCAGCTCGGCGATCAGCTCGGCCGTGATCGGTTCGAGCGCCAGCCGCGAGCGCAGGACGACCTCCTGGGCCAGCGGCAGCCACGACACGCGCTCCTGCGCGGCCAGCTCGGACGCCGCCTGCTCGGCCACCTGCTTGGCCCGGCACGGATCTCCGGTCAGCAGCTCCACCTGCGCCAGCTTCAGCCGTGCCTCGGCCAGCGCCACGTGCGCGCCCGACGCCTCCAGATCGGGCACGGCCAGGCTCAGCATCGCCCTGGCCTCACCCGGCAGATGCGCGGCCAGCAGCGCCCCGGCGAAGTCGGCCCGCATCGTGGCCAGCCGCTCGGGAAAGCCGAACAGGGTGTCCTCGGCCTCGCGGTAGTGCTTGAACGCCCCGGCGATGTCGCCCCGCCGCACCGCGAGGAAGGGCAGGTTGGCGGCCGACAGCCGGGCCAGGTGGGACAGCCCGGAGTGGCGGGCGATCTGCAGGCAGGCGGTGAGGTCGCGCATGGCGGCGTCCCAGTCGCCCCGGTAGGAGTGGATGAGGCCGCGGTTGAGCAGCCCCCCGGCCAGGAACTTGCGGTCGTCGACGGTGCCCGGCGCGGTCACGAGCGCCCGCAGCGCCCGGTCGCACGAGGCGATGGCCTCCTGGTGGCGGCCGAGGTGGGCCAGGGCGACCGCGCGTTGGGTGTCGAGCTTGGCGCGGTCGAGCGGGGAGAGATAGGCCCAGGCCAGGGCCGCCACGCGCAGGGCCTGCAGGGGGTGGCCCCGCTCGGTGCGTACGGTGACGAGGGAGAGCCGCGCCTGGGCGAGCCGCTCAGGAGGCGCGCCCGGGGTGCCGATGGCCGCGCGCAGGTACGATTCGGCGCCCTCCAGGTCGCCCAGCTCGCGGGCGGCCAGCGCCATCGCCCTGAGCGCCATGACCTGGACCCCCGGGTCGCCGGCGCGCCTGGCGGCCTCCAGGATGGTCCGGCCCGCGTGCATCGCGTGGCCGGGGTCGATCAGGGAGCGCATCATGGCGGCCTCGGCCGCCGTGGCGAGCGGGCCGAGGTCGCAGGAGGGATCCTGATCGTCCGGTGGTGCGCTCATGCTGGCCTCGGTCGAGCTCGGGAAACGGCCGGGAGAGTGCGCCGTCCTCCCGGCCTGCTGGCTGGTGGAGCGGTCAGGGGCGGATGCGTACCCACGCGGTCTGCACGGGCGGGTGCCCGGGCCGGTGGCACACCACGCTGAGCCAGCCCGGAGGCAGGCCCGTGGCGGCGAACTGGCCGCTGTGGGCGACGCGGCGGGTCAGCGTCAGATGAGGGGTGCGCACATCGACGAGGGCGTCCTCTCCCGGGTGGGGGAAGATCTGCCCCGCGACGTCGATGAGCCCATCGCCCTCCGTCACCTCGAGCTCGAAGGTGAGCCCGGCCGCGACGAAGCGCACCAGGTGGGAGCCGTCGTCGTCACGCACGCCGCGGATCGCGGCGCACTCGGCGGGCGTGGCGGTCACCGCGCGGGGCACGCGGAGCCCGTAGAGGTCGCGGGTGGCGGCGGACACCTGACTCGGGATCGGGTCGTTGCCGGCGGCCAGCCGGAGAGCCGCGAGGAAATAGTCGTCGTTGATCATTGCGCCGTCTCCTGTGTTGAGATCAGAGTGCGCAGTTTTTCCAGGCAGCGGGCCTTGGTCGGGCCGATGCTGCCCACGGGCAGGCCGAGCCGTGATGCCACCTGCTGGTTCCCAAGATCGATCGCGACCAGCTGGAGAAGCGTGCGGCAGGGTTCGTGGAGGGTCGAGACCGTCTTCCAGAGCAGCCGCCGGCCGTCGGCCTCCAGGACGGCGGACGCCGGGTCGGGAGCCTCGGTCATCTCGGGAAAGGACACGCCCGGACGCTCCTTCCGCAGGATCAGGAGGGCCTCGCGGCGCACGGTCGTCGTGAGCCAGCCCCCCACTCCCGCTGGATCCCTGATGCTCTGGAGGTGCTGGAGCAGACGCAGCCAGGAGCCCTGGACGGCGTCCGCTGCGTCGGCGGGGCCGAGACCACACGCGCGGGCGACGGCCCACATGCGTGGCCCGAACCGCGATTCGAGCTCGTCCCAGGCCGCTCTATCGCCGTCGGCCGCGGCGTCGAGCAACTCCGCCGGATCGCGTGGATCTCGCATGCGGCCTCCTTTCGACCGGCCACGGAGAGGCGATCATGCCTCCTCGTGATTGTCCGGGGACTGAGCGTAAACTCTACAGATTCGCCGGGACGAGAACCCCCAGATCGGGAATTTGCCGGGTCTCCTCAGAGTCAAGGAGCCGCTCGGCCGCCTCCTTGGCGGTCGTGTCCCCGGCCGCGTCGGCGATCGCCCCGGCCACCAGCGCGGCCGCGAACGACGTCCCGCTCCACGCGGCGTAGCCGCCGAACTCGCCCGAGTCGAGATAACTGCTGGTCAGCCAGTCGCCACGGGCGCAGGCGTCGACCCAGGTGCCGTAGCCGGAGTAGGGCGCCCTCGCCTGCGACGAGACGTCCACGGCGGCCACGCCCACCACGAAGGGCAGCGCGGCCGGCCAGAACGGCCGGTCTGAGGAGGTGTTGCCGGCGCAGGAGACCGCCACCGTCTCGCCGAGCGCGCCGATGGCGTCGCCGAGCAGCGGAGGCGGCCGGTCGTCGAACGTGTGGCCGCCGAAGGACAGGTTGAGCACCTGCGGGGGAGCCTCGCGCATGCGGTGGAGCACGCGTACGACGGTCGCCTCGTCGGTGAGGCCGTCGCCGTCGAGCACGCGGTGGACCCGCAGCGACACGCCCGGGGCGCGCCGCGCCAGCAGACCGGCGATGAACGTGCCGTGCCCGGCCTGCGAGCCCTCGGTCGCGTCGGCGTCGCCGGGCCCGAGGCGGCCGTACCAGTCGGCGCCCGACCACCACGGGTGCTCGGCCACGCCGGTGTCGAGCAGGCCCACGACGACGCCGGAGCGGGACCGGCCCGGCTTGAAGCCGATGGGCGGGGCGGGGAACGGCCGGGACGCGGGACCGCCGAAGAACAGGGGCTGGCCGCGGAGCACGTGGTTGGGCGACGCCCGCAGGCCCTGATCGCGGAGCTCGGCGGTCACCTCGCAGGGATCGGCGCCGGAGGACAGGTGGATGACGCAGACGCCGTCCGCTTCCGAGACCGCCTGGGTCCAGCGCGACGCGGCGGACAGAGCCGCCCGGTCGGTCAGCACCTGACCTGGGCGGATGAACGACTCGCCGACAGATTGCATGTCCATGAGCGGGTATGTTTCCGCGCTCGGGTAGCTGTCACACGCCACTCCCGCACCAACTTGGTATGGCCCCCCTCTGGTGCCGGGTAGCGACCGACGGTAGTCTCTCCCTAGTCACTTGTGATCATCCCGATACGAGGCCGTTGGGGAAGGCGCACCTCGTACCGAAACGGGAGGTCCGGTGTCTGCTCGTGGCGTCCTTTACGTCCACTCGGCTCAGCCCGCGCTGTGCCCACACATCGAATGGGCAGTCGCGGGTGTCCTTGGCGTGCCCGTAGACCTGACGTGGACTCCGCAGCCCGCCGCGCCCAACGTCGTGCGCGCGCAGGCGGAATGGGAAGGCCGCGCGGGCATCGCGGCGGCCATCGCCTCCTCGCTCATGGGCTGGCAGCGCCTCAGGTTCGAGATCACCGAAGACGCCTCACCGGGCGTGGACGGCTCCCGGCATGCCTACACCCCGACCCTGGGCGCGTACACCGCGGTCATCGGCGCCGCGGGCGACATCATGATCCCCGAAGACCGCCTCCGCGCCGCCATGATGATGGCCGGCCAGGGGCGGTGCGTGCTGGAGGACGAGCTGGACAAGATGCTCGGCCGGCCGTGGGACGAGGAGCTCGAGCCGTTCAGGTACGCGGGCGACGGCGCCCCCGTCCGCTGGCTGCACGCGGCCGTCTGACCCCGGCCCCGCACTCCGGACCCGGAACAGCGCAAGGCCCCGCACCGAAGCCGGTGCGGGGCCTTGCCTGCTGGTGGAGAGGTGCTGCTTAGAGCGGGATGTTGCCGTGGGCGCCCCTGGCGGGGGTGGCCCGGGCGAGGACCCTGGCGATGGCGCCGCGTGTCTCCTCCGGCTTGATCACCTCGTCGATGACCCCCAGCTCCTGAGCCCTGCTCAGCCCGCCGGCGAGCTTCTCGTGCTCCTCGGCCAGCCGCTGCTCCAGCTCGGCCCGCTCCTCGTCGGGCACGGCCGCCAGCTCGCGCCGCTTGAGGATGCGCACCGCGGCCACCGCGCCCATGACCGCGACCTCGGTCGTCGGCCAGGCGAAGACCTTGGTGGCGCCGAGCGCGCGGGAGTTCATCGCGATGTACGCCCCGCCGTACGCCTTGCGCGTGACGAGCGTGACCCGCGGCACCGACGCCTCGGCGAAGGCGTGCAGCAGCTTGGCGCCACGCCGCACCACGCCGTCGTGCTCCTGGCCGACGCCCGGCAGGTAGCCCGGCACGTCCACGAGGACGACCAGGGGCACGCCGAAGGCATCGCACATGCGCACGAAGCGGGCGGCCTTCTCCGCCGAGGTGGAGTCGAGGCAGCCGCCGAGCCGCATCGGGTTGTTGGCGATCACGCCGACCGTCCGGCCCCCGAGACGGCCGAGCGTCGTGACGATGTTGGGGGCCCACTTGGGGTGCAACTCGATGCCCGGCTCGTCGAGCAGGCCGTTGACCAGCGGCTTGACGTCGTAGGCGCGGCGCGCGGATTCGGGGAGCAGGGTGGAGAAGTCGACCTCGCCGATCTCGCCGCTGCGGACGCGGCCCTGGTGGCCGAGGAGCGTGGCGAGCTGGCGGGCCTTGACGTAGGCGTCGGTCTCGGACTTGGTGACGACGTGCACGACGCCGCTGCGCTTGCTGTGCGGCTCGGGGCCGCCCAGGGCGGCGCTGTCGACGTTCTCGCCGGTCACGCTGCGGACCACGTCGGGGCCCGTGACGAAGATGCGGCCGGAGTCGGCCAGGATGACCAGGTCGGTGAGCGCGGGACCGTACGCGGCGCCGCCGGCGGCGGGGCCGACGACCACGGAGATCTGCGGCACCACGCCGGACGCCTTGGTCATGGCGGCGAAGACCCGGCCGACGGCGTGCAGCGACTCGACGCCTTCGGCGAGTCGCGCACCGCCGGAGTGCCAGATCCCGATGATCGGCACCCGTTCACGGACGGCCACGTCGTAGGCGTGCACGATGTGCTCGCAACCGTCGCTGCCCATCGCGCCGCCCTGGAAGCGGGCGTCACTGCAGAAGGCGACGACGGGCACGCCCTCCACGCGGCCCATGGCGACCAGGACGCCGCTCTTGTCCACAGGAGTGATGAACCGCGGCGAGCCCTCGTCGAGCAGCGCGGTCAGGCGGACGATGGGATCGCGGGGATCGGCGGGCTCCTGGTCGGAGCCGTCGCTCACCACCCGGTTGTCGAGCACCGTCATTCAGGCCCCCTTGAACACGACGGTCACGTTGTGGCCGCCGAATCCGAACGAGTTGTTGACCGCGGCGACGTCGCCTTCCGGTAGCGAGCGGTTCTCGCCGTGGACAATGTCCACTTCGATGCCGTCGTCGATGTTGTCGAGGTTGATGGTGGCGGGGACGATCCGCTCCTGCAGGGCCTTGATCGTGAAGACCGACTCGATGCCGCCCGCGCCGCCGAGCAGGTGCCCGGTCATGGACTTGGTCGAGGTCACCAGCGGGTGGGTGCCGATGGCCTTGGCCACCGCCTGCACCTCGCCGACGTCGCCCGCGGGCGTCGAGGTGGCGTGCGCGTTGACGTGCTTGACGTCGAGCCCGCTGATGCCGGCGTCGGTGAGCGCCTGCGTCATCGCCATGATGATGCCCCGGCCCTCGGGCTCGGGCTGGGTGATGTGGTGGGCGTCGGCGGAGTAGCCGACCCCGGCGCAGTAGGCGTAGATCCGCGCGCCGCGCGCCTTGGCGTGCTCCTCGGACTCGAGCACCACGATGCCCGCGCCCTCGCCGAGCACGAACCCGTCACGGTCGCGGTCCCACGGCCGGGACGCGCCCTCGGGGTCGTCGTTGCGCTGGGACATGGCCCGCGCGGCGGCGAAGGCGGCCATGTTGAGGCCGTGGATGGCGGCCTCGGTGCCACCGGCGACGACCATGTCGGCGCGGCCGACCCTGATCATGTCCATCGCGTAGCCGATGGCCTCGGCCCCGGAGGCGCAGGCCGACACGGTGGCGTGCACGCCGGCCTGGGCGCCCAGGTCGAGCCCGATCCAGGCGGCCGGGCCGTTGGGCATGAGCATCGGCACCGTGAAGGGCGACAGCCGGTTCCAGCCGCGCTCCTTCCAGGTGTCGTACGCGCTGAGCGTCGTCGAGATGCCGCCGATGCCGCTGGAGACCACGACGCCGAGCCGCTCTGGCGCCACCTCGGGGGCGCCGGCGTCCTGCCAGGCCTCTCTGGCGGCGACCAGCGCGAACTGCTCGCTGCGGTCGAGGCGGCGGGCCTCGGGCCGCGGCAGCACCCCGGCCGGATCGACCGCGGCCGTCCCCGCGAACTTCACGGGGACGGCGTCGATCCAGTCCGTGGTGAGGGTCTTGACACCCGACTGACCGGCGAGGAGCGCCGTCCAGGTCGAGGTGACGTCTCCACCGACGGGCGTCGTCGCGCCAAGCCCGGTGACGACGACACGTACCCGGTTCGCACTCACGTTTTCGCGCTCCTTACTGTTCAGTCGGGGTGTGCTCAGTGCTGGATGAAGGTGAGGACGTCCTTGACCGTCTTCAGGTTCTTGAGCTGGTCGTCGGGGATCTCGACGCCGAACTCGTCCTGGGCGGCCACGGCGATCTCGACCATGGACAGGGAGTCGATGTCGAGGTCGTCCACGAAGTTCTTCTCGGGGGTCACGTCGGAGGCCGGGATGCCGGTGATCTCGTTGATGATCTTGCCGAGACCTTCGAGGATTTCCTGCTCGGTGGCAGCCATGTCGCTAGTTCTCCTTGTTGGTTATCTGGGTTCTGTGCGGACGGGCCGCACAAGCTCGATGGAACAAGATCGGATTCTAGGGAATCTCGATCACTTGGCCCGCGTAGGTCAGACCCGCGCCGAAGCCGAGCACCAGCGCGAGACCGCCCGAGCGGACCTCGCCGCGCTCCAGCATGCGCGAGAGCGCAAGCGGGATGGACGCGGCCGAGGTGTTGCCCGCGGTGACGATATCGCGTGCGATGGCGGCCTGGTCGGCGCCCAGCTTGCGGGCGATGGCCTCGATGATGCGCAGGTTGGCCTGGTGGGGCACGAACGCCGACAGCTCGGACGGGTCCACGCCGGCGCGGGCGCAGGCTTCGAGGGCCACCGGGTGCAGCGCGGTGGTGGCCCAGCGGAAGACCGTCTGGCCCTCTTGGTAGAGGTAGTTGTCGCGGTCTTTGATGGAGATCGCCTCGGACTTGTCGCCGGAGCTCCCCCAGACCACGGGGCCGATGCCGGGCACCTCGGACGGGCCGACCACGGCCGCGCCGGCGCCGTCGGCGAAGATCACGGCCGTGGACCTGTCGGTCCAGTCGACCCACTGCGACAGCTTCTCGGCACCGATGACCAGCACGTTCCTGGCCGACCCGCCGCGTACGGCGGCGCTGGCGGTGGCGAGCGCGTAGCAGAACCCGGCGCAGGCGGCGTTGACGTCGAACGCGCCGGGGGCCTTGATGCCGAGACGGTGGCCCACCACCGCGGCGGCGTTGGGGATCTGGGTCTCGAGCGTGCAGGTGGCCACGATGACCAGGTCGACGTCGGCGGGGGACATGCCGCTCGCGGCCAGCGCCTTGCCGCCGGCGATGGTGGCCATGTCCTCGACCGACTCGCCCGCCGGGGCGACCCGCCGCTCCTTGATGCCGACGCGGGACTGGATCCACTCGTCGTTGGTGTCGATGGTCTTGGCGAGGTCGTCGTTGGTGACGACATTGGCGGGCTGGTAGTGGCCGAGTGCCAGCACCTTGGCACCGGGGGCTACGTCGGGGATCCTCATTTGATCAGCTCCCTGGCCGCGTCGAGGTCGTCGGGGGTCTTGAGCGCCACCGTCTGGACGCCGCGCAGGGCGCGCTTGGCCAGGCCGGTCAGTGTGCCGCCGGGCAGCAGCTCGATCATCTTCGTGACGCCGAGCCCGGCCATGGTCTCCATGCAGGTGTCCCACCTGACGGGGTTGCTGACCTGCTTGACCAGCCGCTCGAGGAACTCGGCGCCGGTGGCGACCACCTGCCCGTCGGCGTTGGACAGCAGCTTCACGCCGGGGTCGGCGGGGACGACGGCCGCGGCGGCCTCGCGCAGGCTCTCCACGGCCGGGGCCATGTGGCGGGTGTGGAAGGCGCCCGCGACGGAGAGCGAGATGAGGCGGGCACGGGCCGGCGCGTCCTCCTTGAACGCGGCGAGCTGCTCCATCGTGCCGCCGGCCACGAGCTGGCCCGCGCCGTTGATGTTGGCGGCGGTCAGCCCGTGCTTGTCGAGGGCGGCCAGCACCTCTTCCGCGACGCCGCCGAGCACGGCGGTCATGCCGGTGTCGGTGACGGCGGCGGCCTTGGCCATGGCCTGGGCGCGCTCGCGGACCAGGGTGAGCGCCTGCTCGGGGGTGAGCACCCCGGCCAGCGCCGCGGCGGCGAACTCGCCGACGCTGTGGCCCGCCAGCAGATCGGGGGCCGCGCCGAGCGCCTCGGCCGAGGCGAGGGCGGTGGCCACGAGCAGCGGCTGCGCGACGGCGGTGTCGCGGATCTCGTCGGCGTCGGCGGTCGTGCCATAGGCGACCAGGTCGAGCCCGACGACCTCCGACCAGGCGCCGAGTCTGTCGGCCAGACCGGGCAGCTCGAGCCAAGGAGTCAGGAAGCCTGGGGTTTGGGCACCTTGGCCCGGGGCGACGAGTACAAGCACAAAAACCACCATGCCCTGTAGAACTCCGACACGCGGATGGAGATCCGTACGAACTTTGTCCGGGGTGTTTTGTAGGAACCCTACAGTGGGGATTTCGGCATGGTTACGTTAGGGCGCGCCACATTACGGCACTTTCCGAGAGCCTGCCGAGGATGAGGCCGACCTGCAGCGTGAAGGCGGAGCGGCCCTCGGTGGGCTGGTAGCCGGTCAGTTCGGTGATTTTCTTGAGGCGGTAGCGGACCGTGTTGGGGTGGACGAACAGCAGCCGCGCCGTCGCCTCCAGCGAGGTGCCCTGCTCCAGGTACGTCGCCAGCGTGTCGAGCAGCGGCGTGCCCGCCAGCGGCAGGAAGACGTTCTCGATGAGCTGCTCCCTGGCGTCCACGTCGCCGTCGAGCGCCCGCTCGGCCAGCAGGTCCTCGGCGTGCACCGGCCGGGGCGCGTCCGGCCAGCCGGAGGAGGCCTTCAGCCCGGCCAGCGCCGCCCTGGCGGACCTGGCGGCGGCGTGCAGGTCGGGCACCTCGGGGCCGATGACGATGGGCCCGACGCCGAAGCGGGCCACGACCTGCCTGGCCGCGTCGTTGACGCTGCCGGCCCCGCCCACGATCACGATCAGCCGGTCGGCCTGCACCCCGGCCAGCAGGTCCATGCCGATGCGGCGGCCCTTCTCGCGCAGCCCGTCGATGACCGCCCGCGGGTCGTCCTCGGGGGCGTGGCCGGCGATGACGACCACGGGAGAGGAGGTCCAGCCGAGCGCGGCGGCCCAGGAGTGCAGCCCGTCGTCCACCTCGCCGCGGACGAGGGCGTCGACGATCAGGGCCTCGAGCCGGGCGTCCCACGAGCCCCTGGCCTCGGCCTCGCGGGCGTAGACGTGGGCGGCGGCGAAGGCGACGTCGCGCGTGTAGCGCAGCATGGCCTGCTGGAGCTGGTCCTCGCCGCCGGGGGCGGCCAGTTCGTGGGCCTGCGCCTCGACCACCTCGACCACGACCCTGACGATGTCGACCGTCTGCTGCAGCGAGATCGAGCGCTTGAGCTCGCGCGGGGCCGTGCCGAAGAACTCGATGCTGGGCGTGTCTCTGCCCGCCTGCTGGAACCACTCCACGAACGCGGCGATGCCGGCCTGGGCGACGAGCCCCACCCACGAGCGGTCCTCGGCGCTGAGCGCGCGGAACCACGGGAGCTGCTCGTCCATGCGCGCCATCGCCGCCGTGCCGAGCGAGCCCATGGCCCGCTCGAGCCTGCGTGTGGTGTCCTCCCGGGTCCGGTCTGTCACGTCTCCTAGAGTGCCAGGTCCCTCAGGATGACCGGAACGGCGGTTCGCGCCGGTCGAGATCACGGCTCCCGGTGACGGTCTGGATCGCGGTGTAGATCACGGTGTAGACCACGGTCTAGATCACGGCGACGGCCGTGATGAGGCCGATCGCGACGTGGGTCACCGCCAGCAGCCGCGCGCCCGGCTCCAGCTTGGGCTCCTTGATGAGGTCGCGTACGGAGATGCCGACGATCTTGTCGAACATCAGCATGGCGACCGTCTGCACCACGATGCCGACCAGGCCGAAGACCGCCGTGCTGGCGAGCCCTTCGGCCAGGCGGCCGCCGGAGGCCCAGATGGAGGCCGCCACGATCAGGCCGACCGCGGCCAGGGCCGAGGTGGTCAGCAGGGTGGCGTTGGGGTTGCGCTCGCTGCGGATGATCTCGCTGAGCTTGCCGGGCGTGGCCCAGTCGATCACGTAGAAGCCGATGATCATGAGGATCACGCCGACGGCGGCATATGAGGCGATGGCTCCCGCCCCGCGGGCGAGGGTCTCGAGAAGAGTCACGTGGTTCCAATCAGGCGAAGAAGGGGGTTCACACCGCGATGCGATGTGGCACGAAAGATGAGGTGTCGTCGGTGATGAGGCCGGTCGTCTCCCTGATGCCCAGCCCGGCGGCCTCGTCGGCGACCATCCAGGCGCCGAGCACCGGCCGCTGTCCCTCGAAGACGGGCAGCGCCTCGAAGCCCTGGTAGACGTAGCCCTCCCGGCCGTAGACGCCCGGCGTCTCCTGGGTGCCCTCGGGCGTGACGATGCGCATCGAGGCGCCCTCCCTGCCGAGCAGTGGCTTGGCGATGTAGGACGTCAGGTCGCGGGGGCCGTCGAGGTAGGCGGGCAGCAGGTTCGGATGGCCGGGGTTGAGCTCCCACAGCACGGCCAGCAGCGCCTTGTTGGACAGCAGCGTCTTCCACAGCGGCTCGATCCAGGTGGCATGCCGTACGGCGTGTCTGCCGAAGTCGTCGGCCAGCATCCACTCCCACGGGTAGAGCTTGAAGGCGGAGCGGATCATGCGCTCCTCGACGTCGACGAACTGGCGGTTGAGCGCGTCCCAGCCGATGTCCTCCATGGCGACGGCGACGGTCTGCAGGCCGGCCTGCTCGGCGGTGTCCTGGAGGTAGGCCACGGTCATGGCCTCCTCGCCGGTCTCGTCCGCGTTCGTGAACGCGAAGTGGGTGGGCCCCGGCGGCAGCCGCAGCCCGCGCCAGCGCTCGATCAGCCGCTCGTGGACCGAGTTCCACTGGTCGTCGCCGGGGAAGACGTCCTGCAGCCAGAACCACTGCACGACCGACGACTCCACCAGCGAGGTCGGCGTGTCGGCGTTGTACTCCAGCAGCTTGGCCGCCCCCGTGCCGTCGTAGCGCAGGTCGAAGCGGGCGTAGACGTAGGCGTCGCGCCGCTCCCACGAGCGGGCGACCTCCTCCCACGCCCATTCGGGGATGGCGAAGTCGGCGTAGCGCCCGGCCGAGACGACGTGCTCGACGGCCCGCAGGCACATGTCGTGCAGCTCCTCGACCTGTCTCTCCAGCTCCTCGACCTCGTCCATCGAGAAGACGTAGTGGGTGGACTCGTCCCAGTAAGGGCGGCTCAGCCCCGACGGGTGGGCGGCGCGGTGGTAGGCCAGCCCCTGGCTCTCGATCGTCTTCTCCCAGCCGGCCCTGGGAGCGGAATGTTCGCGGCGCACTCGGTCAGCTCCCGCCGCTCCAGCTACGGCCGAAGCCGCCCCGCTGGATCTCCTTGCCGTTACGGCTGCTGATGTTGGTGTCGGAGGGGCGCACCGTGGTGCCGCCCTCGACGCGATTGCCGACTCTTCGCCCGCCGTAGTACCACATGTACGCCCCGCGCGATCCCCCGTAGTAGACCGTGCTGCGGTTGTCGTCATCGCAGTAATCGTCGTCGACGACCTCGTAGGTGCCGTCGTCCAACTGGACGACGCAGTCCGCGGTGGTCTCCTCGTCGTCCGAGACGGCGGCGCAGTAACCGACCACCATCACGGACAGGACCCCGAGCACGACCAACGGGACGACCTTCGACGACTTGCGCGGCGGCTGTGTGTGCGCCGGATGTGCCATCAAACTCCTGCTTTCCTGGGCCGATCAGCCTAGCGGTGGCCCTCATCCCCGTTCAATGTGTAGATCCCTGTGGTTGTCGTTCACTTGGGTATGAATGAACGCATGGATCCGGTCGAGGCCCTGCGCGAGATCGCCTTTCTGCTCGAGCGCGCGGGCGAGCCCACATACCGCGTACGTGCCTTCCGCCGCGCCGCCGCGGTCGTGGACGATCTTCCCGAAGAGGAGCTCGTCCGGCTGGCCCGTGGCGGCGGGCTCGGCGACCTGCCCGGAATCGGGAAGGTCACCGCCCTTGTGGTAAACGAAAGCCTGAATGGAGAGGTTCCTACCTACCTGCGCCGAATGCGGGCCACCGCGGACGTCGAGCTCGACGAGCAGACCGCCGCGCTGCGGGCCGCGCTGAAGGGCGACCTGCACAGCCATTCCGACTGGTCCGACGGGGGTTCGCCGATCGAGGAGATGGCGGAGGCGGCCCTCGCGCTCGGGCACGAATACTGGGCGCTGACCGACCACTCGCCGCGCCTGACCGTGGCCAAGGGGCTGTCGGCCGAGCGGCTGGAGCGGCAGCTCGAGGTGGTGGCCAAGCTGAACGAGCGGCTGTCGCCGTTCCGGATCCTGACCGGGATCGAGGTGGACATCAACCTCGACGGCTCCCTCGACCAGGAGCCCGAGCTGCTCGGGCGGCTGGACGTCGTGGTGGCCAGCGTGCACTCCAAGCTGCGCATGGGCGGCGAGGACATGACGCGCCGGATGGTCACCGCCATCGCCGATCCGCTGGTCGACGTCCTGGGGCACTGCACGGGGCGGGTGGTGCAGGCCGGGGGAAAACGAGGGGTGAAGCGGCCGGAGTCGGAGTTCGAGGCGGAGCTGGTCTTCGAGGCGTGCCGGCGGTTCGGGGTGGCGGTCGAGATCAACTCCCGTCCCGACCGGCTGGACCCGCCGAAGCGGCTGATGCGGCTGGCGTACGAGATGGGGTGCGTGTTCTCGATCGACTCCGACGCGCACGCGCCCGGGCAGCTCGACTGGCAGCGTCACGGGTGTGAGCGCGCCGCCAGGTGCGGGATCGAGGCCGAGCGCGTCGTGAACACCTGGCCCCTGGACAGGCTCCTCGACTGGACCGCGGCCTGACCGGCGAACAGGCTGAGGATCTCGGCCGCCGCCCCGGCCACCGGCAGCACGGTCGCGGCCCGCTGCCCGACGCGGCCCAGCGCGGCCCGGATCCGGCTCTGGTCGGGATCGGGCTCGCGCAGCTCGGCCTGCACCTCCAGGGCGTCGCGCCGGACCTTCGCCGCGGTGGCGGGGTCGAGCTCCTCCAGGTGCTCCGACACCAGGCGCACCAGCGCGTCCGCCGCCGCCTGGGCCGGGTGCGCGGGGCCGCCGGTCTGCGTGACGGGCCCGGCGTTCCCGATGGCCACCTGATCGCCGAACGTGCTGCCCTCGATGCGGATCTCAGCTCGGCGTTCCATGGGGCCCTCGCCTGCCGTCCTTGAGGTCCGGCTCCGCGCCGACCGACCAGACCTGGGCGACGGAGCCGGCACCGAGGAAGGCCGGATCGTCGGAGAATGTCAGGAACGGGGAGCGCGCGGCGGCGTGCTGCGGGTCGTCGTCATCGTCGTCCGTCCTGTGGTCGCCGGAGTAGAGCGCGATGTCGCCGTGCTGGGCGGCGGCCAGGTAGGCCGTCCGACGGCGGGTCCACGGGCCGTACACGCGGGGCGGCCGGTGCCGGCCGCCGGCCCGCAGCCCGTGGACGAAGGTGCGCGTCACCACGGCACGGAACCCGGCGAGGATCAGGGCGAGGATCAGGGCGGCGAGCGCGACGAAGGCGACCGCGCCGGTGCCGACGGGCAGATCCTTCGTCATCGAGTGGAGTCAGGCCCGCCCGCCGGGGCCCAGCGCGTCGCGCGTCAGCGCCGCGGCCCAGCCGATGAGCAGGAACAGCGTCACGACCATCACGGCGTACAAGAACGACCGGTCCCTGCTCGGCCGCCGCCCGGCCTGCGCCTGGATGACCACCATGGGCACGAAGATCGCCGGCAGCACGGCCACGGACATCGGCTCCGCGATCCAGGCGGCGATCATGGCGAGGACGAGCAGGGCGTCCCTGGCCAGCGCCAGCCGCCGGGCCCGCAGGCAGTGGCGCAGGACCACCTCGACGTCCAGGCCGTCCCTGCGAAGGCTGAAGGATCGGATAATATTCGGGCATTTTTCGCCTCACGCCGCTTCAAGCACCTTGACGGAGGAACACCTCCGAGGCGTGAGATTTGTGTTGCCATGAGGTGAGGCGCCGGTGGCCAGACCGCCGGTCACACCGCGATTGTCGGTGGCTCGGCGTAGCGTCTCGGCTGTGAATCGTACCGACCGGCTCTACGCGCTCGTCGAGGACCTGCGCGCCATCGCGCCACGCTGCCGCTCGGCCCGAGAGCTCGCCAAGCGGTTCGAGGTGAGCGTGCGCACGATCGAGCGCGACATCACGGCGCTGCAGGAGTCGGGCGTGCCGATCTACGCCGAGACCGGCCGCAAGGGCGGCTACGCCATCGACAAGACGATGTCCCTGCCCCCGCTCAACTTCACCCCCGCCGAGGCCGTGGCCATCGCGGTGGCGCTCAGCCGGGCCGGCGACCAGCCGTTCGGCCGCCAGGCGCGCAGCGCGTTACGCAAGGTGGTGGCCGCGATGCCGGGCACCGAGGGCGAGCTGGCCCGAGAGCTGGCCCGCCGCGTGCAGATGGTCCACCTGCCGCCCGAGCAGGGCACCGAGATCCAGCCCCTCGGCGCCGAGGGCATCTCCCGGGCCATCGAGGAGGCGCTGCTGCGCCGCCGCGTGCTCCGGCTCGACTACGCCGACGCCAAGGGCGCGCTGACCTCCCGCGACGTCGAGCCGGGGGTGTTCCTGGGTGGGCGCGGCGGGTTCTGGTATCTCGTGGCGTGGTGCCGCCTGCGCGACGACGTACGCGTCTTCCGCCTCGACCGCATCGCCGCCGCCACCGTCACCGCCGAGCGCTGCCCCGATCGGCCGCTCGAAGGCTTCGCCACCGACGTCCCCGAGATGATCGTCCACGGGACTCTGCTCGATTAATCAATCGAAAACACCGACATAGGGTTGTCGCCGACACGTTAGATCGTTGTCTTGTTCGAGAAAGGGAGACGACGATGGACAACACGGTGACCTGGTTCGAGGTCGCGACCGATGACCCCGAAGGCGCCCAGCGCTTCTACGGCGGCCTGTTCGGCTGGACCTTCGCCGCCGGCGAGGCGGGGCCGATCGACTACCGGATGATCGGCTACCCGGGTGCCGAGCAGCCCGCGGGCGGGCTGTTCAACACCAAGGGCGAGTTCCCGAGCCACGCGGTCTTCCACGTGCAGGTGGCCGACGTCGAGGCGACCTGCGCCACGAGCGAGTCTCTCGGCGGCAAGGTGATCATGAAAGTGATCGACGACGGCGCCGGCACCGACTTCGCCTACCTGCGTGACACGTCGGGCAGTGTCTTCGGGGTCTTCCACCGCAGGTGATCATTCGTCCGCCGGCCGTGACTGCGCCTTCCCCGCGACACTCCGGCCGGTGAGCGGGCCGCTTTCTCGCGAAAGCGGTTCACCATCGCCCTGGACACGCCGCCGATCGCCGAGCGGCGGCGCGTCCAGGGCCACTCTCCTGCCCTGCCGGGGAGCGCGGCTAGAAGGCGGCGGCCGACAGCCAGCGGTCCAGCAGGGCGCGGTCGCCGTACACGGTCAGCGCGTCGGGGGAGCGGCGGCCGTACAACAGGAGCAGCAGATCGCCCACCGGGCCCCGGACGGCGGCGTCGCCCTTGGCGTGGCCGCGCGCCCATGTGATCTTCCCGGCGGCTTCCTGGGTGACGGTCCACTCGCCGTCGGCGTCGGTGGCGTGGAGGTGGATCGTGGCCCCCTCCACACCGAGCTCGGCCAGCGGCCGGGTGACCCACGCGGCGTGCGGCAGGTTGTGCAGGAACTCCTCGATGCCGTCGATCGCGGTCTCCGCCGGGACGGCCGGGTCGGCGCCCAGCGCGAGCTCCGCGTCGGCCCGGTGGACCACCAGCTCGAAGAGCATGCGGCGCGGCCACCAGGACGCCCGCCCGTCCGGCCCCCACGTCCACACCGTCATCGACGGGTCGGTGGCGCGCAGGGTCTCGAGCAGTTCGGCCGCCCCCGCCGTGAGCCAGGCCGCGTCGCCGCTCCGTCCCTCGGCCAGATCGCTGGGCACCTGCCGCGACCAGATCCGCTCCTGGACCCGGTTGCGCAGGACGTGCGTCGCCCAGCGGTGGGTCTGGCCGACATGGGTGATCAGCTCGGCGAGCGTCCATCCCGGGCACGTGGGCACCGGGACGGACAGGTCGCCGGCCAGGGCCGCCAGGCGCGCGGCCTCCGTCTGGATCTGTGAGTCGTAGTCCTTCACCCGGCCCAGACTAGGCCGCGGGGCACGTGGCGCCCTTACCGGGCATCTTCCCCTCGATCAGGTAGGCGTCCACCAGCCCCTGTACGCACTTGCTGCCCGATAGGTACGCCCCATGCCCCTCACCCTGGTACGTCACCAGCGTCGCGGTCTTGAGCTGGGCCGTCAGCTTGGGCGCCCACTCGTACGGCGTGGCCGGGTCGCCCTTGCCGCCCACCACCAGGATCGGCGCGGACCCGGTGGCGTCCACGTGCCGCGCCTCGTTGCTGCCCTTGACCGGCCAGACGCGGCACAGCCCGCCCGACCCCTCGCTGCCGAACAGCGGCGAGATCTTCAGCGCCGCCGCCTCGGTGCGCCGCAGCGCCGCCTCGTCGGGCCGCTCGGCGGTGTCGACGCAGGTGATGGCCGGGAAGCTGGTCATCTGCGTGGAGTAGGTGCCGTCCTCGTTGCGCCCGGTGTAGGAGTCGGCCAGGTACAGCAGCGCCTCGCCCTTGCCCTTGAGCGCCTCGCCGAGCGCCTGCTCCAGGAAGGGCCAGGTCAGCTCCGAGTAGAGCGCGGCGGCCACGCCGGTGGCGGCCAGGCCCTGGGTGAGCTGGCGGCCGTTGACCGTCAGGGGCTTGCCGGCGAGCTGGGTCATCAGCTTCTCGACGTTGTTGTCGGCGGTCGCCTGGTCCTTGCCGATCGGGCAGGCGCCCTTGACGCAGGCGCGCAGGAAGCTCTCGTACGCCTTCTGGAAGCCGCGCGTCTGGGCCAGCGTCCGCTGCTCGAACGTGACCGACGGGTCGAGCGGCGCGTCGAGGACCATGCGGCCCACGTTCTTCGGGAACTTGGTGGCGTACACGCCGCCGAGCTGGGTGCCGTAGGACATGCCGACGTAGTTGAGCTTGGCGTCGCCGACCGCGGCGCGGATGCGGTCCATGTCGCGGGCGGCGTTCACGGTGCCGACGTAGGGGAGGATCTTGCCGGAGTTCTGCTCGCAGAGGTCGGCGAACCGCTTGTTCGCCCCCTCGATCTGCCGGCGTGTCTCGTCGCCGGGCGGCAGCGTGTCCAGTGAGGTGAACTTGTCCATCTCGGCGCCGTCGCCGCAGCGTACGCCGGAGCTGCGCTCGACGCCGCGCGGGTCGAAGCTGATCAGGTCGTAGCGGGCGCGCAGCGGGGCGAGCACCTTGGCCGCCTGGTCGAGCGTGTCGACGCCGGAGGCGCCGGGGCCGCCGAAGTTGAACACCACCGAGCCCAGCGGCTTACCCTTGCCGGTGGCCGCCACCTTGATGAGCGCCAGATCGAGCTGCTCCCCGTCGGGCTTGGTGTAGTCGAGGGGCACTGCGAGTTTGCCGCACCGTACCGAGGGGTCCTGGCGGGCCGGTGGCTCGCCGTCGGGGCGCTTCAGATCGGTGCACGGCCCCCACGCGATCTTGGTGGGGTCCGCGGTGGACTCCGAGGCCGGTTCGGCGGGTGCGGTGGAGCAGCCGGCGGCCGTCACGATCAGGGCGGCGGCTAGGACGCGACGCATACGAAAGTTCCCCTCACAGAGCTCAGGGGGAAGTAGTGCCCACAATACGTGACCCTGCACCAAACCCGGGTGAGGCGGCACGTACCCCTCCTGCAACGTGCCGCCTCACAGGCCCTGCGGCGCGGACGGCCGGAGATGACGGCGCTCCCGCGAAAGGTATTCGCGGGAGCGCCGTGAACGGATGACTCAGACGCCCATCGATTGGGTGTCGTTGCTCTCCGCGCCACCGGCCTCGGTGACGCCGTTCTTGAGGTGGTAGCGGGCGATGGCCTCGCGCAGCACCTCGCCGTCGAGCTCGCCCCGCTTGACCAGGCTGGTCAGCACGGCCAGCGTGATCGAGGCGGCGTCCACGTGGAAGTGGCGGCGCAGCGCCGAGCGGGTGTCGGACAGGCCGAACCCGTCGGTGCCCAGCGAGGACCAGTCACCCGGCACCCACTGCGCGATCTGGTCCTGCACGGCCTTCATGTAGTCGCTGACGCCCACGAACGGCCCCTGCGCCTCGGACAGCGCCTGGGTGACGTAGGGGACGCGCTGCTCGGCGTCGGGGTTGAGCAGGTTGTGCTCCTCGGCCGCCAGCGCGTCGCGGCGCAGCTCGGACCACGACGTGGCCGACCACACGGTCGCCGACACGCCCCAGTCCTCGGCCAGCAGCCGCTGCGCCTCCATCGCCCACGGCCCGGCCACGCCGGAGGACAGGATGTTGGCCTTCGGGCCCTGCGTCTGCGGCCCGTCGGCGAACTTGTACAGGCCCTTGAGCAGGCCAGGTATGTCGATGTCCGCCGGTTGCGCCGGCTGCAGGTAGGGCTCGTTGTAGACGGTCAGGTAGTAGAAGACGTCCTCCTGCTGGTCGCCGTACATCCTGCGCAGGCCGTCCTTGACGATGTGCGCCACCTCGAACGCCCAGGACGGGTCGTAGCTGACCGCGGCCGGGTTGGTCGAGGCGATGAGCGGCGTGTGGCCGTCTTCGTGCTGCAGGCCCTCGCCGTTGAGCGTGGTGCGGCCCGCGGTGGCGCCGAGCAGGAAGCCGCGGGTCATCTGGTCGGCCATCTGCCACATCTGGTCGCCGGTCCGCTGCCACCCGAACATCGAGTAGAAGATGTAGATCGGGATCATGTGCTCGCCGTGCGTGGCGTAGGCCGTGCCGGCCGCGATGGCCGAGGCCATCGAGCCCGACTCGCTGATGCCCTCGTGCAGGATCTGCCCCTGCACCGACTCCTTGTACGACAGCAGCAGCTCCCTGTCGACGGCCTCGTAGGTCTGGCCGTGCGGGGAGTAGATCTTCGCCGTCGGGAACATGGCGTCGAGACCGAACGTACGGGCCTCGTCGGGGATGATCGGCACGAACCGGTGGCCGATCTCCTTGTCGCGCATGAGGTCCTTGAGCAGCCGTACGAACGCCATCGTGGTGGCGACCTGCTGCTTGCCCGAGCCCTTGCCGAACGAGCCGTAGACCTCGTCGCCGGGCAGCTTGACCGGCTTGGCGCGCATGACGCGCTTGGGCAGCACGCCGCCGAGCGCCGCGCGGCGCTCCTTCATGTACTGGATCTCGGGGTCGTTCTCGCCCGGGTGGAAGTAGGGCGGCAGGTCGCCCTCGAGCGCCGAGTCCGGGATCGGCAGGTAGAGCCGGTCGCGGAACTCCTTCAGCTCGGCCTTGGTGAGCTTCTTCATCTGGTGCGTGGCGTTGCGCGCCTCGAAGTCCTTGCCGAGCGTCCAGCCCTTGATGGTCTGGGCGAGGATCACCGTCGGCTGGCCGACGTGCTCGCGGGCCGACTTGAACGCCGCGTAGACCTTGCGGTAGTCGTGGCCGCCGCGCGACAGCTTGCGGATGTCGTCGTCGGTCAGGTGCTCGACCATCTTGCGCAGGCGCGGGTCGCCGCCGAAGAAGTTGTCGCGGATGTAGCCGCCGGACTCGACCGAGTAGGTCTGGAACTGGCCGTCGGGGGTCGTGTTCATCTGGTTGACCAGCACGCCGTCGACGTCGGCCGCCAGCAGCGGGTCCCAGTCGCGGCCCCACACGACCTTGATCACGTTCCAGCCGGCGCCGCGGAAGTACGACTCCAGCTCCTGAATGATCTTGCCGTTGCCGCGCACCGGGCCGTCGAGCCGCTGCAGGTTGCAGTTGATCACGAAGGTGAGGTTGTCGAGCTCCTCGCGCGCGGCCAGGCCGATCGCGCCGAGCGACTCGGGCTCGTCCATCTCGCCGTCGCCCAGGAACGCCCACACGTGGCTGCGGCTGGTGTCCTTGAGCTCGCGGTTGAGCAGATAGCGGTTGAACCGCGCCTGGTAGATCGCGCCGATCGGGCCCAGGCCCATGGAGACCGTCGGGAACTCCCAGAAGTCCGGCATGAGCCGCGGGTGCGGGTAGGAGGGCAGCCCGTGGAAACCGTGCGACAGCTCCTGGCGGAACGCGTCGAGCTGGGCCTCGTTGAGCCGGCCCTCGAGGAAGGCACGGGCGTAGATGCCCGGCGCGGCGTGGCCCTGGAAGAAGACCTGGTCGCCCGACTCGCCGTGATCCTTGCCGCGGAAGAAGTGGTTGAAGCCCACTTCGTAGAGCGAGGCGGCCGAGGCGTAGGTGGCGATGTGGCCGCCCACGTTGGTGCGGGCGTTGGCCCGGGACACCATGATGGCCGCGTTCCAGCGGATGTAGGCGCGGATGCGGCGCTCGACATGCTCGTCGCCCGGGAACCAGGGCTCGCGCTCCGGCGGGATCGTGTTGATGTAGTCGGTGCTGCGCAGGCCCGGCACGCCGACCTGGTGCTCGCGGGCCCGCTCCAGCATGCGGAGCATCAGGTAGCGGGCTCTGGTGCGGCCCTCGGTCTTGACGACGTTGTCGAGAGACTCGAGCCACTCGTTGGTCTCGCTGGGATCGACATCAGGCAGCTGGCTGGGTAGGCCGTCGCTGATGATCGAGAATCGCTGGCGTCCGGAAGCCACTGGGTCTCGCCTTCCGAGATGGACTGATGTCTGGTCTGGGTCGCCTTCCATCCTGGTCGCTAGCCGTAGAAAACGCATCTCTACTAGCCAGTAACCAGAGTGTCCCTGCTGGCAGGGCCATCTACGATGGCCTAGACCACCGATGGTAGGACGAATTGCCACCAAAGGTTACATCCCACGGACAATTTAACAAGACAGGAAAACGAACGAAATTTCGCTCGAATGTCTTGGCGCTCCTGGGATGTCTCCTCCGTAGGCTTGGCTCCCCGGCCGGGGAGTGTTCTCACTCGCGGCGGGCGAGTCTAGCCGTCCTGCCTCAAGCCTGCCCCGCGCGGGCCTAGAGTGCCTCGTCGAGCGGTACGAGACCCTGCTGCAGCGCGTAGATCGCCGCCTGGGTGCGGTCGGCCACGCCGAGCTTGGCCAGAACGCTGGAGACGTGCGACTTGACGGTCTCCCTCCCCATGCGCAGGTTCCTGGCGATCTCGGCGTTCGAGCGGCCCCTGGCCAGCGCGGCCAGCACCTCGCGCTCCCTCGGCGTCAGCGTGTCCAGCGGCCGGCGCGTCCGGCCGAGCAGCACCGCCGCGATCCCGGGCTCCAGCACGCTGCCGCCGCGCGCGGCGGCCCGTACCGCCTCGACGACGCGATCGACGGCCGAGGTCTTGGACAGGTACGACAGCGCGCCCAGCCGCACGGCCGCCACCACCCTGTCGTCCTCCTGGAACGAGCTCAGCACGATCACCGCCGGGCGCTCGTCCAGGTCGCGCAGCCGTTCGAGCACCGCCAGGCCGTCCGTCCCGGGCATCACGAGGTCGAGCAGCATCACGTCGGGCCGCAGGTGCGGCACGGCGCGCAGCGCGCCCTCGCCGTCGCCGCTCTCGCCCACGACCTCGACGCCCTCCTCCTGGTCCAGCACGAACCGCAGGCCCTGCCTGACCACCTCGTGGTCGTCCACGATGAGCACCCGGATCGCCCTGCCGCCCGCGGCCCCTTCCGTACGGTCATCGGCCGCTCCTGTGCCGGGTGCGGTCGCCTTCATGCCGTCATCCGCCGCCCTCATGCCGTCATCCGCTCTCATGGCAGCCTCGCCGTCACCGTGGTTCCGCCCGCGTCGCTGCGGACGTCCAGGTGGCCGCCGAGCTCCGTGACGCGCTCGCGCATCAGCTTCAGCCCCATGCCGTGCCGGGCCGCCACGTCCGCCGGGTCGAAGCCGGCGCCGTCGTCCGACACCGAGACCGTGACGGCGCCGTCGCGGGCGCCGAGGCGTACCTCGATCGTGCCGGGGTCCGCGTGCTTGACCGCGTTGCCGAGCGCCTCCTGCACCAGGCGCAGCACCGCGTGCTCGGCCGGGGGAGGCAGCGCGACCTCCTCCAGCACGGCCTCGACCCGGATGCCCAGGCGTTCCTCGTAGGCGTGGCAGAGCTCCTCGAGCGCGGGCAGCAGGCCCGCGTCCTCCAGCGCCACCGGGCGCAGCTCGAGCAGCAGCGCCTGCATCTCGCGCATCGCGCGGAAGGCCGTGCGCTCCATCGACTCGGCCTGTTCGCTCACGGCGTCAGGGGCGGCCCTGCGCATGCCGGCGGCCAGCAGGCTCAGCGAGAACAGGTCCTGGGAGATCGAGTCGTGCAGCTCCCTGGCGATCCTGCCGCGCTCGGCCTGGCGGGCCTCGGCGTGCGCGCCGGCCCTGGCCGCCTCCACCGCCACGCCGAGCCGGTCGGCCATGACGTTGACCGACTGCTCCAGCGTGCTGACCTCGTCGGCGCCGGTCACCGGGATCCGGCGGCCGAAGTCGCCCGCCGCCACGGCCGTCGTCGCATCGGCCAGCCGGCGCACCCTGCTCGTCAGCCTGCGCGTGCTGAGCAGGCCGAACACCAGCCCCACGGGCACCACCAGCCCCACCACCAGCAGCCCCGGCGCGATCATGGGCCACACGGCGGGGGTGGGGACGGCGTCGGTGGGCCCCTGTACGTAGACGTATCCGATCACGTCGAAACCCGTCGCGTCGTCCGGCGCCTTGATCAGCACCGGGCTGAAATGCCAGGTCGTCGGGCCCGTCCTGGTGCTGGTCACCCGGCTGCCCGCCTCGCGTCCCGGCAGGGGTACGTCCAGCGTGCCGCCCGGCGGGTAGATCGGGGGCGCCGAACTCGCGACGACCACGCCGGCCGTGTCCACGATCGCGGCCAGCATGGCCAGGCCGGACTCGTGCCTCGGCCGGGCGCCGCCCGCCACCGTACGGCCCTTCGTCACGTCGGCCACCTCGTCGAGCAGCTCGCGCGGCGTCCTGCCGGGCTCGGCGGTCGAGAGCCTGGCCAGCTCCAGGTTCAGCACCTTCGTGTCGCCGGACGCCTGGTCGCGCAGCACGGCCGCCAGGTCGGTCGCGCCCGCGAGCGGGAGCAGATAGAAGGCCGCGATCACGGCCTCGACCAGGAGCACCGCCGTGGCGGTGACCAGCACGTACGACGCCGCCATTTTCCCGCGCAGCCCCCAACGCACCATCCGCGCAGCGTAACGTCCGGATCAACTTTCTTCCTCCCCCTCTCGGGGGAGCAAAACTTGCGAATCAGTCTTTTCCTGCGGCTTTCCGCGTACCAATGTGGGAGGTATGAATGCGACGGTAGGGGACCGGCTCCTGGTGCACGCGAATACCGTTGGCGAAGGGGACCGGAGCGGAGTGATCACGGAGGTCCAAGGCTCAGAGGGCGGACCTCCCTACATGGTGAGGTTCGATGACGGGCACACCGGGCTGGTATTTCCCGGTCCTGATGCCGTCGTCGTGCCTAAGTAAGATTTGCACGTGAGATCAGAAATCATCTCTGTGGCCACCGGTTCACGAGAGACCGTGCACGACATCACGGGGGCGTGCGCCGACTTCGTGCGGGCGCGGGGCGAAGACGGGCTGCTGCACGTCTTCGTGCCGCATGCCACGGCGGGCGTCGTGCTGATCGAGCTGGGCTCGGGCAGCGACGACGATCTGCTGGCGGCTCTGCGCGACCTGTTGCCGGCCGACGACCGCTGGCGTCACGCGCACGGTTCGCGCGGTCACGGCAGGGCGCACGTCATGCCCGCGCTGATCCCGCCGTACGCCACGATCCCCGTGCTGGGCGGGCGTATGGCCCTCGGGATGTGGCAGTCTGTCGCACTCGTGGACCTGAACGTCGACAACGCGCAACGCCAGGTTCGCCTGTCGTTTTTGTCTGATTGATTCTGGCCGACTACGGCCGTACCCGTGGCGACCGTTGACGACTGAGGGTCACAGCGTGTGGACTGTGCCGAAGCGATAAACCGCATAAGCGGGGCCACTCAAGCAGGAGGGATAAACGTGAGCGCGACCGCGGGTCAGGCGCAGGGCGAGCGCGGCCTGGCCGAACGACTCGGCCTCAAGCCGGGTCAGGTGGTGCAGGAGATCGGTTGGGACGAGGACGTCGACGACGAGCTTCGCGACTCCATCGAAGACCTGACCGGCAACGAGCTGCTGGACGACGGGAGTGACGACGTCGTCGACGTGGTGCTGCTGTGGTGGCGCGACGGCGACGGAGACCTCTTCGACGCCCTGACCAGCGCCATGCGAGCACTCGCCGACGGCGGCCAGATCTGGTTGCTGACTCCCAAGGCCGGACGCGACGGCCACGTGGAGCCGAGCGACATAGGGGAGGATGCCGCGACCGCGGGTCTCTCGCAGACCAGCAGCATCTCCGCCGCACCCGACTGGTCCGGGACCAGACTCGTCCCGCCGAAGGGCAGCCGCCGGTAGGGCATCCGCCGGTGCAGGGAGCCCGAGCGCCTGCCGTACGGCAGGATGATGCCTGTGAACGCACATCCTCTCGGGGTCGGCGCCCTGGCTCCGGATTTCGGGCTGCAGGACCAGCACGGCACTCCGGTGAGCCTGGCTCAGTTCCGGGGCACGAAGGTCGTGCTGGTCTTCTACCCGCTCGCATTCAGCGGGATCTGCCATGGAGAGCTGTCGGCGCTGCGCGACCGTCCGATCGAGGGCGCGCAGTTGCTGACCGTCTCCGTGGACTCCATGTTCACGCACCGTGCGTGGGCGGATCGTGAGGGTTACACGTTCCCCCTGCTCTCCGACTTCTGGCCACACGGACAGGTCGCGCGGGCGTACGGTGTGTTCGATGAGTCGAAGGGGTTCGCTCAGCGGGGGACCTTCATCATCGACGGCGAGGGCGTGCTCCGGTGGTCGGTGGTCAATCCGATCTCCTCGGCTCGTGACGTCGCCGACTACGTGAAGGCGCTCGCCGACATTTCATGATTTCGGAGGGAAGGATGCCCTGCTATCGGTGCGGGGCCCGGCAGACCGACCCGGTGCGCGGCGCCAGCCCGTGGCAGCGCGGGGTGCGCAACGAGTCCCAGGTGTTGATCTGCCCGGACTGTCAACGACTGCACGACCTCGACCTCGACGCGTGCGCGACGTGCGGGTCCACGGCGCTGATCTGCCGTCTGGGCGAGGTGGAGTGCCGGTCCTGCGGGGACGTGCGCCTGGCGCGCTCGTCCGACCCGCTCAGCCCCGCCCCGGTGGCGCCGCCGCCCGGGCTGTCGGCTGAGGTGGAGGCCGCGCTGAACCGGGTGCTCGGACGGGCCTGAGCGGCTCTGGGGGGCTGGTTCGGGGTCGGGGGCGACCTGATGGGTGCCGTCGTGCCCGCGCGGCTTCGTAAGCCGCCTGGGGGCCTCCGCCGCTCCGGTCCATCTTCTATCGGCGGAGGAGGGCACCGGCTGTCGGTCGGGAGGACGCTGGCTTGTCAGCGGGGAGGACGCTGGCTTATGTGCCGGGAGGACGCTGGCTTATCGGCCGGAGGGGACCGGCTGAGGGTCGTGTTCGTCGGCCGGGAAGGCGTCCGCTGAGGGTCACGGCTTTTCGGGACATTTACTGAGCTGCGCTATCGTCTTCTTTCGTGTCCGCTATGAGTTCGTTCGTCGTCGCGCTCGACGTCGGTGGCACGTCCATGAAGGGCGGCCTGGTCAGCGAGTCCGGCGCGGTGCTGCTCAGCGAGCGGCGCCCGACCCCCCGGACGGAGGGACCGGACGCGGTGGTGGCCGCCATCTCCGCCTTCATCAGCCACCTGGCCTCCTCGGGCGACGGCATCCCGGCCGGCGTCGGCCTCGCGGTGCCGGGGCTCGTGTCGGCGGACTCCGCCATCTACGCGGCCAACCTCGGCTGGCGCGACGTACCGGCCACGGACTTCACCAGCCTGGACATCCCCGTCATGCTGGGGCACGACGTACGCACGGGCGGGCTGGCGGAGAGCATCCTCGGCGCCGGCCGCGGCCTCACCGACTTCCTCTTCCTGCCCATCGGCACCGGCATCGCGGGCACCTCGATCATCCGCGGCGAGCCGTACGGCGGCTCATCGGGCTGGGCGGGCGAGATCGGCCACACCCCGGTGTTCCCGGACGGGGAGCAGTGCGCGTGCGGGCAGTTCGGGTGCCTGGAGACGTACGCGTCGGCGGCCTCGGTGGGGCGCCGGTACAGCGAGCGGGCGGGCTTGGAGGGCGTCAAGGCGGAGCAGGTGGTCGCCTCGGACGATCCGATCGCCATCGAGGTCTGGGACGAGGCGGTGGAGGCGCTGTCGCTGGCGCTGGCGACGTACACGCTGCTGCTGGACCCGTCGGTGATCGTCCTCGGCGGCGGCCTGGCCGAAGCGGGCCCCGCCCTTTTCGACCCCGTACGGACCCGCCTGATCAAGCGCCTGGCCTTCCGCGAGGCGCCACCGCTGGTACCGGCGGCGCTGGGAGTGGACGCCGGGATGCTGGGCGCGGCGCTGCTGGGGTGGCGCGCGGCGGGCCGAGGCGAACTGGGGCCGGGGTGGGCGGTGGATGTGCGATCGGGGCCGTTGGTGTCGTAAGGTGTAGTGCCGATCAGGGGCGGTTAGCTCAGCGGTAGAGCACTCGCCTTACAAGCGAGGGGTCACTGGTTCGAACCCAGTACCGCCCACGTATTGAAGAAGGCCGTCATTGACGGCACGAGCCGGTGGCTTCATCAAGGCCGAGGATGATCGTTGCACCGCCCGGATGGTTCGCGAGCGCGCTCAGGGTGGAGGCGAGGGACTGCGGCAGCCCCTCCTGCCGCCGACTTGACCTCGATAACGTCGTTGTCGCCTTCGGCCGCGCGGAGACGCGCCACCAGCTCGTTCACGTGCTGGCTCATGGGCAAATGTAACCAAGAGCTGGTTACAGCTCATCCCCTGACCTGACGCTGCCGCATGGAGGGGCGGCATGGTCACGTGCTCTTGAACCGCCGGCGGTGTGCGTTCACACGGGTGGATCGCTCTGCAGCGAGGCCGGGTGTGCCATTAGCGGGTCATCGGCCGGTGCGTGACGTCCTGTTCGGGGTCAGCGGGGGCGGGGGCCCTTCTTCTTGCGGGCCGGTGTGGTCCGGCGGGGGGAGCCGTTCTGGGTGGGTTTGCGGGTCTGTCGCTGTGCCGGCTTCTCCGCGGGGGAGACAGGGGTGCGGCCTCGTGAGCTGTTCACCGTCCGGCCGCGGACGATGCCGATGAAGTCTTCCATCAGGTCGGTGGTCGCGTCCGTGGGCCAGGCCAGCGCCACCTGGGACTGCGGCGCGTCCAGAACCGGCCGGTACGTGAGATCCCTGCGGTGGTGCAGGCGGGCCAGCGACTGCGGGACCAGGAGCAGCCCGGAGCCGGCCGCCACCAGCTCGACCGCCTCCGCCGTCGTGGCCGGGCGGGTGAACGCGGGCAGGCCGGGCCGGGCCGTCCACTCGATGGTGTCGTCCAGAGGGTGGAACGTCTCGTCGTCGGCCAGGTCGGCGACGCCCACCTCGTCGGCGGCGGCCACCGCGTGGTCCTTGGGCACCACGACCACCGTGGTCTCCACGTAGAGGGGGATCACGCTGAGCCCCTCCCGGTCGATCGGGAGCCTGACGAACCCGGCGTCGGCGCGGCCGTCCCGCAGGAGCTCCACCACCTCGGCGGCCGGAACCGCGACCAGCTTGAGCGGCACATCGGGCACCCTCTCGGCCCAGACGTTGACCCATTTCGCGGGGGTCACCCCGGGTGCGTACGCCAGCCGGAACTCCCTGCCGGTCTCCCCATCAGTCATTCGCTCAGGGTACCGATGTCAGGAAACCCCTTCCGACTGACTACGCTCGACGCCATGACCTCGTCCAAATCGAAGACCATCCAGACGATGAAGCCCGAGACGGCGGCCAAGAAACTGGGTGTCCTCCTGTCAGCCACTCCCGCCGAGTTCCAGGCGGGCGTCGTCTCCAGGGACGAGCTGAACCAGTTGCAGGCGACGCCGCCCGCCTGGCTCGCCGACCTGCGCCGCAACGGCCCGCATCCCAAGCAGGTCGTCGCCGCGAAGCTCGGGGTCTCCATTTCCGGCCTGGCCAGGGGCGGGATCACCGAGCCGCTCACCACGGCCGAGATCGACGCGCTGAAGGCGGAGAACCCGGAGTGGCTGGAGCGCGAGCGGTCCATCCAGGCCGAGGCCCGCAAAGAGGCACTCCGCCTCAAGCAGCGCTAGAAGGCGGAAACGGGTGGCGAGCGTCCGGCGGTCGTGCCGGTCGGCCGGCTAGAGGTTGTCGAACGTGATGAGCGCCAGGTACGCGACCGACCCGACGAGCAGGCACGTGCTGCCGATGGCCACGCCCGCCGAGACGGCGAAGATGCGTTCGTCCTGAGGGCGTCCCGTCGTTATCGCTCTTCCCAGAACGGCGCCGCCGGCCGGAAGGAGCACGGCGGCGATTCCTCCTCCGACGACCAGCTCCGTGGTCAGCCCCAGCCACCGCCACACGCTCCAGGCGAGCAGCCCGTAACCGGCCGACGCCGCGACGGTGGCGACGGTGAAGCCGAGGCTGCCGTACAGGTAGGTGCGTTGGGCGGGGGTGGCGGTCAGGGAGGTGATGGTCGCGCGCAGGGTGGGCCGGCTCAAGGCGTTCTGCGAGGGGAGACGGCCGTGAAGAACAGCCACAAGCCGGTCGCCGAGCAGACGACCGCGACCAGGATCAGCGGCAGGAACAGGGCGGGCGGCAGTTGCGTCGTCCTGCTGGAGATCCCGACGAAGATGATGGCGAAACCCATGAGCACTTGGGACACGCCGTAACGGCGGGTGTCGTACTGCACGGCCTCGCGGTCGAGCAGGCGGGGGATGCGATCGGTGGCCGGCGTGTACGTGCCGAGCGCGGCCATGAGGCACGCCGATGCCAGGGCGATGGTCCGCACCACGGTTGAGGCCACTTCTGTCGGCTCCTGGGTCGGCGGGTGAAGCCCTCGGCGTTACGGTCTGCGGGGCTTCCTGGCGCGGGAGACATGACGGAAAGGCAGCCCGCCGGGGACGGCGAGGATCCCGTTCGTGTCGATGTCCCCGGCGAACCATACCGTGTCGCTGATGCCGGGACCTGGGACAGGGAAGGAGCACTGGCTCTGGCCGTCCGGTTTGAGCAGGACGAGGCGGCTGTCGGTGCTCCATCGGCGGCCGTTGGCCCGTTCGCCCCCTGCGGCGACCACGCGGACCCTTTCCAGGCGGCATGGCCAGACCTCCCACGGGCTGGTCCGGAGGATGCGCAGCTCCGTACGCCGGGCCCGTTGCCAGGCGGCGACGATGCCGAGCGTGATCACGGTCGTGACGGCGAGCAGCACGCCCATGAAGCCCGCCGGTCCGTCCTGGGGGATCAGCCAGGCCACGAGGCAGAGCTGGACCGCGAGCACGGGGATCCCTCGGCGAAGGCCCGCTCTCGCCTCCCTGCGCGCGAGGTCCAGCACCTCGGGGGTCTGCGCCGCGGTGCCGGGGAGGATGCGGTAGCCGTACTCGCGAGCAGTCATGTCCGTCTTCCCGGGGATCGCCGCAGTTTCCTGGAATCGCCACAGTGGCAAGAGCGACCGTACCGGGGTCAGGGGACGATCAGGGGCTCGCCGTTGGCGCGGACGTTCCTGAGGATCAGGTCCTCGACGTGTTCGACCACGACGGGGGTCGTGGTGGTGCCGAAGTCGACGTCGGTCAGGGTGAGGCCGCGGATGGGCGCGTCGGGGTAGCCGCGCAGGTTGAGGGCGCGTCTGGCCGTCCGTACGGTCACATCCCGTACGTCGATCCCGCCCACCCTGGGGTTGAAGCCGTGCCCGGGGCCCTCCTCGTAGGAGAAGTCGATGTCGATGACCGAGCCGCCGACCTGGCCGATCTCGATGTCCCTGGCGTAGAAGCCCTCCACGAACCCCCCGCGTACGGAGTTCGTCTTGAACCGCAGCGCGATGTCGAGGTTGGGGCTGGACATCGCGCACTCCCTGATGAAGACCTCGCGTACGCCGCCCGACATCTCGCTGCCGATCGTCATGCCGCCGTGCCCGTCGCGGAAGGTGCAGTTCTCGACCAGGATGTGCTCGCTGGGCACGTTCACCCGGCGGCCGTCGGCGTTGCGGCCCGACTTGATGGCGATGCAGTCGTCGCCCGTGTCGAACGTGCAGCCGCGGATCACCACCATCCGGCTCGACTCGGGGTTGCAGCCGTCGTTGTTCGGGCCGTGCGTGTTCACCGTGACGTTCCGGACGAGCACGTTCTCCGAGAGTGTGGGGTGGATCTCCCACATCGGGGAGTTGACGATGGTGACGCCCTCGATCAGCACGCTCCGGCAGCGGTAGGGCTGGATGAACGACGGGCGCAGGTAGCCGCCCTCGCCGTAGAGCCGCCGCTCGACCGGTACGCCCTGCTCGGCCTGGGCGAACAGGGCGGCCCTGGCCTCGGCCTGGCGCGGCTCGCCGGGCTCCCAGCCGTGGTCGCCCGAGCCCTTCCACGGCCACCAGTGGTCGTCGTCCGCCTGCCCGTCGAGCACGCCGGAGCCGGTCACCGCGATGTTGCGCCGGCCGTACGCGTAGATCAAGGGGGAGTAGTTGTAGAGCTCGACGCCCTCGAACCTGGTCAGCACCAGCGGCAGGTACGCCTTCGGGTCGGTGCTGAACAGGAGCGTGGCGCCCGCGGTGACGTGGAGGTCGACGTTGTCCAGGAGGTGGATGGCGCCGGTGAGGAAACGGCCCTCCGGGACGTCCACGTGGCCGCCGCCCGCCCGGTGGCAGGCCCGGATCGCGGAGCGGATGGCCGCCGTGGAGTCCGTCACCCCGTCCCCGGCGGCGCCGTAAGCCCTGATGTCGAAACGGCGCCGGGGGAATCTCGGGGCGCGCACCCGCGCGGCGATGTGGTCGGCGCGTGTCCACGGATCGGTGGCGGCCGGGGCGCCGGAGGCGGGGCTCGCGTCGAGGGGGGACACAGGGCCCGCGTTGAGGGCGAGGGCGGATACGGCCATGGCGCGCATGGCGTTGCGGCGGCTTAGCATCGGCGGCTCCCTACCAGGTCGGGGCACCCGGATCATAAGCCAACCAGTTGCAGTGATCTAGATATATCCGCCATATCGGGCCAGGAAAGCGGCTGCAACCCTTTGCAGAAGGTCAGTCGAACCGGCCCGCGTAATACTCATGACCACCGGGCTGATCGCCGAGCCGACCGCCGGGCGCGTCGCCGGGCTCGAAACGGGCGGCCCACTCGTTCACCTGCTCCGGCGTCGGGTCGCCGCCCAGGCCGGCCGCGGCGAGGGACGGCGCCTTGCCGAGTTCGCGCCACTGCTCGGGCGAGAGGGTGAGCGAGAGCAGGCCGTTCAGCTCGGAGATCGGGGTGAGGTCGCGGACGGCGGCGTCCGCGAGGTCGAGACCTTCCAGGCGCGGGAACGTGCGCAGCACGCCGAGATCGACGGGGTTCCCGGTGCCGAGCCGCACCACGCGCAAGGTCGGGTGCCCGGCCAGTTGGCCCAGGTCGACAGCACGCAGGTCGAGCCGCAGCGCTTCGAGCGGGGCGTCGAGCAGGGGGCGCAGGTCGACGGTGCCCTCGCCGCCGCCGCCGAACAGCACGACGGTGCGCAGGTGCGGCGCGCGGCGGACGGGCTCCAGGTCGACACCCCCGGCCCGGTCGACGACGAGGGACTGAACGGTGTGCGGGTTCTGGGGGATCGGGCCCTCGCCGCGCCAGAAGGCGTCGGTGGCGTCCAGGTAGCTCGGGAGGCGGGCATCCAGCTCCAGGTGGTCGTCGTCCTCCCAGTAGTCGCCCTGGTCGAGTGCCGTCACGAGGCCGCGCAGCATGGCCGTCACCGAGTCGGCGACGTAGACCGGCGCGCCGTCGTAGTGGATCCCGACGCGGATGACCTGGCCGGGACGGCCCTCCGGCCCCGGGTCCATGTCGACCGCCAGGTAGTCGCCGCCCGTGCTGGTCGCGAACGGGATCCAGCCCGGGCTGCTCCGCTGCCGCCGGATGAGGCCGGGCGGCTCCGCGTCGCCGGGCATCGCCCACAGCGGGTCGTCCGTCCACTTCCAGGCGGACCGGTGATGGACGACGGTCGTGGTCGACGCCAGGGTGAACCACAGGTGGCCGTGGAAGAGGCCGGTCTCGTCGTCGCCGTCGGCCTCGCCGTACAGGGCGACCAGGTCGGGAGGCAGTTCGCCGTGGAAGGCGGCCAGCAGGGCGGCGCGTTCGGCGGGAGGCAGCGGGGGCGGGAGGGGGTCCGCCTCGCCCAGGATGTCCGCGCGCTTGCGCACGTAGTCCCGGAACAGGCGGACGGCCTCGTCCGGATCGCCCGCGGGTGCCGGGTCGGAGGGCGGGGCCTGCTCGGCTCCGGGCTCGGCGGGCAGGAGGTCCGGGCGCAGGACGTACAGGAGCCGGTCCTGCTCGTCGCGCACGCGCGTGATCGCCTGGCTGAGCACCGCCTCGAACCGGCCGGAGGGCTCCACGAACAGCTCGATCGTCAGGTCCTCCGTGGTGGCGCTGAGCTCGTACAGCTCCCGCAGGCCGCCGAGGGAGACGCGCAGGTCGTGGACGTCGCCGCCGGGCATGTCGTAGCCCGTACCGTGGTGCCCGGAATGGGATGGGCCTCGGTAGGCGCGTACCCGTCCTCGGCGCCAGCCCTGCGGGGCGGATGACCCGACTTGTGCGGCCATGTCCCGTAGCACCTTGGTGATGGCGATTTTCCGCTGATCGTCCATGTCGGTCAGTTCTACACCCTGCCATCGGAGGGAGAAGGCTCCGTCTCCGGATCTCGCCCGCCGTCAGGTCCAGGTGGCACACGTGCTCGTCCAGGTGGTCGCGCAGCAGGAAGGGGCCGTGCCCTTCCCAGCCCAGGCCGGTGTCGAGCACGTCGCCGGCGGGGAACGGTGACATGGCCGATGATCGGGCCCCTGCGTGGTCTGCCATATCTGAGGACCTCGGTTTGAGTAGGGCCTACTCATGCCCCCTGGCCCGGCCGAGGTGACGATTACCGGGTGTAGGACACACCTGGGGGGAGACATCATGGCTGACACGACGAAACAGGACAACTGGCGGCACTGCAACAAGTGCTTCGGTCTCTGGTGGAACGGGGCTCCGACGAACGGGGTCTGCCCGGCTGGCGGCGCGCACCACGCCGGCGGGAGCTGGAACTTCTACGTGCCGGCCAATCCGGCCGAGCACCTGTAGTCCTGACGGGAAGCCGAAGGTCCCGTTCTCTAAAGGGAACGGGACCTTCGTTCATGCCGCGGCGACCGGGCAGGCGGTGCTGGTGCCCGTACCGATCGAATAGAGGAGGACCTGGCGGAAGGCCGCAGGAACGACGCCCCGGCCCGCGCAGAGCGTGAAGTCGCCGGTCGTGGCATGCAGGACCACCCGGCAACCGGGCAGCGGCCGGTTGTCGAAGGAGCCGACGCGCTGGCCGGGAACCCTGCCGATGAAGTTGTCGCAGCTCGTGTAGGTGACGTTGTTGGTCGGGCGGGTGAAGGCGGTGTCGGAGAAGAGGGTGAGGCCGCCGGTGGCCGACGTGGCGGTCGCGGGGGCGGCCGACAGGACGAGCGCCGCGGCGGCGGTGGCGGTCGCGCACACGGCGCGGGCTCGGTTCGTCGCGCGTGACATGCTGCTCCTCGGAGAAAGCCGGAAACTCAACAGTGGCGCGGGCATGCGACGACCGAATCGCCCGCGCGGACATCGTGCTGGAACCCCGTGGTGAACACGCGTCCAACTTCACCCCGGACGCGTGGCCTCATCATGAGCGACGGTTGTCCGTCTGTAAAGCTTTCCCGCATGCGCCGCCGGCGCCGAGGAGCAAGATCCCGCCGGGCGGTCGCCGCCGCGGCCACCCGGCGGGTGATCCGGGGGTCAGCCGCGGGTCTCCACCCACACGCTGACCGTCGTGTGCGGGGAGATGCCCGTGTACGACACCGTTCCGACGGGCTGCCATGGGCCTTCGATGGGGATCAGTCCCACCTCCGGCAGGAAGTGCCGTTGCAGGACCCTGATGCGGTGCTCGCCCGTGCCACCGGTGCACAGGCTCGTGGCCCATCGTTCCCCGGTGCTGATCTGGTAGCCGCAGCCGGTGGGCGCGGCCAGGGCGCTGGGAGCGGCCGCGATGAGCAGGACAGTGGTGAGCAGAGCGGCGCCGGCCGCCTTTGTTCTCGCGTGCATGGAGGACTCCCTTGGCGAGAATGCTTAGGAAAGTTTCCTAAAGGTAAAGGCGGGGGCGGCCGGCGTCAATGGCGTCTACCAGCGGTGGTGGATCTGCGGGCGGATGAGGTCGTCGTAGATGCCCTGGACCGCCGCCAGGGCCTGCGGCTCAAGGGGGGCCAAGGAGGCGGCGGCGGTGTTGGCGGTGGCCTGGGCCGGGTTGCGGGCGCCGGGGATGACGACCGAGACGCCCTCCTGGTCCAGGATCCAGCGCAGCGCGAACTGGGCCATGGTCACGCTCTCCGGGACCAGCGGGGCCAGCCGGCGCACCGCCTCCAGGCCGGTGGCGAAGTCCACGCCGGAGAAGGTCTCCCCGACGTCGAACGCCTCCCCGTGCCGGTTGTAGGTGCGGTGGTCGTCGGCGGCGAACGTCGTGTGCTCGTCGTACTTGCCCGACAGCAGGCCGCTGGCCAGCGGGACCCGGGCGATGATGCCCACCCCGGCGGCGCGGGCGGCCGGGAGGACCTGCTCCAGGGGCTTGAGCCGGAGCGCGTTGAGGATGATCTGGACGGTGGCCACGCCGGGGCGGGCGATGGCGGTGAGGGCCTCGTCGCAGGTCTCCACGCTGACGCCGTACGCGGCGATCTTCTTCTCGGACACCAGGGTGTCGAGGGCGTCGAAGACGGCGTCCGTCGCGTAGACGGGGGTCGGCGGGCAGTGGAGTTGCACCAGGTCGATGGTGTCCACGCCCAGGTTGCGGCGGGAACGCTCGTTCCAGGCGCGGAAGTTGGACATGACGTAGTTCGACGGGATCTGCTCCAGCCGCCGGCCCATCTTCGTGGCCACGGTGAGCTCGGGACGGTCCTTGGCGAAGCGGCCGACGATCTGCTCGCTGCGCCCGTCGCCGTAGACGTCGGCGGTGTCGATGAAGGTGACGCCCCCGTCCACGGCGGCCCGCAGCGTGGCGACGGCCTCGTCCTCCGTCACCTGGCCCCAGTCGGCGCCGAGCTGCCAGGCGCCGAGACCGACCACGCCGACCGCGCGGCCCGTACGTCCCAACAAGCGCTGTTCCATGGGTTGTCAACCTTTCGGCGTGCGGACTCCTGAGCAGCACCAACAATATTCGGATGCGACCGGGCACGGCCTTTCGGCCTGGTTCGAGGGGGCCTCCCGCACGGGCAGGGTCAAGGCTGCCAGACGTAGGGCGTCGTGGTGGTGACCGCTTCGAAGCCCAGGCGTTGCAGGATCGGGCGACTGTCCTCCGAGGCGTCCACCTGGAGATAGTCGACGCCCGACGCCACCGCCAGCCGTGCCCGGTGGGCCACGAGCGCGCGGTAGACGCCGCGTCCCCTGAACTCCTTCAGCGTCGAGCCGCCCCACAGCCCGGCGAAGCGGGTGCCCGGCTTGTGCACGAGCCAGGCGGCCGACACCACCCGGCCTCCCGACTCGGCCACCAGGACCTCCGTGGATCCGTCGGCCACCCGCCTGATCAGGTCGTCGGCGAGCCAGCTCCAGTCCTCGCCCCACACGACCGACTCCATCTCGGCGATGGCCCGCAGGTCGTGGTCGGCGGTGACCTGGCGGAGGGTCACGTCCTCCGGGAGCGGGGGCTCGGCCCGCAGCTCCTCGGCCACGCCGATCAGCACCGTCTCCGCGGGCTCCGGGACGAAGCCGGCGCGGGTGAGCCGGTCGGGCAGGTCGGCAGGCCGGTCGTGGCCGCGGGTCTTCCACTCGAAGGCCTCGCCGCGCGCCCCGAAGTACGCGCACTGCCGGGCGATCAGCTCGTCCAGGCCCTCGGGATCGAGCACGGGCGGCCCTTCCACGAAGCCCCGGTACAGGCCGCTCACCCGTAGCAGCGGCCCGTCCAACTCGTAGGTGAGCCCGGCGGGGATCGGGTCGGGGATCCACCGGCGGGTCCGGTCGTACGCCGCAAGGAGGGATTCGTTCACGAACGGGCACTTTAGCCGAGGAAGAGGACGAGGTGGCCGGCGTGCGTTCAGGACGTGCGCGGCGTCGGCGGGGCGGACGACCGCGCCCCGCCCCAAGGGTGGTCGTGGGGCGGGGCGCGGGCCGCGTCGGCGCGGCCACCCTCTTCACCATGCGACCGGCCGGGTGGCCCGGCCCAGGTCCAGAGAGCGCGCATTCCGCGCCCGGAGTGGTCAGGGGAGCGGTACGGCGGCGCTCACGGTGGTCCCCGAGCCGGGCACGCTGTTGATCTTCAGTGTGCCGGCGACCTCCGTGAGGCCGCTCCGCATGATCAGCCCCGCCGCCCCGGCCCCGTCGTCGCTGATCGTCAGCCGCAGCCCGCGCCGTCCGACGGTGACCGCGATGCAGGCGGTACGCGCCCGGCTGTGCCGCTCCACGTTGTCGAACGCCTCCCGTACGGTGGCCAGCACCGCCTCGGCCACCCGTGGCGGCACGTCGCCGTCCGGCAGCGCCCACACCTCCACCGCGATCCCCGTCCGTTCCTCCCACCGCTCCAGGTAGTTCTCCAGCGCCTGTGCGAACCTCATGTCGTTTCCCCGATTCCACCACCCTCACGGGGAAGGCGTTCCACGACGTTCCGGCCCGTGTCAGCGGGGGCAGGCCCCCGTGTGCGTGGGGCCGGACGTGAGCAGCAGCCGTCTGGCCAGGATCTCCGCGGCCACGTCCGCGCCCATCGCGAGCCCGTCGAAGTTGCTGAAGGAGAAGTGCAGCCCGCCGGCCACGCGCGAGCGGCCCGCGTCGGCGGCGGCGGCCGAGAAGCCGGGGAAGCTCCGCCGCCAGGGCTGCCCGGTGGCCGGATCGACCGGAGCGGAGTCGGTGACCAGCGTGAACGGGATGCGGTCGGCGCAGAAGAAGCCCGCCAGCGCGGCGGCGCCCGCGCCGCTGAAGGAGCTGTGGCCCGAGACGTACTCGGGCGAACTGCCCGCGCTGCCCGCCCGCGCCCGCCAGCCCGCCATCGGCTCGGTGTACGGGTTCCCGTCCGTGTCCGCCTGCTGGACGGCCGCCTGGGGCCGCCAGTGCCGGTGGGTGTACTTGGTCATGACCGTCGGGATCGAGGTGTCGGCCAGCGCCATGCCGAGCAGCGCGAACAGCCGCGCCTTGTCCGGCAGCGCCAGCGGCCGTGGCACGCCGAGCGCGATCTTGATCCACTCGCCGGGCGGCTGGGCGGTGCCCACGGGCAGCGACCAGTACTGGTAGACGGCCGACTTGTCCGCGTCCGGGATGCCGGTGTCGCCGAGCAGCCTGACCTCGGCGAACGCCGCCGCGTAGGCCAGGCTCGCGAGCGGCGGCGGCCCGTCCCCCAGGTACGGGCCCGCGTCGGCGATCCCGAACGGCCGCATGTTCCGGTACTGCACCCCGGACCACGCCTGCCCGAACACGCCGGGCCCCGTCCCCGCGGGCTGGGTCTCGACCGGCGACGAGCCGTCGCCCTGCCTGTCCGTGTGGACGTCCCCGCCCACGGTCTCGCCCCAGGCGCGGCCCGCGGCGACGCGCGGACCCGTCCCCAAACGGGCCAGGTCCGCCGTCAGCCGCTCGGTCAGCGGGCCGGCCTGGCCCGGGTAGAGACGGGTGAGCACCGCGTGGGCCGCCGCCAGCGCCGCGGCCTGCTGGTCGCCCCGCGCGGGCGCGCCCCTGGGGTCGCGCAGCGCGGGCGTCCTGACCCGATGGTCGCCACGGGCCGAGGCGATGCCGTTGACCGCGTCGTACATGCCGATGTTGACCATCGCGTACGTCCTGGCGGCGTCGGAGTCGGAGGCCCGCTCCGCCCGTACGACCGCCAGGGCCTGCTCGTTCCCGATCCGCACCGCGTCCACGTCCGGCGGCACGTCCGGTAACACGTTCGCCGGCAGGCCGGTCGGCGGCACGATGAGCAGCAGCGCGAGAACCCTGTTCATGAGACTCCCCTGGAGACGTCCGGCCCCCCGATCTCATGAAAGGTGCTCCCTCGCCGAGCTCTCGCCAATATCCGGCAGGGCTAGGCGGCCGTGCGGCGGCTCACGCGGTGGTCGTCCAAGGTGCGCGCCATCGCGTGCAGCGCCCGGCGCAGCGTGATCCCGTCCAGGTGGCCGTAGGAGAAGACGATCCCGTTGCCGGGCGTCCCGCGCGGATGGTGGTAGGAGGCCAGCTCGGCCACCTGGATCCGCCGCGTCCGCAGCCCCCTGACCACCGACTCGGCCCGGACGGACGGCGGGAGCAGCAGCGTGGCCGCCGCGCCGGTGTCCGCGCCGAGCAGCCGGAGGTCCGGGTAGGCGCCGAGGGCCTGGCGGACGAGGGCGCGCTTGGCGGCGTACAGGTGCGACAGCCGCTCCGCCCGCCTGGCCACGCAGCCCGACTCGAGCAGGTCGGCCACCGCGAGCTGGCACGTGTACGACGGCTGCCCGTGCCCGCCCGACATGCCCTCCTCGATCGCCCGCACCGGCCGCCCCGGCACCACCGCGAACGACAGCCGCAAGGTCGGCGTCAGCAGGTCGCCGAACGAGCCCACCATGGCAGTGGCGGCGGCGTCCCCGATGGCCAGCACGCTGGGACGCGGGCTGAGCGCGGTGTTGAACAGGCCGTCGAAGGCGGGCTCGAGCACCAGCCCGCCCCTCTGGCGCGCCCACCCGGCCAGGGCCCGGCGGCGCTCGACCGGCATGCGCGTGCCGAGCGGGGTGCCCCGCTCCGGCAGCACCACCACGACGTCGCAGGACGCGGGGATCAGGTCGGGACGCGCGCCCGAGCGGTCCGCGGGCAGCGGCAGCACCGTGCCGAGCCGGCCGAGCGCGGCCCTGAGAGCCGGCGGCGCGGGATCCTCCAGGGCGATGACCGGCGGCGGCCCGCCCCGCGCGCGCAGGATCAGCTCCAGCGCGTCGCCGAGCCCGGCCGTGACGACCACCTCGTGGCCGTCCAGCACCAGGCCGCGGCACTCGCGCAGGTACGCGCGGATCGCGGCCCGCAGCTCGGGCAGCCCCGCCGCGGGCGGCT
>NZ_JBFAIM010000021.1:28073-188779 GCF_040654715.1 Nonomuraea sp. NPDC050643 | reverse complement strand
CCGCCCTCCCGGGGCGGCGCACGACGTGATTTACGTCTCATTGCCGGACAGAACCGAATCCTCCGGTTTAAACGGTTTCCACGGCTATGATCACCTCGGAAGAGAGGAGGTCCGCCGTGGACCGTGCTCCGGAGGGCGTCGACCCCAGCGTCCCCAACGTCGCGCGCATGTACGACTACTTTCTCGACGGCAAGGACAACTTCGCGGCCGACCGGGCGGCGGCGGAGCAGATCCTCCAGACCTTCCCCAACACCAAGGAGGGCGCGCGGGCCAACCGCGCGTTCCTGCGCCGCGCCGTCCGGCACCTGGTCGACTCGGGTGTGCGGCAGATCGTGGACCTGGGCGCCGGCCTGCCCACGCAGGGCAACACACACGAGATCGCCCCCGATGCCCGCGTGGTCTACGTCGACTACGACTCCGTGGTGTGCGTGCACGGCAGGGCGCTGCTGGCCCGGCAGGACAGCGTCGACTTCGTCCAGGCCGACGTACGCGAGCCCGACACGCTGCTGGCCACGCTCGACGGCCTGGTGGACTTCAAGCAGCCGGTCGCGTTCCTGATGCTGGCGATCCTGCACTTCATCCCCGACGACATCGCCTACGACGTGGTGACCAAGCTCCGTGAGGCGAGCGTGCCGGGCAGTCACCTGGTGATCAGTCACGCGGTCGACTCCACGCCGGACACCACGCCGCAGGCTCTGGAGATCTACCGGAAGGCCACGGCGGCGCTCAACCTCAGGACGCGCGAGGGGGTCCTGCGCTTCTTCGACGGTTATGAGCTGGCCGAGCCGGGGCTGACGTATCCGAACGGCTGGCGGCCCGATGACCCGGACGCCCCCGGCAACGGCATCACCTTCGGCTACGTGGGCGTCGGCCGCAAGCCCTGACCCGCTCGCGGGCCCAGGGGGCCGGATGTGGGAGCCCCGCCGTGACGGCGGGGCCGGTCGCGGGCGTCAGTTCTGCTGGGCGTTCTTGAGCTCCTCGCTCAGCTCGGCCCTGATGGCGTCCATGTCCAGCTCGCGTACCTGACGGATCAGGTCATCCAGCGCCGGCGCCGGGATGGCGCCCGCCTGGGCGAAAACCACGATGCCATCGCGAATGGCCATCAGCGTGGGGATCGAGCTGATGTCGAACCCCTGCGCGAGGCCCTGCTCAGCATCGGTGTCGATCTTGCCGAAGGTGATGTCGTCGTGCTTGTCGGACGCCTGCTCGAAGATCGGCCCGAACTTCTTGCACGGCGGGCACCACTCGGCCCAGAAGTCGAGCAGCACGATCCCCTTGTCGGCGATGTCGTTGAAGTTCTTCTCTGTTACCTCGATGGTCGCCACAAGTGGCTCCTCGCTCGTCGTCGCTTTGGTGCAATCGCTTTAGTGCTTCGGTGTCAACCACGTACCCGTCACCAGCATTCCATGCCAGAGCGCCCGGCGCGGCCCCCTCAGGGCCGCGCCGGGCGGGTCGTCGTCGGGGTCGTGGCCGGAGACGCGCGGGACAAAGAGGCGTAGGACCGGCACGTCGGAGGCAATTCAGCCCGCATATTTCCACATAAAAGTGGATGGAACATAAAATCGTCGAACCTTGACCTGAGCGGCGGGGGGTATCACCCATGCATGGACTGGGTCACCTGCGCGTACTCCGCTGCCTGCACCGGAATCGCTAACCGTCCGTCCGGATTCTGCCTCGCCCACCTCACTCCCGAACAGCTCGGCGACACGATCGGCGAGCTGTCCCCCGGCCGCCTGCTCGACCTGCGCGGCATGACCGTCACCAGCGATCTGCTGTCCAGGGTCCTCGAGGCCACGGGCGGCAGGCCCGGCAGGACCCGGCTCGACCGGGTCAGGTTCACCGGCGACGTCAGGCTGTCGGGCGTGACGTTCGGGGGCGACGTGTCGCTCGACGGCGCCCGGTTCGACCGGCTCGCCTCGTTCTTCGGCGCCCGCTTCGAGGGCAACGTGTCGCTGGCGGGCGCCCGGTTCATCCGCGAGCTGTCCTTCCACGGCGTCACCGTGCGCGGGCACGTCTCGCTCGACCGGGCCGTGATGTCCAGGGACGCGCTGTTCAGCCAGGCCGTGTTCGGGCACGGGCTGTCGTGCGAGCGGGCCCGTTTCGACGGCTACGCCACCTTCGACGGCGCCCGGCTCGGCGACGGGGCCGCCTTCAGGGGCGCGCGCTTCGGCCGTACGCTGTCGTTCCGCAAGGTCCACGGGCACGCCGGGTTCGAGGCCGCGCATTTCGCCGCGGACGCGTACCTGTCGGCCACGGGACGGCTCTCGGCGGCCAGGGCGCGCGCCGACGGGCTGCTGGACGTGGCCGTCGCCCGGTGCGGCGTGGACCTGCGCGGCGTCGAGGTGACGGGCGCCACGACGGTGCGGCTGACCGACTCCCAGGCGGACCTGGAGGGCGCGGTGCTGCGCGGCCCCGCCACGGTGACCGGCAGGGGCACGTCCATGCTGACGTCGCTGCGGCAGGTGGAGGCGGCCAGCCTGGGGCTGTTCGGGCTGGACCTGTCGGCGTGCAGGTTCGCCGGGCTGACGCATCCGTCCGGGGTGCGGGTCAAGGACTGCACGTTCGCGCTCACGCCCCGGGGGGTGCGCGTGAGCCTGCGCTGGCCGATGCTGCGCTGGTTCTCGCGGCGCCGGGTGCTGGCCGACGAGCACTCTCTGCGCCGCCGCTCCAACACGGGCGTCCTGGGCGGCCCCGGCGACCCGGGCGACCCAGGCGACCCAGGGGCCACCCCCGACCGGCTGGCCGCCCTCTACGCCGGCCTCCGCCCCACCGACCGCGCCACCTCGGCCGACTTCGCGTTCGCGGCCATGGAGATGCGCCGCCAGGCCGGTCATCGGTGGTGGTTATCGCTGTCCTGGCTGCTGTGCGGCTACGGCATGCGCATGGGCCGCGCGGCGGGCTGGTTCGCCCTCCTGGCCGCGATCGCCGCCGCCGCCATCGTCTGGAGCACCGCCTCCCACGCCACCCCCACCACCGAACCCCCCAACCCGGCCGTCCGCCGCTGACTCGCGCGGCTCGCCGGGAGGTCAGGCGCCGAACGCCCGGTCCCGGCGAGCCCCGGGCGGCGGCCGTCACCCGTGCGGGGCGCCCCGCCCTCCCAAGGGCCCGTACCGGGGTCAGAACTCGGCGGCGATGCCGGCGATGACGCCGAAGTGGCGGGGCCAGCCGCCGCCCATGATCCGGCGGGAGAGCTGCTGGATCTCGTCGGCCGGATCGAAGCCCTCGTGATCGAGGAAGAGCCTGGTCCCCCGGCCCTCGGGTTCGAGCCGCCAGGTGACCGTCCAGTCGGCCCGCCCGCCGTCGCTCCAACTGATCTTCAGCAGTTTCTCCGGCTCGATCCGCAGCACCTCGCAGTGCACGATCCCATCGAAACCCACCTGCTTCTTGGGCGTCGTGGTGAACGTGAACCGATGCCCCACCTCGGCCTTGAAGTCGTTGGGCATGAGCCAGCGGGCCACCAGCTCCGGCTCGGTGAGCGCCCGCCACACCTTCGCGGGCGGGTGCGGGATGAACTGGTCGAGCCTGATCGCGCGCAGGTCGTCCGTCCGAGGTGGTTCAGGAGGCATCGTCGTCGTCCATTTCGTCCAGCAGGGCCGTGAGGTCGGTGAGCTTCTCGCGCCAGAACCGCTCGTACGGGCTGAGCCAGTCGCGGATCTCCATGAGCGGCGCCGCCTCCAGCCGGTAGTGCCGTTCCCGGCCCCTGCGGGTCTCGGCCACCAGCCCCGCGTCCCTGAGCACCTTGAGATGCTCCGACACGCTCGGCCTGCTCATGTCGAACCGCTCGGCCAGCCGCCCGGCGGGCTGGGCGCCCTCGTCGAGGAGCAGGCGCAGCAGTTCGCGCCTGGCCGGGCTGGCCAGCGCGGTGAAGACGTGGTCGGCGCTCACGCCTGGCCGGCCACGAAGCCGTTGCCGAACGGGTCGTGGAACAGCAACTGGCGGCCCCACGCCTGGTCGCTCGGCCCCTCGAAGGCGATCTCGTTCTCGAGCAGCCGGGCGGCCAAGGCGTCGAGGTCGGGCGCCCCGACGACCAGGCCGCCGATCGGCGCCATGCCGGGGAACCAGGAGGCCAGCAGCAGCGTGGTGCCGGCGCCCTTGGGCGCGACCGTGAGCCACCGCCCCATGGGGAACGGGTCGTCGGTGCGCACCTCGAAGCCGAGCACGCCGGTGTAGAAGCCGAGCGCGCGCTCCTGGTCGGCGACGGGCACGGTGACGGTGAGGATGGAGGAGATGGGCATGTCGGACACTATACGTAGGTTTTTTCCTACACGACAACCGGGCTCGGTGAAATATCGGGGAATTCCCCGATGAGACCCCGAGGCGGCCCTCCCTAAACTGGGTTTCATGCGCATCGACGACTACGTGGCAGAGCTCAGCGACGCGCTGGCCGGCCCTCATGGGCCCAAGCGTGATCTGGTCGTCGAGGCGCGCGACAGCCTGACCGACACCGCCGACGCGCTGGAGGCCGGCGGGCTCGACCGGGCCGAGGCCGAGCGGATGGCGGTGACGGAGTTCGGGCCGGTGACCGAGGTCGCGCCCGGCTACCAGGCCGAGCTGACCGCCTCGTCGGGCCGGCGGCTGGGCGTGCTGCTGTTCATCAGCGTGCCGCTCACCGTGGCCATGTGGTCGGTGCTGTGGCGCCTGTATCCGCCGCCGGACGACGCCTGGGCGAACACCCCGCCCTGGTACGCGACCGTCTCGCGGCTGCTCGACATCGTCCAGCTCGGCACCGGCCTGTACGGCGGGCTCGTGCTGTACGCGCTGAGCCGGGGCGCCCGCTGGGTCCGCCGGCCGCACCTGGCGACCCGCTCGCTGGGGGTGCTGGTGTGGGCCACGCTGCCGGTCACCGCCGGGCTGGGGCTGCTGCTGTCGTACGGGACCGAGCCGCAGCCCAACACGCTGGCCGCCCTGCCGGGCGTCCTGGCCAACCTGGTGACCTCAGCCCTGTGGGGGATGCAGATCTACTGCGCCACGCGCTGCGTGAGCATCACGCGCGCCTCCCGCCGCTGACTCACGTCAGGCCGCTCGTCTCCGCGCGCAGGACACTGCCGATCACGTTGGTGAACTCCCGCCAGGCCGACCGCTCCCCCTCGAGCCGCCTCCTGCCCGTCTCCGTCAGCCGGTAGGTGCGGCGCTTGCGCCCGCCCACCGTCGCCCACTCGCTCGACAGATATCCGATGCGCTCCAGTCGGCGCAGCGCCGGATAGACGGTGCCCGTGGGCACGTTGAGGGCCCCTCCGCTGCGCTCCTGCAGCGCCTCGATGATGGCGTAGCCGTGCAACGGCTCCCGCTCCAGCACTGAGAGCAGCAGCGCGTCCATGTGCCCGCGCAGCGCGTCCGGATTCATGACTCCGATCCTAGACATCCGTTCGTTGCGTAGCCAGTCTACATGTAGGCTACCTATATGTAGACAGGCACACTATTGGAGCATCGATGAACGCACTTGATCTGGCACGCACGCAGTTCGCGGTGACGGGAAGCCTGCACTTCCTGTTCGTGGTGCTGACGCTGGGTCTGGCGCCGCTGGTGGCGATCATGCACACCCGCTGGGCGCTGTCGGGCAAGCCGTTGCGGGAGCGGATGACACGGTTCTGGGGACAGATCTACGTCATCAACTACGCGATGGGCATCGTCACCGGGCTGGTGATGGAGTTCCAGTTCGGGCTGTCGTGGAGCGGGCTGTCGCACTACGCGGGCGACGTGTTCGGCGCGCCGCTGGCGATGGAGACGCTGGTCGCGTTCTTCCTGGAGTCCACGTTCCTCGGCCTGTGGATCTTCGGCTGGGGGCGGCTGCCCAAGGCGGCGCACCTGGCGTGCATCTGGATCGTGACGCTGACCGCGTACGCGAGCGCCTTTTACATCATGGTCGCCAACTCGTTCCTGCAGAACCCGGCGGGCTCGGTGGTCAGCGGCGATCGTATGCGCCTGGTCGACTTCGGCGCCCTGCTCACCAACAAGGCGCTGGTCTTCTCCTTCCCGCACGTGATCGGGGCGGGGCTGTTCACCGGCGGCATGGTGCTGGTGGGGGCGAGCGCGTACCGGCTGCGGCGGCGCGCGCCCGAGGTGGAGTTCTTCTCCGCGTCGATGCGGACGGGCGTGATCGCGGCGGCCGTCGGGATCCTCATCACGCTGGGCTTCGGATACGCGCAGTTCGCCGGGATCCAGCAGGGCAAGTTCGACGGCAACGCGACGGCGGCGATCTCGCTCGCGCTCATGGTCGAGCTCGGGCAACTGCTGGCACTCGGCGTGCTGCTGGTGATGCTGCCCATGATCGCCGTGCTGCCACGGTGGCGGTGGACGCATCCGATCCTCATGGCGTTGACGCCGCTGCCGTTCGTGCTGTCGATCCTGGGCTGGGCGGCCAGGGAGGTCGGGCGGCAGCCGTGGATGATCTGGGAGCGCCTCACCGTGGCCGACGCCATGTCGCCGGGGCTGACCCCGGGCATGGTCACGGCCTCGCTCATCGGGTTCACCGCCGTGCTGGGGCTGCTGGCGGTCGTCGACTACGTCCTCATCGCCCGGGTCGTCCGGCGCGGGCCCCACGCCCTCGACCTGGGGGCCACCGCCGGCGAGCCGCGCGCCGCGGCCCTGACCTACTGAAGGGGTGCTTCATGGAACTGATGTGGTTCGTCTTCTTCGCCGTGCTGCTGACCGGGTATTTCGCGCTCGAGGGGTTCGACCTGGGCGTGGGGCTGCTGCTGCCGGTGCTGGGCAGGACGCGCGAGGACCGCGACAGGATGGTGGCCGCCGTGGCGCCGTACGTGCTGGCCAACGAGGTGTGGCTGGTCGCGGTGGCCGGGACGTTGTTCGGGGTCTACCCGCTGCTGGAGGGCGAGGTGCTGTTCACGCTGTATCCGCTGGTGGTGGCCATGCTGCTGAGCTGGGTGCTGCGCGACGCCGGGCTGTGGTTCCGCCGCCGGATCGACGGCCACCGCTGGCGCGGCTTCTGGGACGCGATGATCGCCTTCGGCTCGCTGGGGCTGTCGGCGGGCTGGGGCATGGTCCTGTACGCCGCCGCCACCGGGTTCTCCTCCTCCCCCGTGCACCCGGTCGGGGTGATGCTGGGCCTGGTGGTGACCCTGCTGTTCGCCTTCCACGGCTGGACGTTCCTGGGCTGGCGGGTGCCCGGAGCCTTCGGGGCCACCCGGTCGGGCCGGGTGCTGCTGGTGTCGGGGCTGGTGGCGGCGCTGCCCGCGGCAGGGGTACTGGCGGGCGCGATGCCGTACCTGCTGGAGCACAGCGCGCACCCGGCTACGTTGAATGTGCTCAGTGTCATGGTCCTGCCGTTCGCGCCGATCATGCTGGGCGCGCAAATATGGGTATGGCGCACTTTCCGTCCAGGGAAGGACGCTTTCCGGCTCCCGTCGTTCTTCTGAGGTCACGTGCACAAGGATCTCCTCGCCCTCATGCGGGCCGAGCGTTCGGTTCGCCGTCATCTGGGCGTCACCGTGGCCGCCGCCATGCTGACCGGCCTGCTCGTGCTCGTCCAGGCGGAGCTGCTGGCCGGTGTGCTGTCCGGCAGGTTCACCACGGTCGCGCTGGCGGTACTGGCCGCCGTGGTGGGCGTGCGGGCGGTGCTGGCGTGGACGCAGGGCGTCTTCGCCGGGCGTACCGCGACCGGGGTGAAGTCGGCGCTGCGCCACCGGCTGCTCGGGCGGCTGCGCGAGCTCGGCCCCGGCCGGCTCACCGCGCACCGCTCCGGCGAGCTGGTGACGCTGACCGGGCGCGGCCTGGACGGGCTCGACGCCTACCTGACCGGCTACCTGCCGTCGATCGCGGTGGCGGCCGTCGTGCCGGTGGCCGTGCTGATCCGGCTGTTCGCCGCCGACCTCGCCAGCGCCGTCATCGTCCTGTTCACGCTGCCGCTGATCCCCATCTTCGGCGCGCTGGTCGGGATGACGACCAAGGCCGTGACCGAGCGCCAGTTCCTGGCGCTGTCGCGGCTCGGCGGGCACTTCCTCGACGTGGTACGCGGGCTGCCCACGCTGCGGGCGTTCGGGCGGGCCCGCCACCAGGCCACCGTCATCCAGCAGGTCGCCGACGCGCACCGGGGCGCCACCATGCGGACGTTGCGGGTGGCGTTCCTGTCGTCGCTGGTGCTGGAGTTGTGCGCGTCGCTGTCGCTGGCGCTGGTGGCGGTGCCGGTCGGGCTGCGGCTGCTGGGCGGGTCGCTGGACCTGACGACGGCGCTGCTGGTGCTGTTGCTGGCGCCGGAGGCGTACCTGCCGTTGCGGGCCATGGGGACGCGGTTCCATGCCTCGATGGAGGGGGTGGCGGCGGCCGACGCGGCCTTCGCCGTACTGGACCGGTCGGCCGGCGAGCGGCCCGAGACGCCTCACGCAGGCGCCGCGCCCGTACCGGGCGTCCCGGAGATCCGGCTGGAGAACGTGACCGTGCGCTACCCGGGCCGTGACGGCGCCGCGCTGGAGAACGTCTCCCTCACCATCGCGCCCCGCGAGCGGGTCGCCCTGGTGGGTGAGAGCGGCGGGGGCAAGAGCACGCTGCTCCACCTCGTCCTCGGTTTCGTCCAGCCGTCCGAGGGCCGGGTCCTCGTCGACGGTACGGACCTGCGCGATCTCGACCTCGCGGGCTGGCGGGCGCGGCTGGCGTTCGTGGCCCAGCGCCCGCACCTGTTCGCCACGTCGGTGGCCGACAACATCCGGCTCGGCTCGCCCTCGGCGTCCCTGGAGGAGGTCCGGCGGGCGGCCTCGGCGGCGCACGCGGACTTCGTGGCGGAGCTGCCGCAGGGGTTCGGCACGGTGGTGGGCGAGCGGGGCACGAACCTGTCGGCCGGTCAGCGACAGCGGATCGCGCTGGCGCGGGCGTTCTGCCGGCCGGGGGCGTCGGTGCTGCTGCTCGACGAGCCCACGGCCCGCCTGGACGGGCGCAGCGAGGCGGCGGTGGTCGCGGGCACCTCCGACCTGGCCCGGGACCGCACGGCCGTCATCGTCGCCCACCGGCCCGCCATGATCGACCTCGCCGACCGCGTCATCCGCATCCACGAGGGCCGCGTCATCTCCGACACCACCCGGCCACCATCCACCGGCCCATCCACCGGCCCGACCGCCGGCACTACCGCCGGCCCGACCGCCGGACACGCGGCGGAGGAGGGCCTTCCACCGGCCGAGAGCCTTGAGGCGGAGGCAGGGGCCTCAGGGACGATCCCTGACGAGAAGCCCGGGGCGGCGGCCGGGGGCCCGGAGACGACGCCTGAGGAGCCGGAGAAGGCCGCTGAGGATGCGGCCGCTGGAGAGCCCGTGGGTGGTCCTGCGAGGGGCCTCGGGGTGGATCGGGTGACGGGCGTACGGCCGGAGAGGGGCGCGCGATGAGCCGGCGGATGAGGATGCGGCTCCTGTGGGCCGTGCTGGCCGGGGCGGCGGCCGACCTGGCCGGGCTCGGGCTCATCGCCGCCGCGGCCTGGCTGATCACCCGGGCCGCCGAGCAGCCGCCCATCTCCGCGCTCAGCGTGGCGATCGTGGCGACCAGGGCGTTCGCCACGAGCAAGGGCGTCTTCCGCTACGCCGAGCGCCTCACCGGCCACGACGTCGCACTGCGCGCCCAGGCCGGCACCCGCGAACGGCTCTACCAGGCCCTGATCCCGCCCCAGCAGCCCCGCCACGGCGGCGCCGACCTGCTCTCCCGCATGGTGGACGACACGGAGGCCGTACAGGACCTGCTGGTCCGCTGCTTCCTGCCCGCCGCCGCCGCGGCGATGGCCGGGCTGGCGGCGGTCGTCGTCGGGCTGACGATCCTGCCGGTGGCGGCGCTGGTGCTGGTGGCGGGGCTGGTGCTGGCCGGAGTGGCGCTGCCGGCCGGTACGGCCGCCGCGGCCCGCCGCTGGTCGGCCAGGATCGCCCCGGCCCGGGCGGCGCTGGCGGGCCGGGTGGCGGACCTGGTGCACGGCTCGGCGGACCTGGCCGCGTACGGGGCCGACGACGAGGCCCTGGCGAAAGCCCTGGCGGCCGACGAGTCCCTGGCCGCCCTAGAGCGCCGCCAGGCCCGCGTGCACGCCGCCGCCCTGGCCGGGGGAACGCTGGTACAGGGGCTGACGGTGGCGGGCGTCGTCCTGCTGGCCGTGGGGGCGGGCGTCGGCTCGGTGGGCACCGCCGTGCTCGCGCTCACCGCGCTGGTCGCGTTCGAGCCGGTGCTGCCGCTGGCGGCGGCGGGCGAGCGGATGGCCGGGATCCTGGCCGCCCTCAGGCGGCTGCGCGACGTCCGCTCGGCCACCCCCGCGATCACCGAGCCGGCCACGCCGGCGCCCCTGCCCGAGGCCCCGCTGACCATCGACATCGACGACCTCGTGGTCCGCCACAAGGCCACCGCACCGCGGCCGGCCCCCGAGGCCGCCGTGTCCGGTGCCGCCCTCGTTCCCGGCGTGGAGGACGCCGGCGGCGGGCGGCCGGCGCTGGACGGGGTGTCGCTGCGGATCACCCCCGGCAAGCGGGTCGCGATCGTCGGGCCCAGCGGGGCCGGGAAGAGCACGCTGCTGGCCGCGCTCATGCGGCTCGTCGAGCCCGACTCCGGCAGCGTCCGGGTCAACGGGGTCGACCTGCGGGACCTGTCCGGCGACGACGTACGGACGCTCATGACCGGCCTCACCCAGGACCCCTACATCTTCCGCGCCAGCCTCCGCGACAACCTGCGCCTGGCCGGTCCCGACGCCGGCGACGAGACGCTGCGGAGCGCCGTGCGGGACGCGCGGCTGGAGGAGTGGGTCGAGCGGACCGGGTGGGACGCCGAGCTGGGCGAGGACGGCCGGACCGTGTCCGGCGGGCAGCTCCAGCGGCTGTCCCTGGCCAGGGCGCTGCTGTACGACCCCCCGGTGCTGCTGCTCGACGAGCCCGCCGAGGCGCTCGACGAGGAGACGGCGGACCGGCTGATGAGCGACCTGCTCGACGTCACCCGCGACCGCACCACGCTGCTGGTGACGCACCGCCTCAAGGGGCTGGAGCTGGTCGACGAGGTCGTCGTGCTCGAGGAGGGGCGCGTCGTCCAGCGCGGGCGGCACGACGAGCTCGTCGCCGTGCCCGGCTACTACCGCGACCTGTGGGAGTCCGAGGTGCTCACCCGCCGGTAAGCCACGTTCCCGGCCCCCGGGGTTGAGTTGGCGACGCAATCTGGTTTAAAGTACAAACTAGTTTGAGATCGCGAGGAGTTTGCATGGTTGAGGACGACCGGCCGCCGACGCCGGAGGAGATGCTGCGCGTCATCGAGGAGCAGAGCGTCGCCACCTCCAAGGTGCTCAGCGGCAACCCCCTGCTCCTCTACGTCCCCTGGGGCATCGCCTGGGTGCTCGGCTTCGGCGCGCTCTTCCTCCACCACGGCCTCGACGGCCGGCCCTACGCGCCGATCACGCAGATGCAGGGCGTGGGCGTGCTGCTGGGGGCCCAGGTCGTGGCGGGGTCGGTCGCCGCGTACGGGATCGCGCGGATGAACAAACTGGTGCGCGGCGACACCTCGGCGCGCGGGGCCATGTTCGGCTACGCATGGTTCGGCGGGATGTTCCTCATGGTCATCATCTGCACCAGGCTGAGCCCGCTGCTGCCCCCCGAGGAGAACGGACTGCTCTGGGCCGGCACGTCCCTCATGGTGGTGGCCGTGCTGCAGATGGCGGGCGGCGCCATCTGGCTCAACTGGCCGATGTTCTTCACCGGCGCCTGGGTGGCCGGCGTCAACGCGGTGGGCCTGCTGCTCGGCGTCGGCTGGCACTCGCTGCTGACGGCCGTGCTGCTGGGGGGCGGGTTCATCGTCGCGGGGCTGTGGCTGAGGCGCCGCCGGTGACGGACAACGCCCTGCCGGATCTCGACCCCGTGATCCACGCGCAGGCCAGGCTGCGGGTGGTCGCCGCGCTCAACGTCCTCCCCGACGGGGACGAGATGGCCTTCAACTCGATGAAAGAGCTGCTCGGGATGACCGCCGGCAACCTGTCGGTGCACCTGACCAAGCTGGAAGACGCGGGATACGTGCAGATCACCAAGACGCACAAGGGCCGCACCCCGGTCACGTTCGTGGCACTGACCAAACGTGGGCGGCTGGCCTTCGACGACTACACCAAGGCGATTCGCGCCCTGCTCGACAACGCTGGAGGAGCTCAATGACCACCCTCGCCAGAGCGATCGAGGTCAGCCGCCGCTACGGCGACGTGCTGGCGCTCGACCGGGTCTCACTCGATATCCGCGCGGGCGAGCTGGTCGGGCTGCTCGGGCCCAACGGCGCGGGCAAGTCCACCCTCATCAACCTGTTCGTGGGGCTGCGCCGGGCGACGTCCGGCTCGGTGGAGCTGTTCGGCGGCTCGCCGCAGGACCCGGCCATGCGGCGCGGCATCGGCGCGACCCCGCAGGAGACCGGCCTGCCGGAGACGTTACGGGTCGGGGAGATCGTCGACTTCGTCTCGGCCCACTTCCCCGACAGGGTCGGCAAGAGCGAGCTGCTGGCCCGCTTCGCCCTGAGCGACCTGGCCGGGCGGCAGGTGGGCGGCCTGTCCGGCGGGCAGAAGCGGCGGCTGGCCGTGGCGCTGGCGTTCGCGGGCAACCCGAAGCTGGTGTTCCTCGACGAGCCCACGACAGGCCTCGACGTCGAGGCCAGGAGGGCGCTGTGGGAGGGCATCAGGTCCTTCCACGAGGAGGGTGGCACGGTCCTGCTCACCAGCCACTACCTGGAGGAGATCGAGGCCCTGGCCCAGCGGGTCGTGGTGGTGGGCCACGGCCGGGTGCTGGCCGACGACACCGTGCACGCCGTACGCGACATGGTCGGCGTGCGGCGGGTCTCCCTCGTCGCCGAGAACCTGCCGGAGCTGCCCGGCGTGCTCGGCGAGGAGCGCCAGGACGGCCGGATCAGCCTGGTGACCACCGACCCCGACCGGCTGGTCATCGAGCTCGTACGCAGCGGCGCCCCGTTCTCCGGCCTGGAGATCAGGCCGACCACCCTCGAGGAGGCCTTCCTCGCCCTGACCTCGAAGGAGTCCGCCCATGTCTAGCCTGATCGTCGCGCACACGCGCTATCTGCTGATCGAGCAGATCAGGGTGCCCATCGGCATCCTCGCGGGGGCGCTGTTCCCGGCCGTCTCGATGGTGGCCTTCGTGGTGCCGTTCTCGGGAGACGATCCCAAGGCCGCGACCATGTCGACGGCGTCGCTGATGTTCTTCGGGGCGATGTCCAACGCGCTGATCGGGCTCAGCATCAACGTGGCCCAGGACCGCGAGCTGCCGTGGAACCCCTACCTGCGCACGCTTCCCGCCGGTCCGTTCCCCCGCTTCGCCGGCCGGATGCTGTCCACGCTCGCCGTCGTCCTCATCTCGGTGGTGCCCGTCCTGCTGGTGGCGGTCTTCTTCACCGAGGCCACGATCACCCTGCCGCGGCTGCTGCTGGGGCTGGTGGCGCTGATCGCGGGCGTCATCCCGTTCGCGCTGATCGGGCTGTTCATCGGTTATCTGCTGACGGCCAAGGCCGCGATCGCGGTGTCGCAGATCCTGTTCTTCCCGATGGCGATCCTCGGCGGGCTGCTGCTGCCGCCCACGATCCTGCCGGCCTTCATCCAGGTCATCTCCCCCTACGTGCCCACCAGGGGCGTGGCGGAGCTGCTCTGGGCGATCACCTCGGGCACCACCCCGGACACGGTGGCGCTCATCATGCTGGCCGTGTGGACCGTGGTCGCGGCGGCCGCGGCCACCTGGGCCTACCGCCGCGACGAGGGCCGGCGCTTCTCCTGAACGAATGGGGGGGTGTGCCGCCGAGTCCGCAGCGATCTCGACGGCACACCCGTCCATGAGGGGGTCCTGTTTATTTCTTCTCTTCGAGGGTGACATCGACTTCCGCCGACTTGCCGTCCCTCATATATGTGATCTTGACCTGTTGGCCCGGTTTGAAACCTCTGACCTGCCCAACAACCGTATCGCCTCCGTCAACCGTCTTGTCGCCGATCTTCGTGATCAGGTCGCCCTGCTTCAGTCCGGCCTTCTCCGCCGGGCTTCCCTGAGTGACCTGCCTGACGAGGGCGCCGGGCACGTCGCCGCTCGCGTCCGTCACGCTCACGCCGAGGAAGGCGTGGCTGACCTTGCCGCTGCTGATGAGCTGCTCGGCGACCTGCTTGGCGGTGTTGACCGGGATGGCGAAGCCGACGCCGCCGCCGGCGGCCTCCGAGGCGATCGCGGTGTTGATGCCGACGAGCTGGCCCGCGGCGTTGACGAGCGCGCCGCCGGAGTTGCCGGGGTTGATCGAGGCGTCGGTCTGGATGGCGCCGCCGATCGTGGTGGGCGCGGCGCCGCTCTCCTGCTCCTGCTGGCCCCAGCCGGGCGGGATCTGCTGACGCTGGTCGTTGCCGAGGTTGAGGGTGCGGTCGAGCGCGCTGATGATGCCGGCCGTGACGGATCCGTCGAGGCCGAGCGGACTGCCGATGGCCAGGACCGGGTCGCCGACCTTGAGCTGGTCGCTGTCGCCGAGCGTGGCCTTGGTCAGCCCGGAGACGCCCTCCGCCCGGATGACGGCGAGGTCGGTGGCGGGGTCGGTGCCGACGACGGTGGCCTTGGCGGTCTTGCCGTCGCTGAACTTGACGGTCATCTGCCCGCCGCCCTGGCCCGCGCCCACGGCCACGTGGTTGTTGGTGAGGATGAGCCCGTCCTCCGACAGCACCACGCCGGAGCCCTCGCCCGTCTGGCCCTGGATCATCACGACCGTCGGCTGCACCCTGGCCGCGACCTCGGCCACGGTGAGCTGGTCGGAGGTGGCCTTGAAGACGGGGCTCGGCGTGCTCGCGCTGGTGAGGACCGGCTCGGGCTGGAGCGAGTTGGCGACGACGGCCCCCACGACGCCGCCGCCCACGGCCATGGCCGCCAGGGCGAGCCCGGCGATGGCCTTCTGGCCCGCGGTGAAGCGCGCCTTCTTGGGCGGCGCGGGCGGCGGTGGCGGAGGTTGCGGCATGGGGTGCGTGTCACGCCGGGGAAAGCCCCCGGCGGCCGGCGGGGTGGTGCCGAACTGGCTCCACCCACCGGTGCCCCGCTCCTCAGGGCCCTGCTCGCGAGGCTCGTTCGCGTTCATCTGTCATCTCCTCGAGTGCCGATGACTCAAGGGTGCCAAGACGCGCGTAAGACCTGGTTAAGCCCGTGATCCGAAGGGCCGGCGGCCCCTGACGCCGGCTTTATCGGTCGAGGTGGAGCGGGGATGGGGGCCGTCAAACGATACCAAAATGTTACTTAGAGGCCGGCCAATACTCGTCCCGGAGCAGGCGCTTGTAGAGCTTGCCCGTCGGGTGGCGGGGCAGCTCCTCGCGGAAGTCGACCGACTTGGGGCACTTGTAGTGGGCCAGCCGCTCCCGGCAGTACGTGATCAGCTCCGCCTCCAGCCCCGGCCCCGCCTCGTCCGGCGACACGGGCTCGACCACGGCCTTGACCTGCTCCCCCATCTCCTCGTCCGGCACCCCGAACACCGCCACGTCGGCCACCTTGGGATGCACCGACAGCACGTTCTCGGCCTCCTGCGGGTAGATGTTCACGCCACCAGAGATGATCATGTACGAGCGGCGGTCGGTGAGATACAGGAACCCGCCGGCGTCGAGGTAGCCGATGTCGCCCAGCGTGGTCCAGCCCCTGCCGAGGGGGTCCTGGACCGAGCGGGTCTTGTCGGGGTCGCCGTGATACTCGAAGCGGCCGCCGTTCTCGAAGTAGATCGTGCCGTGCTCGCCCGGCGGCAGGTCGTCGCCGTTCTCGTCGCAGATGTGCACGACGCCGAGCAGCGAGCGGCCGACCGTGCCCTTGTGCTGGAGCCAGTCCTGGGGGCCGACGTAGAGGAAGCCGTTGCCCTCGGTGCCCGCGTAGTACTCGTGGACGATCGGGCCCCACCAGTCGATCATCTGCTCCTTGACGGGGACGGGGCAGGGGGCGGCGGCGTGGATCGCGAACTGGAGCGAGGAAATGTCGTATTTTTTACGTGTTTCTGGGGGCAGCTTGAGCATCTTGATGAACATCGTCGGCACGAGCTGCGAGTGCGTCACCGCGTACCGCTCCACCAGGGCCAGATACTGCTCGGGGTCGAAGCGCTCCATGACCACCACCGTGGCCCCGAGCCGCTGGAACGTCAGGCTGTAGCGCAGCGGCGCGGCGTGGTAGAGCGGCGCGGGCGAGAGGTAGACGCTGTCGGCCGAGGTCGCGAACAGCCCTTGGATGAGCTTGAACAGCATGCCGGGGTCGTCGAGCGGGCCGTGCGCGGAGGCCAGCTTGACGCCCTTCGGCCGGCCGGTGGTGCCCGAGGAGTAGAGCATGTCCATGCCCTGGCACTCGTCGGCGATCGGGGTGACCGGCTGCTTCGCGACCGCCTCCTCGTACGACTCGAAGCCCTCGGCCACGCCGTCCAGCATGAGCCGCAGCTCGACGCCGGGCGTGGCGCCGGTGATCGAGGTGGCGACCTCGGCCAGGTCCGCGCTCGAGAGGAACACCCGCGCGCCGCAGTTGCCGACGATGTAGGCCAGTTCGTCGGCCTGCAGCCGCGAGCTGACCGGCGTGTAGTACAGGCCCGAGCGGTGCGCCGCCCAGGCGACGGCCAGGAAGAGGGGGTGGTTGGCGAGCATGAAGGCGATGTGGTCGCCGGGCCGCAGCCCGGCGGAGCGGAAGAGGTGGGCCAGCCGGTTCGACTCCTCGTCCAGCTCGCGGTAGGTGATGACCCGCCCGGAGCCCGCCATGATCACAGCGGGCTTGTCTGGGGTGACTGCTGCGATGGCTCCCGGATGCATGTCCAGAACACTATTCGGCTGATCGCCCGCCACGCCAGAACCCGGGCTCCGGCGACGCTCCCGGCAGCGCGAAGCCGCGACCTCGTCGCCGAGGCCGCGGCTCCGGAGGGAGGGCCGGGCGGCCCGCCCCTGGGGTCACGCGGCGGGGATGACGGAGCCCTCGTACTTCTGCTTGATGAAGTCCTTGACCTTCTGGTCCTGCAGGAGCTTGCCGAGGGTGACCACGTTGGCGTCCTTCTCGTGGCCGGCGGGGACGACGAGGCCGTTGACGTACGGGTTGCCCTCGGTCTTCTCCAGCACCAGGGCCTGCGTGGCGGGCTTGAGCCCGGCCTCGATGGCGTAGTTGCCGTTGATCACCGAGGCGTCGACGTCCTCGAGCGAACGCGGGAGCTGGGCCGCCTCGAGCGGCTTGAACTGCAGGTTCTTCGGGTTCTCCGCCACGTCGCGCTCGGTGGCCGCGGTGCCCACACCGTCCTTGAGCTTGATCAGGCCGTTGTCGGCGAGCAGCTTCAGTGAGCGGCCCAGGTTCGTGGCGTCGTTCGGCACGGCCACGGTGGCGCCGGAGGCGAGCGCGGAGACGTTCGTGATCTTCTTGGAGTACAGGCCCAGCGGCTCCAGGTGCACCGGCGCGACGAAGGTCAGCTTGGTGCCCTTGGAGGCGTTGAAGTCGTCGAGGTAGGGCCGGTGCTGGAAGTAGTTGGCCGTGAGCTGGCCCTCCTGGAGCTGCACGTTCGGCTGCACGTAGTCGGTGAACTCCACGACCTCGAGCTTGAGGCCGGCGGCCGGGGCCAGGTTCTCCTTGACGAAGTTGAGGATCTCCGCGTGCGGCACCGGGTTGACGCCGACCTTGAGCACGGTGTCGGCCGACTCGGCGGCCTTGGCGCCGGTGCCGGTGGTGGCGGATTGCGACGTACCGCATGCGGCGAGCGCCAGGGCCAGCGCGACGGCACCTACAAGGCGATGAACTTTCATGATTTTTCCTTACTTGTGCGATAGGCGCCGAGCGACCCAGTCGCCCAGGCTCTGCAGGAGTTGCACGATCACGAGGAGCAGCACGACGGTCACGATCATCAGCAGCGTCTCGAACCGCTGGTAGCCGTACCGGACGGCCAGGTCGCCCAGCCCGCCCCCGCCGAGCGTGCCGGCCATGGCCGAGTAGCCGATGAGGGCCACCACGGTCACGGTGAGCCCGGCCACCAGGCCGGGCAGCGCCTCGGGCAGCAGGACCTTGCGCACGATCGTGGTCCGGCTCGCTCCCATGGCCTGGGCGGCCTGCACCACGTCCGTGCCGACCTCCCTGAGCGCGGTCTCGACCAGCCGGGCGAAGAACGGCACGGCACCGACGGTCAGCGGCACCACGAACGCGGCGGTCCCGATCGTGGTCCCGACGACGAGCCGGGTGAACGGGATGATCGCGATCATCAGCACGATGAACGGCAGCGACCGCCCGATGTTGACCACGAACCCGAGCCCCGACTTCAGCGCGGGCAGCGGCCGCAGCCCGTCCCGGTCGAACGCCACGAGCGCCACGCCCAGCGGCAGCCCGAGCAGCAGGGTGAACAGCGTGGACCAGCCGACCATCTGCGCGGTCTCCAGCGTCGCCGGGCCCAGCAGCGGCAGCATCTCTTCCCAGGTCACGCGGCCTCCTCGACGATCAGCCCGGAATCACGCAGGTACGCCAGCGCGGCCGGGGCCTCGGTGCCCGCCAGCTCGACCCGCAGGCGGCCGACGGAGCCCCCGGCCAGGTCCTCGATCGAGCCGCCGAGGATGCTGAGGTCCACGTCGAACTTCCGCACCACCTCCGACACGACCGGCTGGCGCGGATCCCCCGTGAACGTGAGCGTCACCGAGCCGGCCGGCGCCGGCTCGGGCAGCGGGAAGATCTCCCTGGTCAGGCGGGAGCCGGGGGTCTTGATGAGATCGGCGATCGCGCCGGACTCCTCGATGCGGCCCCCGGACATGATGGCGACCGAGTCGCAGACGGCCTTGACCACGTTCATCTCGTGGGTGATGAGCAGGATCGTCAGGCCGAGTTCGGCGTTGAGCCGCTTGAGCAGGGCGAGGATCGACTGGGTGGTGGCCGGGTCGAGCGCGGAGGTGGCCTCGTCCGACAGGAGCACGTCCGGCCTGCCGGCCAGCGCCCTGGCGATGCCGACGCGCTGCTTCTGTCCGCCGGAGAGCCGGTGCGGGCGGTCCTTGCCGCGGCGGTCCAGGCCGACGAGCTCGAGCAGCTCGCCGACGCGGCGTTCGCGCTCGGCCCTGGGCACGCCCATGACCTCCAGGGGGAAGGCGATGTTGCCCGCGACCGTCCGGGACGAGAGCAGGGCGAAGTGCTGGTGGATCATGCCGATGCGCTGCCTGGCGCGGTTGAGGTCGCCGCTGCCGAGCGCGGTCAGGTCCTGGCCGGCGACGGTGACGGTGCCCGCCGTCGGGCGTTCGAGCAGGTTGACGCAGCGCAGCAGCGTGCTCTTGCCGGCGCCGCTCTGGCCGAGCACGCCGTAGATCTCGCCTTGGCGCACGTGCAGGTCGACGCCGTCGAGTGCGACGGTCGTGCCGTACTGCTTGCGCAGGCCTGAAGCCTGGATCACGGAATATCCCCACGACTGAGAGCGGCCACCGGTGAGGCCGCGGAAACGTACATCACTGCAAGAGAGAGGCCGGGGTCAGCGGGTGCCCGGGGGGAACGGCAGGTGACTCAGCCTGCGCAGCACGAAACCAGGTGTGATCATGATGACCTTCGAGGAGAACGAGGGTGGACGATGTGCTTCTAGCGGGCCGGCATTCGCCCCGTACACATGCCTCGACAGCCGGCGTCCCGGTGGGAGCCGTGGTCTGTCGCGTATGCCTCGTTCACGCCGTTGTTAACGGTCAGGTGATATCCCCCTATTCCCGGTCTGTTTCGTGATCCACATCACGTGGCGGACGGGCGGGCCGGATGTCGTCGCGCGGACGGCTCGGGGGTCACCGCGCGGGGGGCTCAGGGGTCGCCACGCGGGGGGCCGGCTGGGCGCGCGTCACGGCGGCCGGCCCTGTGGCGGTCAGCGGGCGTCTTCCTGGAGGCCACCGGCCATGTGCGGCGGGTGGCGGGTTCGGCGGCGGAGCCGTACGGGATGGGCTGGGGTTGGACATGGGACTGCCCCATCCGGACGGATGGGGCAGTCGGGGGCGGTCAGGCGGCCACGGTGGAGGCGACCTGAGCCGGCGCGAGCGCGATGTCCAGGACCTCGCGCACGTCGCTCACCGGGTGGATGGTCAGCTCGTTGCGGACCTCCTCGGGCACGTCGTCCAGGTCCGGCTCGTTGCGGGCCGGGATGAGGACGGTCGTGATGCCCGCGCGGTGCGCCGCCAGCAGCTTCTGCTTGACGCCGCCGATCGGCAGGACCCGCCCGGTCAGCGAGATCTCGCCGGTCATGGCCACGTCGCCCCGGACGAGCCGGCCCGACAGGAGCGAGGCCAGCGCCGTCGTCAGCGTCACGCCGGCCGAGGGGCCGTCCTTCGGCACCGCGCCCGCCGGGAAGTGGACGTGCACCGAGCGGTCCTTCAGCGCGGTGACCGGCAGCTCCAGCTCCGCGCCGTGCGAGCGCAGGTAGGACAGCGCGATCCGCGCCGACTCCTTCATCACGTCGCCGAGCTGGCCGGTCAGCGTGAGCCCTGTCTCGCCGGTCTCCGGGTCGGCCAGGGACGCCTCGACGTAGAGCACGTCGCCGCCGGCTCCCGTGACCGCCAGGCCCGTGGCCACGCCGGGCACCGAGGTGCGCTGCTTGGCCTCCGGCAGGGACGACTCCGGCACGAACCTCGGCCGCCCGATGTAGCCGACCAGGTCGTCCTCGCCGACGGTGACGGGCAGCTCGCCCTTGGCCGCGACCTTGCGCAGGATCCGCGCGACCGAGCGCTCCAGCGAGCGGACGCCGGCCTCACGGGTGTACTCGGCGGCCAGTCGGCGCAGCGCGCCGTCCTCGAGCCCGACCTCGTCGGAGGTCAGCCCCGCCAGCTCGAGCTGCCTGGGCAGCAGGTGGTCGCGGGCGATCGCGACCTTCTCGTCCTCGGTGTAGCCGTCGAGCGTGACGACCTCCATCCGGTCGAGCAGCGGGCCGGGGATGGCCTCGAGGACGTTGGCCGTCGCCAGGAACAGCACGTCGGACAGGTCGAGCTCAACCTCGAGGTAGTGGTCGCGGAACGTGTGGTTCTGCGCCGGGTCGAGCACTTCGAGCAGGGCGGCCGTCGGGTCGCCGCGGTAGTCGGCGCCGACCTTGTCGACCTCGTCGAGCAGGACGACCGGGTTCATCGAGCCGGCCTCGCGGATGGCGCGCACGACGCGGCCGGGCAGGGCGCCGACGTAGGTGCGGCGGTGGCCGCGGATCTCGGCCTCGTCGCGTACGCCGCCGAGCGCGACCCGGACGAACTTACGGCCCATCGCACGGGCCACGGACTCACCCAGAGACGTCTTGCCGACTCCGGGAGGGCCGGCCAGGGCCAGCACGGCGCCGCTGCGACGGCCGCCCACCACGCCGAGCCCCTTGTCCTGGCGGCGCTTGCGCACGGCCAGGTGCTCGATGATGCGGTCCTTCACATCGTCCAGGCCGGTGTGGTCGGCGTCGAGGACAGTGCGGGCGCCGGTGATGTCGTAGTTGTCCTCGGTGCGCTCGTTCCACGGGATGTCGAGGACGGTGTCCAGCCACGTGCGGATCCAGCCGGTCTCAGGGGACTGGTCGGAGGTCCGCTCCAGCTTGTCGACCTCCTTGAGCGCGGCCTCGCGCACCTTCTCCGGCAGGTCGGCGGACTCCACGCGGGCGCGGTAGTCCTCCTCCTCGGTCTCGGAGTCGCCGTTGAGCTCCTTGAGCTCCTTGCGCACGGCGGCGAGCTGCTGGCGCAGCAGGAACTCGCGCTGCTGCTTCTCCATGCCCTCCTGGACGTCCTTGCGGATCGTCTCGGCGACGTCGAGCTCGGCGAGGTGCTCGCGGGACCACTCGATCAGCCTGGCCAGCCGCTCGGCCGGGTCGGCGGCCTCGAGCAGCTCGACCTTCTGCGCCGTGCTCAGCCAAGGGGTGTAGCCGGAGCTGTCGGCCAGCACCGAGGGGTCGTCGATCTGGTTGACCTGGTCGACCACCTGCCAGGCGCCGCGCTTCTGCAGGATGGTGGTGGCCAGGGCCTTGTACTCCTTGGCCAGCTCCTGGGCGCGCTCGCCCGCGGGAACGGTGTCGATCGTGTCGGCCTCGACCCACAGTGCGGCGCCGGGACCGGTCGTGCCGGTGCCCACGCGAACACGGCTCACGCCGCGGACCACGGCGGCGGGCTCACCACCCGGCAGCCTGCCGACCTGCTCCACCACGGCCTGCACGCCGACGGCGCCGTAACGGCCGTCGATCCGGGGAACGAGAAGGACCTGCGGCTTGTTGCCACCGGATGCACGTGCCGCGTCTATGGCGGCGCGCACCTCGGAGTCGGACAGGTCCAGCGGAACCACCATGCCCGGCAGGACGACCTCGTCGTCCAGCGGCAGGACCGGGAGGATCAAGCTCTCACTCATGCGAACTCCAAAGGGTTGAGTTACACCGGCTCAACTCATCGGAGTCCGGGAGTGTTCCCTTCATTGCCGATGTTCGCTCACGGCGATCGTAATCATGTAAGCAGTACCTGTGGGTGAGGCTGGGGATCAAACCCTGGTGTGATGCCTGGAAGGGTTGGCGCTCGTAAGCTTGATCAGGTGATTCTCGTCCAGCGCGCCCGCGAGCTCGCCCGGGCCCTCACCCGCCGCCACCCCCGGCCAAGCCCCGACGGCTCCGGCGCCGGGCAGGGCGACAGGTCCGCCGCCGCGCCTGACGAGGTGCCTGGCGACGTGCCGGCCAGCGGGCCTGGCGGGGTGCCTGACGGGGTGCCTGACAGGGTGCCTGACAGGGTGCCTGACAGGGTGCCTGGCGGGGTGGCGGCCGACGGGCCCGGCAGCCGGGCGCGGCAGGCCCGCGATCACGACCCCGGCACCCCACCCGCCCTCGCCCCCCACAACCCTCCCGGCCACACACCCCACGCCTTTCTCAACCTCACCCCCGACACCGACCCCCGCACCCCACTCCATCCCACGCCCGACGCCGACCCCCACCCGTCCGGCATCGACCCCCACCCGTCCGGCAGAAACCTCCGCACGTCCGGCGGGGGTCTCCGCACGTCCGGCGAGGATCTCCGCACGTCCGGCGCCGAATCCCACACACCAGCCAGCCGCACGCCCCACATACCATCCAGCGACACGCCCGGCACCGGGCCACACACGTCACTCAGCCCCACAACCAGCACCGACCCCCACACGGCATCCGGCCGCACACCCGACACCGAGCACCCCACATCACCCAACACCACAACCGACACCGGCCCCCGTGCATCGCCCGGCCCCACAACCGGCGCCGAGCCCCACACGGCATCCAGTCGCACGTCCGACACCGGGCCCCACGCATCACCCAGCAGCGCAAGTGGCACGGGTCCCCACGCATCGCCTGGGCGGGGGTTTGGCGCGTCCGCTGGGCGGGTTGGTCGGGGGATTTTGGGTCGCTTTGGGAGTGGGCGCGGTGGTGGGGACGGGGGGATGGACTGGCGGGACCGGCCGGCGGGGCGGGTCACGTGGGCGGTGCTGAAGGCGTTCGGGATGGCGTTGTTCCAGGGCGACGCGGATCCACCGCCGAGTGCGCGACGCCTGACGTTCGCGGTGCCGCGCTGGCTCGGCGTGCTGGTGCCGGGCCGGACCTACAACCTCGTCCAGGTGGCCGACCTCGTCCTGGCCTTCTTCCTCTACTGGCTGACCATCTCCATGGTCTTCGACTGGAACACCGACGCCGCCAACGCCCTGGCGTCGGGCAAGAGCGAGACCGGGCCGGTCGCCCTTCTGTTCGTCTACCTGACGGGCATCGGCGTCTCGCTGCCGATCGCCCTGCGCGACCGATGGCCGCTGGCCGCCTGGCGGACCGCGATCGTGCTGCTGCCCGTCGTCCTCTGGGTGGAGCACACGCTCGCCGGCAGCGAGCCGCCCTACCCCGTACCGGCGATCATGATGTACCTGCTGGTGCTCTACTCGCTCGCCGTGCGCTGCGACCGGCGGATCACGCTGGCCGTCTGGGTGTTCACGGTGCTCGCCGTCTGGATCGTCCACCCCGACTCGATGGCGCTCACGACCGTCATCGTGACGGTCGCGGTGCTGTTCGGCTACAACGTGCGGGTGCGGCGCACCGCCACCGCACGGCTGGTGCAGGAGGTGCTGCGCACCGAGCAGGCGGAGAGTGCCCAGGCGGTGCTGGCCGAGCGGGCCCGCATCGCCAGGGAGTTGCACGACGTGGTGGCCCACCACATGTCGGTGATCGCGATCCAGGCGGAGGCGGTGCCGCTCAAGGCGGCGGGCGATCCGGTGCAGCTCGAGATGGGCCTGGCCGAGATCCGGAGCCTGTCACTGGAGGCGATCGCCGAGCTGCGGCAGGTCCTCGGCGTGCTGCGCGACCAGGAGGGCCGTACGGACACCGCGCCGCAACCGGGGCTCGACCGGATCGACGAGCTGGTCGCCAACGCGCGGGCCGCCGGGCTGGCCGTGCTGGTCAAACGGCCCGACTCGTTCGGCGGGCTGCCGCCGGCCGTGGGGTTGTCGGCGTACCGGATCGTGCAGGAGTCGCTGTCGAACGTGATGCGGCACGCGCCGGGCGCCACCGTCGCCGTGGACATCGCGCGTAAACGGAACCAGCTTCGGCTGCGCATCGCCAACGGGCCCGGCACGGAGCGCACCCCCGCCACCGCCCCCGCCCCCGGCACCGGACATGAAAGCGGGCACGGCGGCGGGCAGGGGTTGGTGGGGATGCGGGAGCGGGCGGCGTTATTGGGTGGCACGCTCGATGCGGGGCCCGCCGACGGCGGAGGCTTCGAGGTGAGCGCCACGCTGCCGATCATGGAGAGGGAGAACGCTTGATCCGGGTTCTGATCGCCGACGACCAGGGCATGGTTCGCACGGGTTTCACCGTGTTCCTCAGCGCCCAGCCGGACATCGAGGTCGTGGGTGAGGCGGCCGACGGGAGGGAGGCCGTGGAACGGGCCGCGGAGCTGGCTCCCGATGTGGTGCTCATGGACGTGCGCATGCCGGTCATGAACGGCCTCGAGGCGACCAGGCTGCTCCTGACGCGCGGCGACATCGCGCCGAAGGTGCTCATTCTGACGACGTTCGACCTCGACGACTACGTCTACGAGGCGCTGCGGGCGGGGGCCAGCGGGTTCCTGCTCAAGGACGCCTCGGCCATTCAGCTCGCCGAGGCGGTGCGGGTGGTCGCGGCCGGGGAGGCGCTCATCGCCCCGGCCATCACCAAGCGGCTGATCACCGAGTTCGCCCGGCTCGGCGGTCCCCGGTCCGCGTCGAGCAGGCGGTTGGAGGAGCTGACCGATCGGGAGTCGGAGGTACTCGCCCTGGTCGCCCAGGCGCTGTCCAACCAGGAGATCGCTAAGCGGCTGTTCGTGGCTGAGCAGACGGTCAAGACGCATGTGGGGCGGGTGCTGATGAAGCTCGGGCTACGCGACCGCGCCCAGGCGATCGTCTTCGCGTACGAGACGGGCTTGGTCCGGCCCGGGGAGTGACGACGCTCTGGGAGATCGACCTGGCCATGCCGTTGCCAGATCTGCGCCTTCGCGATCGCCTGATCCATGCGCTTGCGATCACCGAATCCGCGCCTTGGTGATCACCTGATCTGTGCGTTTGCGATCGCCTGGTCCGTGGCTTCGCGATCCGATCGCTGCGGACCCGGCAGACCGGCCGCCCGACCGGCTCGTGGCGCGCTCCCACACGGGCATCGGTGCCGCCTGTTCTGCTGCTCCGCTGTTCCGGGAGTGCCATGTGCGGCCCTGTGGGTGCTCGAAGGTGTGAGCGTCAAGATCAGCCGTCAGGATTGGACGGCGGGATTGAGGGACGGGTTCAGAGGGCGGACGGCGGGGCCAGCCGGCGGGCGGCGGCGGGGCCAGGCAGCGGTGGGGGGTGGCGGCGGGGCCAGGCGGCGGCTTGCGGGGTGGGGTCAGGTGCCGGGTGGCACGTTGTGGCGGTGGCTTCGTGCTCTTGGCGATCCGGGCCGGGGCTCACCACGGGCCGTGGCTTTCCGCCGGGCGGGGTTCACCACGGGCCGTGGCTTTCCGCCGGGCGGGGTTCACCACGGGCCGGGGCTCACCTCCGGGCGGGGCTCACCTCCGGGCGGGGCTTTCTGGGGGGTGGTGGCCTTGGTGGTGTGGTTTGTTGTTTCGGTTATCGGGGGGGTTGGGTTGTTGGGTGTTTGGGAGGGGTGGGTTTGGAGGTGGTGGGCGGTTTGGGGGTTGGCCGGGAAGTAGGCTTCGACGGCGATCTCGTTCAGGGTGATGTCGAAGGCCGCGCCGAACGTCGTGATCGTGTTGACGAAGCAGAGCTCCACGCCTCGATGCCGGATCCGGATGGGCAGGGCGAGGTCGGCGGGGTCCAGCGGCGACAGCTCGCCCGCCGGACCGTACGACAGCAGTTCCTCGTGCAGCGCGCTCAGCTCCGGGTCGCCGGTCTGCGCCACCTGCCGGGCCAGGCGGGTCAGCAGGAAGCCGCGTACCTGCTGGAGGTTGAGCAGGCGGGGTGCGAACCCCTCCGGGTGCAGGCCCAGCCGCATCATGTTGACCGGCGGCGTCAGCAGTGCCTCGTCGACGCCGTCCAGGAAGACCCCCAGCGATCGGTTGGCGAGCACCAGGTTCCAGCGGCGGTCCACCACCAGCGCCGGATACGGCTCGTGGCCTCGTACGATCTGCTCCAGGATGTCCCGCGCGCCGGCCAGATCCGGGTCCTCGAGGGGACGCTGCCGGAAGATGGGCGCGTGCCCGGCGGCGACCAGCAGGTGGTTGCGTTCGCGCAGCGGGATGGCGAGGTGCTCGGCCAGGTGCAGGACCATCGCGCTGCTGGGAATGGTCCGGCCGGTCTCCACGAAGCTGACGTGCCGGGCCGAGACGTCGGCCTGGATGGCCAGGTCGAGCTGGGTGAGTCCGCGCCGGTGCCGCCACATCCGCAGTAGCTCGCCGACCGGTCGATCATGGTGCATGTGGCGAGTATGGCCGGGCGCCGGTGGTCCTGGCGATGACCTGCCATGTAATCGACAAGCCGGACGGGCTGCTGGGACGGTCGGTGGCATGAACGACAACACTCAGGCACAACGCGTCAAAGACCTGGTCCTGCGGGGGTTCGCGGAGTTCGCGGCAGGCAACGTCGGCATCCTGCGCACACTGCTGCGCGAGGACTTCGTCGAGCACAGCCCGGGAAACCCGTCGGGGCGGGAGGCGTTCATCGAGTTCATCGCCCAGGCTCCGGTGGCCGGGTCGCGGCTGGTGCTCAAGCGGGTCATCGCCGACGACCGGTACGCCGTGGTGCACTATCACATGGTGCCTCCCGGCGATGAGCGCGGCGTCGCGGTGGTCGACATCTGGCGGCTGGAGGGCGACCAGATCGTGGAGCACTGGGATGTCGTCCAGCCGGTGCCCGAGCCCGCCGAGATCCCGAACGGGATGTTCTGAGGCGGGCCATCCCCGCCGACGCGGTGAGCCCAGGTTCCGCTCCCCAGGCCCGCGCCGTACAGTCGGCGGATGGACCCGGTTGAGCTCTTCCATCAGGTGGCGGCCACCGTTCCCGCCTACGGCAGGTTTCTCGCGGACCAGCAGGTCGATCCCGGAAAAGTCCTGACATTGCAGGATTTCGCGGGCCTGCCCATGACCACGAAGGACAACTACACCCGCCGCCATCCCCTGCCCGACCTGTGCAGAGATGGCGTGATCGGGGACATGATCGCCGTGTCCTCCGGTTCGACCGGGGTGCCGTCCTTCTGGCCGCGCTCGGCGGCCGACGAGCGGGTGATCGCCGAGCGCTTCGAGGAGGTCTTCAGGGACTCCTTCGCCGCCCGCGAGCGGCGTACGCTGGCCGTGGTCTGCTTCGCCCTGGGCACCTGGGTGGGCGGGCTGTTCACCGTCAACTGCTGCCGCCACCTGGCCGAACGCGGCTACCCGATCACTGTCGTGGCCCCGGGCAGCGACCGACGGGAGATCCTGCGCGTCCTGCCCGAGCTGGCCCCGCACTTCGACCAAGTGGTGCTGCTGGGCTATCCGCCGTTCCTGAAGAACATCATCGACACCGAGGACCTCCCCTGGGCGGCCTGGGACGTCAAGCTCGTCACGGCGGGCGAGGTGTTCAGCGAGGAGTGGCGCGCGCTGGTCGCCGAACGGGCCGGAATCGCCGACCCCGTACGCGGCATCGCCTCCCTGTACGGCACCGCCGACGCCGGAGTCCTGGGCAACGAGACCCCGCTGTCGGTCGAGATCCGCCGTTTCCTGTCCGCCCGCCCCGGCACGGCCAGGGAGCTGTTCGGCGAGTCCAGGCTGCCGACGCTCGTCCAGTACGACCCCGAGGTCCGCTTCTTCGAGGAGCACCAGGGCACCCTGCTCTTCTCGGGCGACAACGGCGTCCCGCTGGTCCGCTACCACATCGCCGACGAGGGCGGCGTGCTGGCGTACGGGGAACTGCTGGACTTCGTGCGGCGGCACGGCTTCGAGCCGAGGGAGCCGGGACCGGAGCGCCCCTTCGTGTACGTCTTCGGGCGCGGCCACTTCACCGTGTCCTACTACGGCGCGAACGTCTACCCGGAGAACATCGCGATCGGCCTGGAGCAGCCGGAGGTGAGCGGCTCGGTGACCGGCAAGTTCGTCATGGAGGCGGCCGAGGACGCCGACCGCGACCGGCACCTGATCGTGACGGTGGAGCTGATGCCCGGCGAGAAGCCCTCGGACGGGGTCGCCCAGGCGGTGGGCGCGTCGATCCTGGCCCAGCTCCTGCGCCTGAACAGCGAGTACGCGCGCTACGTGCCGGCCGCCCAGCAGGCGCCGTTCGTCCGGCTGCGCGAGGCGGGCGACCCGGAGTACTTCCCGCCGGGCGCCAAACACCGCTACACGCGCCAGGAGGCCGCCCCTGCGGAGCCGTGAGATTCACGCGCGATGACGACGCCCGGCCGGCGGCGACGATCGAGAGATCGAAAGGTCGTCGCCGCCGGCCGGGCGCGTGGAAAAGGTGCTACAGGCCCCTACCGCGTGGTCCTCACTGCGGGGCGTCGAAGGTCCACTCGGCGCGGGCGCCCGGGCCGACGGCGAGGGTCGAGCGGCCGATGCGCTCCTCGTGCCGGGTCTCCACCGCGCGGTTGAGCGACATGGAGACCTGCTTGAGCCCAGCCTGCTCACGCGCGACCGAGTCGAGCTGGATGGTGGTGCCGCCGCTCGACGCGATGACGCCGCCGCCCGTGACCGTGACGTCGAGCCCGCCCGCCTTGAGCAGCGGGATCGTGTTGGCGAGGTCGCGCGCCGGGACGCCGATGCGGATGTAGGTGATGTCCCGCATGAGACGGTCGGCGTAGGTGTCGGGCAGGTAGCGCTCGCGGCTGACGTCACCGGTGTGGCTCGCCGGCTCGGTCTGGCTGCGCGGGTCGGCGAAGTACTCCTCGAAGTACTCCATCGCCCACGGGTCGAAGGCCTCGTACTGCTCGCCGGTGGTGCGGATGGTGTCGAACCACGGGATCGGGACGCCGTCGCCGAAGTCGCGCGTCTGGCGGTACTTGGCCGGGTCGCTGATGCCCAGGGCGGCCAGCTCGGTGGTCACCTTGGCCAGGTCGCCGGCGCGCTCGGCCGAGACGGCCAGACCGGCGGAGCCGTAGAGGGCGTCCTGGCCGGGCAGGTCTCCCTCGCTGAACAGCTCGATGTAGGTCTCGCGGCCCTTGAGGTAGCGGCCCTTCCAGGTCATTCCGCCACCGGTCGTGGTGCGGACCTCGAAGTTGGCGAAATCCCGCAGGTAGGCGGAGTTCTCAACGGCGTCGGCCGTCTCCCGGTCGACGACGCTGTAAGCGTGGTTGTAGTACAGCAACTGCTTCTGGGCCGCCGTCTGGGCCTGGTCGGCCTGCGCGGTCCCCGCGCCGCCCGTGATCGCTCCGGTGAGCGCGACCGTGCAGGTCGCGGTAAGGGCGGTGATCATCCGTAATGTCCGGCGAATCAGCATGGAGGTGATCTTAGATCGAGGATGATCACCTTCACTATTGGTTTGACAGGATCCGTACAGCGATTGTGGCGATCTTATACCGATCATGTGGCGAGCCGGCCCGACAGGGCGGCGGCGATGCGGTCCTGCGCCCAGGGCACCATGAGGAAGCCACGCTTGACGGTCAGCACCTGCACGCCCGCCGTCCACGACTGGATGCCGGGCACCGAGGCCAGTGTGCGGGAGGTGAAGTGGTGGATGTCGGCCGTGGTCGGCACGATGACCTCGCACATCAGCGACGCCTGCCCGAGCATGGAGGCGATCATCCGCACGCCGCGCTCGTTCGACAGCCGCTCGGCGACGCTGTCCTGCATGCTGGGCTCGACCGACAGCCAGAACAGGATCTCCGCCTCGTAGCCGAGCGCCGCCGCCGGGATGAACGTGGTCACCGTGGCGCAGCCGCGCTCCAGCATGGCCTCCAGCCGCCGCCTGGCGGTGCTCTCGCTGATGCCCAGGCGGCTGCCGACCGACTGGAAGCTGGCCCGCCCGTCCTCCTTCATCGCCGCCAGCACCTCGCGGTCGACGTCGTCGAGGTGGCCGCGCTCGCAGGTGTGCGCGGGCCGCCGCAGCGCGAACGACGCCGCCTGCTCCCCCAGCACCGGGACGCTCCAGTCGTAGCTGACCTTGTGCGTGTGCAGCACCAGGTCCGCGTTGCTCTGCTGGGCCCCGGGGATGGTGTGCACGAAGTCGACCAGCATCGAGTAGAGGTCGCGGTGCTTGGGCGCGACCAGCTCGAAGACGATGTCGTAGCCGCCGGTGACGATGGTGACGTAGCGGATGTCGGGGTTGTCGGCCAGCAGGCCCGCGACGCGGAGCTGGCTGCCGGGCGCGCACGTCAGCCGCACGATGAACACGTGGACCGGCCCCTCGTGCTCCAGGTGGGGCAGCACCGCCACCCGGGCCAGGCCCGCGCCGAACAGGTGCTGGGCCCGCCGCGCCACCGTGGTGGTGGAGATGCCGAGCATCTGGGCGATGTCGGTCCAGCTCGCCCGGCCGTTCACGTGCAGGGCGGCGAGGATCTTGCGGTCGAGGTCGTCGAGATCTTCCATCGGGGGCATCATCGCGCGTTCAGTGCCGTTCTCGCACCCCGCCGAGCGCCCGATCGAGGAACGTCCGGACGGTGGCCTCCCACAGCTCGGCCTCCTCGACCTGCGGCGAGTGGCCGGAGCGTTCGAAGACGCGCAGCTCGGCGTCCGGGATGAGGCCGGCGATGGTCTGGCTGCACTCCACGGGCGTGATCCAGTCGTGGCGGCCGACGGTGACCAGCGTGGGCGCGGTGATGCCCGGCAGGAGGTGCTTGATGTCGTAGTTCGGCTGGTTGACGGCGAAGGCGTAGTTGTGCGTGGCGTAGTGGTAGGGCGTGGCGGCCACGCGCCGTTCGACCTCGACGGGGTCGTAGTCGTGGTCGTAGAGGGGCAGGATCTCCCGCCAGCAGTCGCGCAGGTCGTCGTCGTCGCGCACAGTGCCGGACATGACGCGCTCCAGCTTGTCGCGGTCGATCGTGACCCGGGAGGAGGCGGCGGCGTTGCGGGTGGCGAGCTCCTGGTTGGCGTTGTCGGCGGAGGTGTCGCGCAGCACGACGGCGGCGACCCGGGAGGGGTGGCGGGCGGCGTACTCCATGGCGATGAAACCGCCGTACGAGCCGCCGGCGATCACCACCCGCTCGGCGCCGAGCCATTCGCGCAGGCCCTCGACGTCGGCGACCCACTGCTCGTGCGTGAACGGGCCGTTCTGCCCGCTCCGTCCCGAGCCCCTGGCGTCGAAGACGACCACCCGGTACGCGTCCGCCAGCCGCCCGAAGCTGGCCTTGGGCTCGGACGACGAGCCGAGCCCCGGCGCGCCGTGGTGGGCGATGATCGTGTGCTCGCCCTCCCCCAGGACCTCGACGTTGAGCTCGTTGCCGTTGATGTGGACGAACAAGGGTTCCCCTTTCAGATGATCACGTCGGTGAGCTCACGCGGGTACGCCGTGAGGCGGCTCGGCCCGGACTCGGTGACCAGGACGGTGTCGGAGATGCGGTAACCGGCGTGGCCGGGCACGTACACGCCGGGCTCGCTGGACAGGATCATGCCGGGCGCCAGCACGGTCGCGTCGCCGTCCGACAGCCACGGTGGTTCGTGGAAGCCGAGCCCGATGCCGTGCCCCTGCCGGTGGCGGATGTGCTCGCCGAGCCCGGCCTCCTCGATCACCTCCAGGCAGCGGCGGTTGGCCTCCTCGCAGGAGACGCCCGGGACCAGCGCCTCGGTGCCCAGCTCCTGCGCCTCGCGGACGACCTCGTAGTAGCGGGCCTGCCGGGTGGTGGGCTCGCCGAGGACGAACGTGCGCTCGCTCTCGACGAACCGGCCGCCGACGGCGCAGCCGAGCGACAGCATGAACGTCTCCCCCGCCCGCAGCCGGTCGCCGCCCGGCAGCCGGTGCGGCTGGGCCGAGTTGGGGCCGCCGTAGACGAGGCCGCCGGTGAGCATGGGCACGACGACGACGTCCTCGTGCCGGGCGTACATGAGGCGGGAGCCGTGGGAGATGACGTGGGCGGCCAGTTCGCTCTCGGCGGGCAGGTCGCCACCCGCCTCGACGGCCGCCCTGACCAGCTCGACGCCGGCCTCGATCATCTGGTCGGCGATGCGGGCGGCCTCCTCGTGCAGCGCGATCTCGTCGGGGAGCTTGCGCAGGCGGGCCCGGCCGACCGCGCCGGAGACGCTCCAGCGGGTGGCCGGGAACGCCGCGGCCAGCCCCTGGGCCCGGGCGACGCTGGTGGAGGGCGCGTACGCGGCCGTGTCGACGCCCGGCACGTGCCCGGCGAGCACCGCGAACGGCGACCGGATGCCAGGGAACTCGGGATAGGCGACGATCTCGGCGTGAACGCGCTGGTCGTGGGCGTACTCGCGTTCCAGGTCGGGCACGAGCAGCACGGGGTCGCCGTCGAGCGGCAGCCAGCAGGCAACGGGCCGCTCGTTCGGGAAGTGGTGGAAGCCGGTGAGGTAGGCGACGTCGAGCGGGTCGTCGAGGACGAGGGCGGCCACGCCGTCGGCGGACATCTCCGCTCGTACCCGGTCGAGCACGGTCGTGTAGAAGCCGCCGGGCAGCCGCTGGGAGAAGGTCATGAGTCGTTCCTGTGGTCGCGGGCGTCGTTGTAGGCCACGGAGAGCAGCGTCGTGGACAGGACCAGCAGCAGGATGGCCAGGGACGGGAACAGCGTGGTCCACCAGGCGGAGGCCAGCGCGCCAGACTGCTGCGCCTTGTGCAGGATCGTGCCCCACGACCAGCTCGAGGGATCGCCGAGGCCGAGGAAGGACAGCCCGGCCTCGGCCAGCACGGCGCGCGAGGTGGTCAGCACGACCGACACGCCGACCACCGGGATCACGCCGGGCAGCAGGTGCTTGCGGACGATCCACAGTGGCGAGCCGCCGACGACCTTGGCCGCCGACACGAACGGCATGGGCACGATGGACAGCGCCTGGGAGCGGACCACGCGGGCCACCTCCGGCCAGCTGAACAGCGCGATGACCACGGCCAGCGTGCGCACGCTCGGCCCGGCCAGCGCGGCCACCAGGATCATCAGCGGCAGCACGGGCAGCGACAGCGACAGGTCCACGAGCACGCCGAGCGGGGTGTCGAGGCGGCGGAAGTAGGCGGCGCTGACGCCGATGAGCAGGCCGATGACGATGGCCAGCACGGAGGCGCTGACGCCGACCGCCATGCTGACCCGGGTGCCCCAGACGACCTGGGCGAACACGTCCTGCCCGATGTCGTCGGTGCCGAACCAGTGCGCGGCCGAGGGCAGCTGCGAGGTGTCGGCGCCGTACCCCTCGGGGAAGGGGGCGATCAGTGGCGCGAAGATCGCGACGAGGGCGAGCAGGATCAGCAGGATCCCGCTGGCCACGCCGAGCGGGTTGCGGCGGAAGGAGGACCAGGTCCGCTGCCGCGGCGTGAGTTCCATGGCGAGCGCCGTCATGAGGTACGCACCCTGGGGTCGAGGATTCCGTAGGCCACGTCGGTGATCAGGTTGGCCGCCACGACGGCGGCGGCGAGCAGCACGAACGCGCCCTGGAGGACGGGGAAGTCGAGCTGGCCGACCGCCTCGAAGATGGCGCGGCCGATGCCCGGGTAGGCGTAGATCGTCTCGGTCAGCACCGCGCCGCCGACCAGGGTGCCGAGCTGGAGCCCGGCGATCGTGGTGGTCGGCAGCAGGGCGTTGCGCAGGGCGTGCTTCCACACGACCGCGCCCGGCCGCACGCCCTTCGCCTTGGCGAGGGAGACGTAGTCCTCTCCGAGCGCCTCGATGAGCGTGGTGCGCATGGTCAGCACGTAGCCGCCGAGCTGGATGAGCACCAGGGACAGGCAGGGCAGCACCAGGTGGTGCAGCATGCTGAGCGTCGCGGCGAAGCCGGTGGCGTCGAGGTCGACCGCGCCGCCGATGGGGAACCAGCCCAGCCAGAGCCCCAGGACGTACATGAGGAAGATCCCGACGCTCGGCACGAACAGGGACTGCGCGGTGACGCCGGTGATCTGGATCAGGCGGTCCGCCCAGCCCCTGGCCCTGGTGGCGGCGAGCACGCCGAGCGGGATGCCCAGCGCGATCGTCGTCACCATGGCCGAGGCCGTCAGGATCAGCGTCCACGGCAGCCGCTCCATGAGCACGGTCGTCACGGGGATCGACTGCCGGAAGGAGATGCCGAGGTTGCCCTGCAGGAGCTGGCCGAGATAGTCGAGGTACTGCGCGCCGAGCGGCCGGTCGAGGCCGAAGTCGGCCAGCAGCTTCTGGCGCAGTTCCTCGGTCATGTTCGGGTCGGCCACGGCCAGCACCGGGTCGCCGGGCAGCAGGCGGACCAGGAAGAACGTCACCGTGACCGCGAACCACAGGGTGAGCAGGCCGCGGGCCAGCCGTAGGCCGATGAACCGCATGGCGATCAGCCCGCCGGCTTGGCCGCGGCCAGGGAGAGCGGGTTCAGGATGGACAGCAGTTCGCTGGGCATCGGCTTGAACCCGGTCCACCGGGTGGAGTGGGCGATGTTGAAGGTCTCGACGTACAGGACGTTGTCGTAGACCTGCTCGTGGATGATCCTGGCGGCCTCCTGGATCGGCGCCCTGGCCTCCTCAGGGGTGAGCGCCCGCTGCCCCTTGTCGATCAAGCCGTCCAGCTTGGGGTTGCTGACCTGGGCGTAGTTGATGAACCCGCCGCTCTTGAAGGCCAGCCCGAGGTTGGCGGGCGGGTTGTCCATGACCGCCCAGGAGCCGGCGTAGATGTCGAAGTCGCGCTTCAGCGTCTTGTCCAGGTACGTGTTCCGCTCCAGCCCCTGCAGCTTGATCGTGATCCCGGCCTTCTTCGCCGAGTCGCGCACCATGGGGGCCCAGCGGGCGATGTTCGGGTCGGCCTGGTCGTAGACCATGCTCAGGCTCAGGTCGGTGACCCCGGCCTCGGCCAGCAGCTTCTTCGACTGCTCCGGGTCGAAGACGTACTCCTTCGACGACGGGTCGGCCCAGCCCGGCAGCGCGGGCGTCAGGACGCTGGAGTTGGTGGACTTGGCGAAGCCCTTGAGCGCGATGTTCCTGATGGCCTCGTAGTCCACGGCGTGGGCGAGGGCCCGGCGCACGCGTACGTCGTCCAGCGGCTTGCGCTTGGTGTTGTACTGCAGGTGCGCCCAGCCCAGCGACGGGATCTGCTGCAGCGTGACCTTCGGGTCGCTCTTCAGCTCGGTCGCGGTGGCGGGCGGCAGCACGTTGCCGATGAGGTCGATCTCACCGTTGCGCAGCGCGAGGACCTCGGTGTTGACGTCGGGGAAGACCCGGAACACGACCTCCTTGACCGCCGGCTGCCCGGGGCCGAAGCCGTCGACGCGCTGCAGGATGTAGCGCTGGCCGCGCTCGACCTTGGTCAGCTTGAACGGCCCGGCGCTCACCCAGTTCGCGTCGTTGGCGAACTTCTGCACGCTCGGCGCCTTCTCGAAGACGTGCTTGGGCACGATCGGCAGCCAGAAGCCCACGTTGTCGAGGAACGTGCCGTCGGGGCGGGTGAGCTCGAACCGCACCTCCGTCGGCGAGACGGCCTCGGCCTCGTCCAGGGCGGTGATGAGCCCGGCCACCACGCCGAACTTCTCCTTCTGCACGGCGGTCACCGAGAACACGACGTCGTCGGCGGTGACGGGCTTGCCGTCGGACCACTTCATGTCGTCGCGCAACCTGACCGTGGCGGTCTTGCCGTCCTCGGAGTAGGACCACTCGGTCGCCAGGTACGGGATCCGCTTGCCGGCCTCGTCCATCTGGGTCAGGTGCGGGTACATGAGGTTGGTGACCCACGAGTCGGTACGGCTGTTGCCCACCAGGGGGTTGTAGTTGACCACGTCGGCGGTCGTGCCGATGGTCAGCCGGTCGGCGGTGGCGGGCGCCGCGGAGCTCGACGAGCCGGGCACGCTGGGCGCGCAGGCGGTAAGGGCGACGGCCAGCGCCGCGAGGATGACTCCACGTCTCATCAGATCCAGACCTCTTCCAGCACGCGCATGACGTTGCCGCCGACGACCTTGGTGATCTCGTCGTCGGAGTACCCGTGGGTGACGAGCCAGGCGATGATGTTCCAGAAGCACTCGGCCGGGTTCTCCAGGCCGTCCACGTACGCGACCTTCTCGTACGGTTGCCCCGCGTGCGCCTCGTTGAGCGACAGGTGCTCGGCGAACGTGTCGTGCAGCCCCACGTGGTCGCCGAACAGCGTGTCGGGGCCGAAGGCGACGTGGTCGATGCCGACCAGGTCCACGCAGTAGGTGAAGTGGTCCATGACCGACTCCAGGCTGTGGCGCGGGTGGTCGGGTGACAGGGTGGTGTGCGGGGCCGCCTCCAGGCCGATCACGCCGCCGCGCTCGGCCGCCGCCTGGATGACCGCGTCGGGCTTCATCCGGTTCGTGGGCCAGACCGAGCGGGCGCCGGCGTGGGTGATGAGGATCGGCTTGTCCGAGTGGCGGATGGTGTCGAGCGAGGTCTGGTCGCCGGAGTGGGAGACGTCGATGGCGATGCCCAGCTTGTTCATGCGGCGCACGGCCTTCTCGCCGAACAGGGTCAGGCCGCCGTCGCCGCGCTCCTTCAGGCCGCTGCCCAGGGTGTTGGCCTCGCTGTAGGCGATGCCCATCTGGCGGACGCCGAAGCCGTACAGCATGTCGATCCGGTCGACCTCGTTCTCGATCATCGTGGCCGCCTCGAGGGCGAGCACGAGGCCGATGCGGCCGCCGGCGTGCGCCTCGTGCACGTCGGCCAGGCGCTCGACCTTGATGAGGAAGTCCTGGTGCGCGATGTCCGACAGCCGCATGCCGATGTCGGCGATCACGTCGTTCCACTTCCAGCCGGCCTGGCTGGTGATGCAGCAGGTGCCGTCCATGAGGTTGTCGAAGACGACGGTCATGCCGGAGCGGGCCAGGCCCTCGTACCCGGTGTGGTGGCGGGCGGTGCGGTTGTAGTCGACGGTTTGGCTGATGTCGTCGGGGAAGACGGACGGGTGGTCGTGCAGCGAGACGACCAGGCTGTCGGTGAGCAGGCGCCGGACGCGCTCGCGCTGCTCGGAGGTGAGCTCGGGCCCCTGGTACGCCGGGACCCGCCCGAGCTCGGGCGCCAGGTCGAACCGGCGGTAGTCGGCGCCCGCCTCCAGGTAGTCGTAGGAACGGTAGCCCTTATAGCTCTTCGCGGCTTCCAGCACTTGTTATCCCCTCTTGTCCGATTGCCGGAAGCATGCCAGGATCGGGCGCGAAAGACAATATTGAAGTTGTTTTCCGGCAACACAGCCGATGTTAACGACAAGTTTCGTCACCAAGTTCGGAGGGGGTGTGGTGACCGAACCACCGGTCCTGGAGATCCGCGACCTGCACGTCACGTTCACCGCCCACGGCCGCGAGATCCCGGCGGTGCGCGGCGTGGACCTGACCATCGAGCGCGGCCAGACACTCGCGCTGCTCGGCGAGTCGGGCTCGGGCAAATCCGTCACCGCCAAGGCCGTCATGGGCCTGCTCGACCAGCCGAACGCCCGGGTGCGCTGCGCGGCGGCCCGGCTCGGCGGGCGTGACCTGCTCACCATGTCCGCCGACGAGCTGCGCGGCCTGCGCGGCAGCGCGATGACGCTCGTCTTCCAGGACGCGCTGTCGGCCCTCAACCCCGTGCTCAGCGTGGGCGACCAGCTCGGCGAGCTGTTCAGGGTGCACCGGGGGCTGTCGCGCAGGCAGGCCAGGGCGCGCTCGATCGAGCTGCTCGACCTCGTGGGCATCCCGGCCGCCGCCCGGCGCGTCGGCGACTACCCCCACCAGTTCTCCGGCGGCATGCGGCAGCGCATCCTCATCGCCATGGCGGTGGCGCTCGAACCCGACCTGATCATCGCGGACGAGCCGACGACCGCGCTCGACGTGACCGTGCAGGCGCAGATCCTCGAGCTCATCGACCGGCTCCGGCGCGAGCTGGGCACCGCCGTGCTGCTCATCACCCACGACCTGGGGGTGGCTGCCGAGGTCAGCGACCGGGTGGCGGTCATGTACGCGGGCCGCATCGTGGAGAGCGGCCAGGCCGAGGAGCTGTACGACCTGCCCGCGCACCCGTACACGGGGGCCCTGCTGGCGGCCGTGCCCGACCTGGAGAGCCCGGCCTCGGAGCTGCGCGCCATCCCCGGCGCCCCGCCCAGCCCCGCCGACGTGCCGCCCGGCTGCTCGTTCGCGCCGCGCTGCGACCGCGCGAGCGAGCTGTGCGCGAGCACCCGCCCCCCGCTGCGGCTCCTCGACACCGGCTCCAGCCGGTACGCCGCCTGCCACCACTCGGAGGAGATGCTCCATGGCGCCCTCGCCTGAGCCCGTGCTGCGGGCCTCGAACCTGCACAAGACCTACCGCGGCGGGCTGCTGTCCAGGGGCGGGGCCGTCCGCGCCGTCGCCGGCGTGGACCTGGAGCTGCACGCGGGCGAGACCCTCGGCATCGTCGGCGAGTCCGGCTGCGGCAAGTCCACGCTGGCCCGGATGCTCGTCGGCCTCGAACGCCCCGACCAGGGCGAGGTCACCTTCCGCGGCCGGCCCTTCTTCACCCGCGGCGGCGTGCCGCGCGACATCCGGCGCCGCGTCCAGATGGTCTTCCAGGACCCGCTCACCTCGCTCAACCCCCGCATGACCGTGCACGACATCGTGGCCGAGCCGCTGCGCGTGCACCGGCTGGCCACGGGCGCGCGGGCCACGCGGGAGCGGGTCGGGGAGCTGCTGACGCTCGTGGGCCTGTCCCCCGACCGGATGAGCCGCTTCCCGCACGAGTTCTCGGGCGGCCAGCGGCAGCGCGTCGGCATCGCCAGGGCGCTGGCCACCGAGCCCGACGTGATCGTGTGCGACGAGCCGGTGTCGGCGCTGGACATGTCGGTGCAGGCGCAGGTGGTCAACCTGTTCGCCGAGCTGCAGCGCACGCTCGGGGTGGCGCTGGTGTTCATCGCCCACGACCTGGCCGTGGTGCGGCATGTGTCCCACCGGGTGGGGGTCATGTACCTGGGGCGGATGGCGGAGGTGGGGCCGGCGGCGGGGGTGTACCGGGAGCCGGCGCACCCGTACACGATGGCGCTGCTGTCGGCCGCGCCGGTGCCCAAGCCGCGGCTGCGGGGACGCTCGCGGATCATGCTGGCCGGCGACCCGCCGAGCCCGGTCGCTCCGCCGCCGGGATGCCGCTTCCACACGCGCTGCTGGAAGGCCACCGGCAGGTGCGCCGAGGTGGAGCCGGTGCTCGAAGCGGTGGGCGACCACTACGCCGCCTGCCACCATGCCGAACGCGCTGCGGAGCGGGCCTCCTGACTCACGCCTCCCGGCGTACGACCACCAGGGCGACGTCGTCCTCGCGCGCCCCGAACGCCTGCAGCATCCGGTCGGCGAACTCCTCCAGGTCGTCCTCCACGACCTCGGCCAGCCGCCTCGCGTGCTCCAGACTGTCGTCGAGCGAGATGCGGCGGTCCTCCACGAGCCCGTCGGTGAACAGCAGGATCGTGCCGCCGGGCGGCAGCTTCACCCGGTCCACCTGGTACACCTCGGGCAGCGCGCCCAGCAGCAGGTTGCCCAGGTTGTGGTAGACGGAGCCGGTGCCGGCGAACAGGGGCGGGATGTGGCCGGCGTTGGCCACCTCGACCTCCCCCGTGGCCGGGTCGATGAGCAGCAGGCACAGGGTGGCGGTCATGCGCGGGTGGTAGCGGCGCATCATCTGGTTGAGCAGGTCGAGCGAGGCGCTCAGGTCCACCTGCCCGATGAACGAGGCCCGCATCGCGTGACGCAGCTCCGCCATCACGGTCGCCGCGTGCAGCGAGTGACCCTCCACGTCGCCGATCGCCACCAGCACCCGCTCGTCGATCGGCAGCACCTCGTAGAAGTCGCCGCCCACCTCGATGTTGTCCACGGCCGGCTGGTAGCGCATCGCGACCCGCAGGCCGGGCACCTCCGGGATGCGGGTGGGCAGCAGGCTGCGCTGCAGCGTCAGCGCGATCGCGTGCTCCTCGGTGTAGGCGCGCAGCGCGTCCACCGCCAGGGCGAGCTGCTGGCCGAGCTGGCGCAGCAGGTTGACCTCGTCGGCGTCGAGCTCGGGCTCGGCCTCCACCCCCAGGTAGACGGGCGAGCGGGCGTTCTTGGTCCGGCACAGCACGCCGGTGCTGCTGCCCTCGATCTGCACGTCGGGCACGAGCCCGCGCCAGTCCTCCGCGCGCAGCGTGAACACATGGGTGCGCGCGGACTCGCGCACCACCATCCGGCTGAGGCGGTCGAGCAGGTCGGGGCCGGCGACGTGGGCGGTGGCCGGCTCGCCGGGCCGGGCGCGGAACCGGCGCGTCCGGCCGTCGGGCAGCAGCGCCAGCGTGCCGGAGAAGCGGCCCAGCACCTTGGCCGCGCCCTCCACGGCGACCGACAGCAGCCGGTCGAAGGACTCCGCCTCGTTCATCAGCAGCGTCACGTCCGCCAGCCCGGCCAGGCGCGCGGCCATGGACTCGGCCCGCCACCGCGCCCGGTAGTAGCGGAGCATGGCCTCCACGATCGCGGCGAACTCGGCCGGCTCGATCGGCTCGGCCAGGTACGCGTCCGCGCCGCGCTCCAGCCCTTCCGCGCGCTCGCTCACCGAGATGGCGTTGGCCGACACCTGGATGACGGGGATCGCGGAGGTGGCCGGGTCGGCCTTGATCCGCTCGCACACCTCGTAGCCGGGGATGTCGGGGAGCCGCACGTCCAGGACGATCAGGTCGACGTGCCGGACGGCGAGCGTCTGCAGCGCCTCCTCACCGCCGGTCGCCTCGATCACGCGATGGCCGGCCCTGCGCAGCCAGCTCGACAGGATGTAGCGCTTGGTCGGCGTGTCATCGACCACCAGGACGGTCGCCTGCTCAATCATCCCACTTCCCTCTCGCGCTGCGGATGGCCTGGAGCAGGTTCTCCCTGCGCAGCCCGTGCTTGGACAGCACAGGCCGCCCGTCGGGCGCGTGCTGCGGCGCGATCGTCACCACGACCACGGGGATCCGGCTCAGCCTCTCGTCCTCGGCCATGCGCTGGAGCAGCACGTTTCCGTCCACCCTCGGCATGAGCATGTCGACCAGGATCACGTCGGGCGGGCGGGCCGACATCAGCTCGAGCGCCGCGGCCCCGTCGGCGGCCTCCTCCACGTGGATGGCGAACCCGTGCAGCATGCGGCGGGCGGCGGCGCGGAACGCCTCGTCGTCGTCGGCGATGAGCACCCGCTCCAGCTCCGGCGGGCCGCCGTAGTGCGGCAGCCGCAGCGTGGCCGTGGTGCCCTCGCCCGGCGTGCTGGCCAGGTCGAGCGTGCCGCCGAGCGCCTCGGCGAGCCTGCGCGCGTACGGCAGGCCCAGGCCGGTCCCCCTCGATCGGACCTGCAGCGAGTGGGGCACCTGGAAGAAGTCCTCGAAGACGCGGTGCAGATGCTCCTGCGCGATGCCGATGCCGGTGTCGGAGACCGTGATGACCGACTCGTCCTTGGCCGGGTCGAGGCGGGCCGTGAGCGTCACCTCGCCGCTCTGGGTGAACTTCAGCGCGTTGGACAGCAGGTTGCGCAGGATCCGCAGCAGCATGCCCTCGTCGGCGTACAGCTCGGCGACCTCGGGCGCCACCTCGTGGCGCAGCTCGACGCCGGTGCGCTGACTGGTCGGGCGCATCGTCATCTGCAACTGCCCGGCCATGCGGGCCAGGTCCACCGCCGACGGCTGCGGGTCCAGGCGGCCCGACTCCGCCTTGGCCATGTCGAGGAGCTCGCCGACGAGCTCGAGCAGGGTCTCGGTGGAGCTGCCGATGAGGCGCACCTGGTGCTGCTGCTCCTCGGTGAGCGGGTCGCCACCCGGGCCGATCAGCAGCCTGACCAGGCCGATCACCGAATTGAGCGGGGTGCGCAGCTCGTGGCTGACCGTGGCCCAGAAGCGGTTCCTGGCCTCGCCGGCCTCGCGGAGCAGGCTGGACTTCTCGTCCAGCTCGGCGTACAGGGCCACCACGCCCCTGTTGGTCTCCTCCAGCTCGTTGGAGAGCTGGTTGTACATCGCCAGCACGCCCGAGTTCGTCTCCTGCAGCTCGGCGTTGAGCCGGAGCACGTCCTCAAGGGTCTCGGCCAGCTCCCGGTTCTGCTCGCGCAGCTCGTCGAGGGCGGAGATCGGCGCGAGCCGGGCCAGCTTGCCGCGGATCTCCTCGATCGGTACGGGCCGCAGCCGGGGCCGCAGCGTCTTGGAGAGCGTGACACGGCCGTCGTCGAGCGTGACCTCGTCGACCAGCCGGCCGGCCAGCATCACGCCCTCGGAGCCGGCCAGGTCGGCGCCCTCGAAGTGCTCCAGGGTGATCAGCAGCTCCCGCTCACCGAGCTCGATCACCGCGTTCGCGCCCGGCCCGAGGATCTCCCTGCCGACCTCGCTGAGCGCGGTGGCCACCCGGATCTGGTCCTGCGACTCCAGCCCGGCCAGCTCGGCGGCGGCGCGGCCGAGACGGCGCAGCACGAAGACGTCCTGGTCGGCGGCGATCCTGAAACGGATCAGCTCAACGTTCGCCATGGCCCGGCCTCGCGGTCACCACGCACGCGTCGTCCCGCCGGCTGCCGGCCTCGCGCATCAGCCCCGCGGCCACCACTGCGGGCGTGCGGGCGAACAGGCCGGGCGTGGCCGCGGGATCCCAGCGGTCGGTCAGCCCGTCGGTGTGCAGGATCACGGTGGCGTAGCCGGGCAGCTCGTACGCGAACTGGCGCAGCCGCCCGCCCTGGTATCCGGCGATCCCGGGCACCGACACCATGCCCTGGCGCCCCTCGGCGTGCGCGACCCAGCCGGAGACGTTGCCGAGCCCGGCGTACAGCACGCCGTCCCGCTCGACGCGGGCGACCGCGACCGCTCCTCCCCTGGTGCCGCTCAGCCCGGCGTGCAGGCGGCGGACGATCTCCACCGGTTCCTGCTCGTGCATCTCGAGAAACAGCTCGACGGCCCGTTGCGAGACCTGCGCGGCGATGTGGCCGTGCCCCAGCCCGTCGCAGACCAGCAGGGTCGTGGCCGTCTCGGTCTCGGCGATGGCGTAGCCGTCGCCGCACACCGTCTCCTCGCCGATCGGCCGGGTCAGGCCGCTGGCCCGCAGCGGCGGGCGGTCCGCCTGCTCGGCGGTGAAGTGCAGGGCGAGCACGGTGCCCTTGCCCGGCAGGGAGTGCACGTCGTAGCCGGTCGCGATGCGGGCGATCGCGCCCAGGCCGATGCCGAGCGTGCCGGAGGTGGAGTAGCCGTCACGCAGGGCACGCGTCACGTCGGCCATGCCGGGCCCCCGGTCCAGGGCGATGAGCTCCACGGTGGCGGGGGCCTCCGGATGCAGGCGGACCATGACAGAGCCCTGCATGGCGTGCTTGACGAGGTTGGACACCGCCTCGCTGACGGCCACCGCCGTCTGCCCGATCATGAAGGAGTCAAACCCGGCCTCCTCGGCCAGTTCGACGGCTCGCCGGCGCACGGCGCCGACGGCGCTGGGGTCCTCCGCCCGGACCCACTCTCCCATCCGCCGGCTGGTCGTCACCTGGCCCACTTCGTCACCGTCACCGTCGTGCCCTTCCCCGGCGCGGAGATCAGGTCGAACTCGTCGACCAGCCGGCGTGAGCCGCTGAGGCCGAGCCCCATGCCGGTGCCCGTGGTCCAGCCGTCGACAAGGGCCTGCTCAATGTCGGGAATGCCCGGCCCTTCGTCGCTGAAGACCAGTTTGAGGCCGCGCCTGGGCCCGTTCTCGACGACCAGGATACGCACGTCTCCCCCGCCGGCGTAGACCAGGGCGTTGCGGGCCAGCTCGCTGGCCGCAGTGACGATCTTGGTCTGGTCGACGAGGGACAGACCGGTCTCGACGGCGACGCTCCTGACCGCCTGGCGGACGGCGACGACGTCGGCGCTGCTCGCGATGGCCATCTCGCGCTCGGCGGTCACGGCGTCGCGCCCTTGATGTGGTCCAGGAGCGCAACCCCCTTCTCCAGGTTGAGCGCGGTACGGACGCCGCCGAGCGAGAGCCCGAGTTCGACCAGCGTGATCGCCACGGCGGGCCGCATGCCGACGACCACGGTCTGCGCGTCGAGCATGTCGCACATCGCGGCGATCGTGGCCAGCATCCGGCCGATGAAGGAGTCGACGATCTCCACGGCGGTGATGTCGATGATCACGCCCCTGGCGCCGCTGTCGACGACGGCGTCGGCCAGGTCCTCCTGCAGGGCGAGCACGCCCTGGTCCTCCAGGTCGATCTGGATGGAGACGATGAGGACGTCGCCGAGTTTGAGGATGGGAACCCGCTGCACTACGCCTTCTCCGCTCGAATGGCGATGCGTCCGCCCTGCTTGCCGCTGACCTGGATCCCTGCCCGCTTGAAGGCGTGGGCGAGCGCGTCGGCGAGCGAGGACTTGGTCACGATGTCGCCGAACTCGATGCCGAGCGTCACGATCGTGTGCGCGATCTGCGGGCGGATGCCGGAGATGACGCACTCCGCGCCCATCAGCCGGGCCGCGACGATCGTCTTCAGCAGGTGCTGGGCGACCTGGGTGTCGACGGCCGGGACGCCGGTGATGTCGATGACCGCGTGCTCGGCGCCGGTGTCGACCAGCGTCTGGAGCAGCTTCTCCATCACGACCTGGGTCCGGGCGGAGTCGAGCGTGCCGACGAGCGGCACCGCCACGATGCCGTCCCACAGCTTGACCACCGGGGTCGACAGCTCGAGGAGCTGCTCGGCCTGGTCCATGATGATCTTCTCGCGGGCGGCGGCGTAGGTCTCGAACGTGAACAGCCCCAGGTCGTCGATCAGCCTGGAGAACCAGATGAACCCGCGCATCGCCTCGGCCTCGGAGTCGGCCTCGACGAGCTCGTACAGCGCCTCTTTCAGGCCGAAGACGGCCCTGGCGGTCTCGGCGGGGGTGAAGCCGGCGCGAGCCTGCGTACGGGACAGCCCGGCCAGCAGGCCACGAACGTCGGCGTAGTCGTTCTTGCCTTCGTCGAGCGCGGCGAGCAGTGCCCGGTAGAGCTCGACGAGCTCCTCCGACGGCAACTTGGCGATCTGGGCCCAGCGACGGATGATCTGCTCCTCATGAGCGCGGAGCAGCTCCACTACACGTTGCCTGGCTTCATCGGCTTGAACGGACAAGGATCACTCCAGAGAGGGCGGCTGGCAATGTGCTCGTATGTTAGTGCGATTTCTCGGACATCAGGGACTCCCGATTTCGTGACCTCTTGACGGGGTGGTTTTCTGGGTAGGGGGATGGTGGAGGGCTTTTGATGACATGGTGTCGTCATCAGCTTGACGCCGGCCGCCGACGTTTGTGACACTTCGTCATGAAACGTCAGCTCGAGCAGAGGTGGGCCGTGACCACGCCGTTCTCCGAAACCTTGCGGAACGCCACCTGGGGCGACCACGAGTCGGCCGAGTCCGAGAGCTATCTCTCGGAGCTGATGAGCGGGCGCCTGAGCGAGCACGAATACGGCGAGATGATCGCCCAGCACTATTTCGCCTACGTCGCCCTCGACGGGGTCTCGCGAGAGCTGGCCGAGCATCCGGTGGCGGGCCGCTTCGTCTTCCCCGAGCTCTACCGGGAGCGGGCGCTGGAGCGCGACCTCACCACCGTGTACGGCGCCGGCTGGCGCGACCGGATCACCCCGTCGAAGTCCACGCGCACCCTGGTCGCCCGCATCCACCAGGTCGCCGACTGGCCCGAGGGCTACATCGCCCACCACTACACCCGCTACCTGGGTGATCTGTCGGGCGGGCAGTTCATCCGGATGGAACTGCAGAAGATCTACGGATACGCCAAGGGCGGCGGCGTGGACTTCTACTTCTTCGACGAGTTGGGCAGTCTGCCGCGGTTCAAGACCGAATACCGCTCGCGCCTGGACGAGCTCGACCTGGACGAGCGCGAGCAGCAGCGGATGATCCGTGAGGTGAAGCTGGCCTACCAGCTCAACACGGAGGTCCTGACCGAGCTCATGCACGTGGTCAAGGCCGCCGCTTGAGGGATCAGCGGCGCAGCCAGGCGCAGGCGTCCGGCGGGAGGCCGTCGGCGACGGGGGCGCTGGCCAGGAGGACCTCGGTGTGGGCGGGCAGCCGGACCGGCCCTGAGGTGAAGTTCACCACACAGGTGAGCGCCCCCCGGGCGAAGGCCACCACGCCCGGCTCCGTGTCGAGCCAGGTCAGCGTCTGAGGGGCGGGCAGGGCGCGGCGCAGGGCCAGGGCGGTCCGGTAGAGGGTGAGCATCGAGTGCGGGTCGGCGGACTGTGCCTCGGCGGTCAGGTCCTTCCAGGCGGGCGGCTGGGGCAGCCAGGGGCCGGCGGCCGCGTCCGGGGGTGAGAAGCCGAACGGCGGCTCGTCGCCCGACCACGGCAGCGGCACGCGGCAGCCGTCCCTGCCCCGGTCCGTGCGGCCGGACCGCTCCCAGGCCGGGTCCTGCAGCAGCTCCTCCGGCAGGTCCTCCACCTCGGCCAGGCCCAGCTCGTCGCCCTGGTAGACGTAGACGCCGCCGGGCAGCGCGAGCGTGAGCAGCGCCGCCGCCCTGGCCCGGCGCACGCCCAGCTCCAGGTCGCTGGGCGCGCCGTGGCGCTTGTCGCCCATGTCGAAGGCCGTCTCGGCGCGGCCGTAACGGGTGACGTGCCGGATGGTGTCGTGGTTGGACAGCACCCAGGTGGGCGGCGCGCCGACGGCGGCGTGGGTGGCCAGGGTGGCGGCGATGACCTCGCGCACCGGGCCCGGCTCCCACGCGCCGACCAGGAACTCGAAGTTGAACGCCGAGTGCAGTTCCCCCGGCCGCAGGTAGCGGGCGAACTGGGCGGGCGTGGGCAGCCACACCTCCCCCACGAAGACCCGCTCCCCCTCGTACGCGTCCGCGACCTCCCGCCACGACCGGTAGATCTCGTGCACGCCCGCGCGGTCCTGGTACGGCAGGTCCGCCGGATCGGGCGCCTCCCCCACGTCCGGCAGCCCGTCCTTCTTGACCAGCCCGTGCGCCACGTCCACCCGGAACCCGTCCACCCCCCGGTCCAGCCAGAACCGCAGGATGTCGAGGAACTCCGCGCGCACCTCCGGATGCTCCCAGTTCAGGTCCGGCTGCTCGGGGGCGAACATGTGCAGGTACCACTCCCCGTCCGCCACCCGCGTCCACGCCGGGCCGCCGAAGTAGGAGCGCCAGTCGTTGGGCGGCAGCTCCCCGGCCGCGCCCCGGCCGGGCCTGAACCAGAACCGGTCCCTGGCCGGCTTGCCCGCGAGCGCCTCGCGGAACCACGGGTGCCGGTCGGAGCAGTGGTTCGGCACCAGGTCGATGAGGATCCGCAGGCCGTGCGCGTGCACGTCGCCGATGAGCCGCTCGGCCTCGGCGAGCGTGCCGAACAGGGGGTCGATGTCGCGGTAGTCGGCGACGTCGTAGCCGGCGTCGGCCATCGGCGAGACGTACCAGGGTGTCAGCCAGAGGGCGTCCACGCCCAGGTCGCGCAGGTACGGCAGACGCCGCCGGAGCCCGGCGAGGTCGCCGACACCGTCACCGTCACCGTCGGCGAAGCTGCGCACGTAGATCTGGTAGATCGCGGCCGTGCGCCACCAGGAGGCGGGGGGATTGGACATGTACTCCCTTTCGTGCGGGAGGCGTCCCGCGGTCCGCGGGACGCCTGGGGTGTGGTGACGGTAAGGCCCGCTACCAGCCGCTGTTGCCCTGGCCGCGGACGAAGGTGTATCCGGTCACGTTGTTCAGCCCGCCGGAGACGGCCCCGGTGACCTTGACGCCGGAGGCGGTGGCGCTGCCGGCCGCCTCGGCCTCGATGCCGTACGTGCCGGCTCCGGCGATCGTGACGTTCTCGAGGGTGAGGTTGGTGATGGTGCGCTGCCAGCTCAGCAGCAGGCCCTGGTGGAGGCTGTCGTTGATGGTGACGTCCCGGACGAGGACGGGCGCGGTGATGTCGGCCGTGTCCGCGTAGATCCACAGCCCGCCGAGCCGGGCGGCCCAGTTGGGCTCGTAGCCGCCGGTCCTGGTGAGCGTGTTGCGCTGCACCGAGGTGGTGCCGCTGAACGGCACCGGCGCGAAGCGGGTGCTGATCGCGATGCCGGCGGAGGCGGTCACGGTGTCGGACAGCAGGTTGTCCTCCACCCGGTTGCCGGAGCCACCGTAGACGCCGACCGCGTTGGCCAGCATCGGCAGCGCGACGGTGTTGAAGGTGAACGCGGAGTTCGTGACCGGCGACCCCTCGGAGAACATGGCCAGCCCGTCGTCACCGGTGTTGCGGACGACGCTCTGGTCGAACCGGGTGCCCCGGACATCGGCGTGCAGGTTGACGCCGTCGGCGAACGTGTCACGGATGCGGACCCCGGCGACGTACAGGCCGTCGGTGCCCGAGTCGATCCACATGCCGACCTTGACGTGCTCCATCCAGACGTTGTGCACCAGCGAGCCGGTGCCGAAGTTCCCCTCGATGCCGGTGTCGAAGTTCTGGTCGTCGCGGTGGCGGACGTCGCCGGCGATGGTCAGGTCGGCGATCTGGACGTTCGAGCCGGTGGCGAAGAAGCCGCCCTTGCCGTTCGTGCCGCGGACGGTGGTGTGCCACTGGCCGGCGCCGCGCACGCTCACCCCGGCCACGTTGACGCGGGCGGTGACCACGAACGTGCCCGCGGGGATCCACACGCCCTTGCCCTGCGCGCGGGCGGCGGCGATGGCGGCGTTGAGGGCGGCGGTGTCGTCGCCCGCGTCGTTCGCCACCGCGCCGTAGGAGGTGACGGGCAGGTGGTCGGCGGGCATGGCGGCGGCCGGGGCGACCTGCTCGGTGTCGATGAGGTCGATCACGTAGTAGGCGGCGCTGGAGGAGGCGTCCTTGCGCAGGCGCAGCACGGTGCCGGCGGGCTGGGCGGGGATGCGGGCGCGCACCTCGTCGTAGAAGTGGTGCGGGCTCCCACCGGCGGGGTCGTTGGTGTAGGGGTAGGCGCCGTAGACCCAGCCGTAGGTGGAGCCGAGGGTCAGGTCCTGGAGTTTGACGCCGTCCGCGTACAGGGCGAGGGGGGCGGTGAGGCCGGTGCCGGCCGCGTTGTCGGGGACGATGTGGCGCACGACGATGGAGTCGGCGGGCCTGGTCAGCGTGAACTCGACATACTCGCCGGTGGCGTCGAGCTCGACGGCGCGGCGGCCGGACGCCTCGGCGGCCTGGGTGAGGTAGGTGCGGTCGGGGCCGATGACGGTGGCGTTGGTGGTGCCGTGCTCGGCCTCGTACTCGGTGTAGGGGACGGTGGCGCCGCGGACGTTCAGGGTGCCGGCGCCCGCCACGGTGAGGCCGTCGAGGGCGACGCCTCCGGTGTCGCCGCTGTCGTACTGGTAGCCGATGAGGTTGAGGCCGGCGCGCAGGGTCAGCGTGTGGGTGGTGGTCGGCCAGCCGCTGCCGGCGGGGAGGGTGAGGCGGGCGGTCTTGAGGCCGTTCACGTAGGCGGTGAGGGTTTTCGCGCTGCCGGTGGGGTTGGCGTAGCGGACGGTGGTGACGGCGCCGCCGGCGGCGGGCATCGCCACGGTACGGATCACGCGGGCGCCCGGCGTGGTGAAGCCGGTGGCGTAGCCGGTGCCGCTGTAACCGGCGATCGAGTTGCCGGCGACCGCACCGCCGGACAGGAACGCGCTCTCCATCTCGTACGGGAGCGCCGCCACCGGATCCGCCACCGTGATGGCGTCCAGGTTGACGTTGCCCAGGTCGGTGGTGTCGAAGCGGTAGGTGATGGTGTTGGCGCCCGCCCTGAGCGTGAGGGTCTCGTCCTTGGTGCCCCAGGCGTTCCAGGCGCCCACGGCGGGCAGCGTGCTCTGGCGGATCTTCGTGCCGTTGACGTAGACGGACAGGGACATCGTGGCCGTCGTGCCGTTGGCGTACCGGAGGCTGACGGTGGCCGCGCCCGCGGCGGCGGTGGTGACCGTGAAGGTGGTGGCGGCGTTGCCCTTGTTGCCGTCGGTGTAGCCGGCGACGAAACCGCTGCCGGTGTACCCGCCGTGCTCGGTGCTGACCGTCGCGCCACCCGACAGGGCGGCCGACTCCGCCTGGTAGGTGGTGGCGGCGGCGTGCGCGGGCACGGCGAGGGCGGCGAGGGCGAGGACGACGGCGGGTAACAGTCTGCTGAGCATGGCGAACCGGACTCCTTACCTTGGGGGGGTGGATCGGCCTTGAGGGGTGGGTCAGCCCTTGAGGGCGCCGGCGGACAGGCCGCCGAGGATGCCGCGCTGGAAGATCATGAAGATGACGATCATGGGGAGGCTCGCGATGGCGAGTGCGGCGAACATCTCGTTCTGCGGCACGAACCCGGTGAACGCCAGCCGGCTCAGCGCCACGCTGAGCGTCTGGGCCTGCGGGTCGCGCAGCACCAGCAGCGGCCAGAGGAAGTCCTTCCAGGCCCCGATGATCGCGAAAATGGACACGACGGACAGGACCGGCCGCGACAGCGGCAGCACGACGCTCCAGAGCATCCGGAACCGCCCGGCCCCGTCGATGGCCGCCGCCTCCAGCAGCTCGCCGGGGATCCGGTCGAAGAACCGCTTGAGCACGTAGATGTTGAACGCGTTGGCCGCGGCCGGCAGCCACAGCGCCCACGGCGAGTCGACCAGGTTGACGCCGAGGATCGGCACCTCCACGACCGCCAGGTATTTCGGCACCAGCAGCGCGTCGGCGGGCAGCATCAGGCTGGCCAGGATGAGGCCCAGCACGACCTTGCCGAGCACCGGGCGCAGCCGGGACAGCGCGTACGCCGCCGCCACGTCCACCACCAGCGTGATCAGCCAGATGCCGGCGGTGTAGAAGGCGGTGTTGAGCAGGAACCGGCCGAGGTCCAGCCGCTCCCACGCGGTGGCGAAGGTCTCCGGATGCCACGCCCGCGGCAGCAGCGTGGGCACCGGCTCGGCCAGCTCGGCCGGGGCCTTCATGGCTCCGGTGAGCATCCAGTAGAGAGGGAAGACGAAGATCGCCACGAACAGCGCGGCCATCGCGGCCAGCACGATCCAGTAGACGGCCCGGCGGTGGCTGCGCTTGAGCTCGGCCTCGGAGATCAGCGTCATCTCAGTCCTTGTCGCGGGTCAGGCGCAGGTACGCGGCCGAGAACGCGCCCAGCACCACGAACATCAGCACGCTCATCGCCGCCGCCAGCCCGAAGTCGTTGTTGACCGTGAAGGCGTAGCGGTAGACGAGGACCATGACCGTGATCGTGTCGGGGTTGGTGGTGCCGGTGAGCTGGTACGGCTCGATGAACACCTGCATGGTGGCCACGATCTGCAGCAGGAGCATGACCAGCAGGATGAAGCGCATCTGGGGCAGCACGACGTGCCGGACGCGCTGCCAGACGCTCGCGCCGTCGAGCTCGGCGGCCTCGTACAGCTCCTGCGGGATCGTGGCCAGGCCGGCCAGGTACATGATGGCGGTGCCGCCCATGTTCGCCCAGGTGGAGACGAGGACCAGGGAGATCATGGCCAGCCTCGGGGACTGGGTCCAGTCGGAGGCGGGCAGGCCGAGGCCGGTCAGGATCGAGTTGAACAGGCCGTTGCCGGGGTCGTAGAAGTACTGCCAGAGCAGCACGCCGACGATGGGCGGCAGCATGACCGGCAGGTAGACCGCGATCCTGAAGAAGCCCTTGAGGTGCCGGAACTCGTTGATCACGAGGGCGACCACGAACGGCACGGCGTACCCGAACAGCAGCGCCAGCCCGGTGAACTCCAGCGTGTTGCCCCACGCCGTGAAGAACAGCGGGTCGTCGAAAAGGGCGCGGAAGTTGTCCCAGCCGACCCAGACCGCGTCGGTGACGAAGTTGACCTGCTGGAAGGCGAGGACGACGCCCCGGACGAGGGGGTACCAGGAGAACAGGGCGAAGCAGAGGAGGCCGGCCGCGAGGAAGGCCCAGGCGTGCAGGTTGTCGGCGACCCTGCGGCGCAGCCGGGCGCGCTGGACGGTCGGGCGGTGCGCCGGGACGGCCGTCGCGTGGGCGCTCACCTGACCGTGGCCAGGATCTGGTCGACCTGCTTCTCGGCGTCGGCCAGGAGCCGGGCGACGTCGGCGTCCCTGTCGGTGAGGACCTTCTGCATGACCGTGTCGAGGGCGGCGTAGACCTGCTGGGCGTTCGGCGGCTCGAGCTTGACGGGGATGCGGCCGAGGGCCTCGGCGAACGGCGCGAAGTTCTCGGTGGGGATCGTGGCGTGCTTCCTGGTGGCGTCGAGCTGCTTGCGCTCGGAGTCGCCGGTCCACACGTTCGGCTCGGGCAGGCCGACGGGCAGGCCCTTGGCGGCCGCCTTCTCGTTGTCGGCGGCGATGCGGTCGGGGTTCTTCTTGAACGTCAGCCACGCCAGCCCGGCCCTGATCTTCTCCGGGCTCAGCCCGGCCTTGAACATGTAGCCGGAGCCGCCGCCGAGCGTGCCCAGGCCGCCGGGGATCGGGCCCATGCCGTAGTCCTCGTACGTGCCCTTGAAGCGGGTGACGGTGTTGGTCAGGTCGCCGGTCGAGCCGATCTGCTGGCCGAGCTTGCCCGCGGCCATGAGCTTGACCAGGTCGTCGTACTCCAGGAGCTGGCGCCTGCCCATGGTGTCGTCGGTCCAGCGCATGTCCTTGAGCTGCTGCAGGACCTGGCGGCCCAGGTCGCTGTTGAACGCGGACCTCCAGGCGCCGGTGGCGTCCTTGACGGCGACGTCGCCGCCGATCGAGTAGATCTCGGCGGTGAAGTGCCAGCCGCCGGTGTTGGACTTGCTGTAGTCGCCGTAGCCGACGACGCCGTCTCCGAGGGCGGCCAGCCTCTTGGCGTTCTCGCGGACCTCGGCCCAGGTGAGCGGGGGCTTGGCGGGGTCGAGGCCGGCCTTCTCGTACAGCCTGCGGTTGTAGAGCAGGCCCAGGGAGTAGTTGTCGTCGGGCAGGCCGTACACCTTGCCCGCCGCGTCGGAGAAGACCTTCATCAGGCCCGGCTTGTAGTCCTTGGTGACGGGGAACTCCGCCAGGTACGCGCTGACGTCGGAGACCTGCCGCTTGGCGATGAGGTTCTGGGCGTCGGTCAGGTAGACGTAGAAGACGTCCTCGAGCTGGCCGCCGGCGATCTTGGCGCTGAACGTCTGAGGGTCCATGAAGCCCTCCTTGGCGTCGATCCGGTAGTCCGGATACCTGGCCTCGAACGCCTTGACGTTCTCCTCGAAGACGGCCCGGTTGTAGTCGTCGGTCGCCGGGGGCAGCCCGTTGACCGTGATGGTCACCGGGCCGCCCGCCGGTCCGGCCTCTTCGGGGGCGCCGCCGCAGGCCGCGGTGGCGAGTGTCGCGCAGACGGCCAGTGACAGCCCGAGGGCCCTGGAGCGCTTCATCACTAGCGATCCCTTCCGTGAGTGGAGCACCTGGACCAGGGCAGCCCGGATCGCCGGCAGTGCCTGCCGTGTCATTGGGGGTTTTCGAGCGCCGAGGTGTTGCCCAGAACCGTAGGACCGCACATGTCGGATGTCCAGAGCGTGACGCAAGAATCTTGCTGTGATATGAAATTTACTGACATGCACTCCGGGTCAGCGGGCCGGGCACATCCCGGTGGAGCCCCGCACGATCAGCTCGGGGTCGAACAACACCTCGTCGGCAGGCACCACATGGCCGTTGATCTGCGACATCAAGGCGGCGACCGCCGCACTCCCCATGGCCGCGATGGGCTGGCGCACGGTGGTCAGGGGCGGGTCGGTCACGCTCATCAGGCTCGAGTCGTCGAACCCGACCACCGACACGTCGGCCGGCACCCTGAGCCCGAGCTTGCGCACGGCCCTGACGGCGCCGAGCGCGAGCGCGTCACTGGCGCACACCAGCGCGGTGACCCCCTCGCCGACCAGCCGCGCCGCCGCCGTGGCGCCGCCCTCCATCGTGAAGATCGTGTGCCCCACGAGCGCGCGCCACCCCCGCTCACCTCGGTCTTCGGCACAGGCGGCGTAGGCGGCGAGCTTGCGCGCGGACGGCACGTGCCCGACCGGCCCGAGGATCAGCCCGATCCGCTCGTGCCCGAGCGCCCGCAGGTGCCCGAGCGCCTGCCGCACGGCCACACCGTCGTCCACGCACACGCGCGGGACGTCCAGGTTCTCGTCGGCCGCGTTGATCAGCACGATGGGCAGTTTCCGCGCCCGCAGCACCTTGACCTGCGCCGCCCCGGCGTCGGCGTAGCTGCTGCCGATGAAGACGATGCCGCCGACGTTCTGCGCGAGCAGCATCTCCACGTAGTGCGCCTCGGGCAGCCCGTCGGCGGTGCGCGTGCACAGGACGGGCAGCAGGTTGTGCCTGATCAGCTCGGTGACGACGAGCTCGGCCATGGCGGGGAAGATCGGGTTCTGCAGCTCGGGCAGCACGAGCCCGATGAGCGGCGCCCGCGCGTTGCGCAGCTTCTGGGGCCGCTCGTAGCCGAAGACGTCGAGCGCGGTGAGCACGGTGTCACGGGTGGCCTGGGCGATGCCCGGCTTGTCGTGCAGCACCCGGCTGACGGTGGCCACACTGACCCCGGCGAACGCGGCCACATCGGAGAGGCGTCTCGGCATGGCCCGATGTTACAAGCCTTAACGCAAGAACAGCAATGAGCTACGCAAGAAATCGACAACTGCTATCGGTACGCGTTCCGCCGCGGGTGATCCGCTCGGCGAACTCGGCCCCGAGCTCCTCCCCCGCCTCGGACAGCCGGGAGGCGACGCGCTGGGCCCGCACGTGGTGCGCCCGCGGGCGGAAACGCACCCCGTCGCCCGGCCGGCAGCCCGTGATTTCCTTGGCCACCGGGGTGGACGCCTCCGGCGGATCCCGTTCTCGTTAACCGGCCGGGGCGGGGGTGGTGCGGCCTACCATGGGGCGTATGCCCCGCATCTCGGCCGCCACCATCGGCGAGCACCGCGCCCAGACGCGCGACCGGATCCTGCAGGCCGTCTCGCGGCTGTCGCGGGTGCAGGGCATCGACGCGATCTCCATGACCGACGTGGCCGGCGAGGCCGGCATCACCAGGACGGTCCTGTACAACTACTTCCCCGACAAGGCCGCGCTGCTGCTGGCGTTCACCGAGCAGGTGACCCAATACTTCATCGACAGCTACGAGCGGGAGTTGCCCGCCGGGGCCTCGCCCGCCGTGCGGCTGCGGTCCTTCGTGCGACTGCAGCTCGCCGGGCTGCTCGCCCATCCGCATCCGGGGGCCGGGGATCTCAGCGCGGCGCTGGGCCCCGACGCCTACCAGCGGCTGGCCGAGCATGTCGCGCCCATGCAGCGCGTCCTCGTCGAGATCCTGGAGAGCGGGATCGCGGCCGGAGACTTCCGGGTGCTCGACGTGGCGGCCACCGCGCGGATGATCCTCGCCGTCGTCGGGGCCGAGCGGGTGCCGCTGATCAGCGGGGACGTGACGGTGGAGGCGGCCGGGGAGCTGGTGTCGGAGTTCGTGCTCCGTGCGCTCGGGAGCGGTTCCGCGCCGACCTGATCGCGCGCTGGGGCCTGATCGCGCGCTGGGGGCGGTGGCGGGCATGCCCCGGGGGGATCGTGTGCCGGGGGCGGTGACAGGATTGGCCCATGACAGACCGTCCCGTTGAGCCCCTCGTCAACGGTCACGTCGAGCTGAAGTCGGCGCGTGGCCGGTGGATCCTCGCGACGACCGTGCTCGGGTCCGGGCTGGCCCTGCTCGACAGCACGGTGGTGAACGTGGCCCTGCCGTTCCTCGGCAGGGAGCTCAAGGCCGACATGGCCGGGCTGCAGTGGACGATCAACGCCTACACGCTCACCCTCGCCGGCCTGATCCTGCTCGGCGGCTCGCTCGGCGACCGCTTCGGCCGGCGCAAGATCTTCCTCATCGGCGTCGTCTGGTTCGCCATCGCCTCCGCGCTGTGCGGGCTGTCGCCGAACATCGAGTTCCTCATCGGGGCCCGCGCGCTGCAGGGCATCGGCGGCGCGCTGCTCACGCCGGGCTCGCTGGCGATCATCCAGGCGTCGTTCGTGCGCCACGACCGGCCCCGCGCCGTGGGGATCTGGTCCGGGCTGGGCGGAGTGGCCAGCGCCATCGGGCCGCTGCTGGGCGGATGGCTGGTGCAGTCGGCCGGATGGCGGTGGGCGTTCCTGATCAACCTGCCGTTCGCGGTGCTCATCGTGTTCGTCACGCTCCGGCACGTACCGGAGAGCCGGGACGAGCAGGCGGTGGGGCGCTTCGACGTGCTCGGGGCGGTGCTGGCGGCCCTGGGGCTGGCCGGGCTCACCTACGGGCTGATCGAGCAGGGGGCGCCGGTCCCGCTGATCGCCGGGCTGGCGCTGCTGGCGGCCTTCGTGTGGACGGAGATGCGCAGGTCGCCGGACGCGCTCGTGCCGGTGGGGATGTTCCGCGACCACGTGTTCACGGCGGTGAACGTGGTGACCCTGATCATGTACGCCGCCATGGGCGTGGTCTTCTTCCTGCTCGTGGTGCAGCTCCAGGTGGTGTCCGGCTTCTCCCCCATCGCCGCCGGGCTGTCGATGCTGCCGGTGACGATCCTGATGATGCTGCTGTCGGGCAAGGCCGGCGACGTGGCCAAGCGCGTCGGCCCGCGCTGGCCGCTGACGCTGGGCATCCTGACGGCGGGCGGCGGGTTCCTGGCCATGAGCACGATCGGGGTGGGCGCGTCGTACCCGTTCCAGGTGCTGCCGGCGGTGCTCGTCTTCGGGCTCGGGCTGTCGTGGGCGGTCGCGCCACTGACCGCGACCGTGCTGGCCACGGCCGCCGAGCGGTACGCGGGCACCGCCAGCGGCGTCAACAACGCCGTCGCCCGCACCGGCAGCCTGCTGGCCGTGGCCGCCGTGCCGCCGCTGGTCGGGCTGGTGGGCGACGCGTTCCAGAACCCGCCGGTGTTCGACGCCGGGTTCCGGATGGCGATGCTGATCAGCGCCGGGATGATGGTGGCGGCGGCGCTGATCACGTTCTTCACGATCAGGACGAACGTCCTGGCCGTCGATGACGACGACTAGCCGGCTCTAGAAGGTGAAGGGCTGGCTGCGGACGCTGTTGTCGAAGTTGGACAGCAGCAGCTCGGGCTCGCCGACCGAGCGGATGTCGGGCAGCCGGGTCAGCAACTGGCGGAACATCGTGCGCATCTCCTGCCTGGCCAGGTTGGCGCCCAGGCAGAAGTGCGGCCCTGGGCCGCCGAAGCCGACGTGCGGCTTGGCGTCGCGGGTGATGTCGAACGTGTCGGCGCCGGGGAAGACCGACTCGTCGCGGTTGGCGGAGCCGTAGAAGAGCACGACCTTGTCGCCCTGCTTCAGCTCCAGGCCGCGCAGCGAGTAGTCCTCGGTGACCGTGCGCCGGAACTGCATGATCGGCGACACGTAGCGGACCATCTCCTCGATCGCGCCGTTGATGTGCGCGTCGAAGTCGCTCGTCAGCAGCTCGCGCTGCGCCGGGTTGTCGGTGAGCAGCTTGATGCCGTGGGCCATCGTGTTGCGGGCCGTCTCGTTGCCCGCGACCAGCAGCAGCGCGAAGAACGAGCCGAGCTCCTTGTCGGTGAGCTTCTCGCCGTCGGGGTTGGCGTTGACCAGCAGCGAGACCAGGTCGCCCCGGGGGTCGGCGGCCCGCTCGTGGCCGAGCTTGATGACCATGCGCTGCAGGGCGAGCAGGGCCAGCATGTTCTGGCCGGCGAGCTGGACGCTGCGGGCCAGGCTGGGGCGCACGCCGGTGTAGGCGGTGGAGACGTCGACGTGCTGGTGGACCTTCTCGCGCAGCTCCTGCGGGATGTCGAGCATGTCGCAGATCACGTGGATGGGCAGCCGGGCGGCCACCTGGGAGACGAAGTCGCGGGGCCCTTCCCTGACCACGTCGTCGACGATGCGGGCGCACGCGGCCTCGATGTCGCTCTGTAGCCCCGCCAGCATCTTCGGGCTGAACGAGCGGGTGACGATCCGGCGCAGGCGCGCGTGGCGGGGGTCGTCCATGTTGACCATCGACTCGCCGAACACCTGCTTCACCCAGCCGGGCGGCTCGGGGTTGGTGACGGCGGGCTCGCTGGAGAAGATCTTGGCGTTGCGGCTGGCCTCGACCACGTCCGCGTGCCGTACGAGGGCGTAGAAGCCCTTGCCCGAGCGGAGCAGCGGCACTTTCTTCTCAGGGAAGAACACCGGATGCTCCAACTGCCGGAGCCGGGCGAACGCCTCATTTCGCTCTTTGAGGGATTTGCGCCAGAAATCCAAGTCCGCGAGGTCGATGTCCACCCGACTATCCTGGCACGTTCCCGCGACACGTAAGCCGGTGAGCGATGGAGGATGTGCATCCTGCCCTCCTGGCCCGTTCTCATGCCGTTCAGACCGGGTTCGACCTGCCTGGACATGAATGCCGGTATGAATGCGTTGCTCGCCGCCTGCCTGATTCTTCCTCTCGCTTCCGGTACGGCCCCCGCCACCGCCCGGTCGTGCGGCGGCCACCCCCTCGACTTCGACGCCGACGGCCGCCCCGACCTCGCCGTGGCCGCCCCCTACGACGCCTCCAGGGCCGGCTCCGTCACCGTGATGTACGGCTCCGGCCAGAAGGCCCGGCTCCGCCAGGACCACGCCGAGCCGGGCGACTCGTTCGGGTCGGCGCTGGCCGTGGGCGACTTCAACGGAGACCGCTGCGCCGACCTGGCCGTGGGGGTGTCGGAGGAGTTCGCCGGGAAGCGGGTGCCCGGGGGCGACGGCAACGGGGTCGTGCAGCTCTTCAACGGCTCCCCCGAGGGGCTCATGGCCGGCAAGGAGCTGGCGCTGGCCAAGCCCGGCAGCGACCGGTTCGGGGCCGCGCTGGCGGCGGGCGACTTCGACGGGGACGGGAAGGACGAGCTGGCCGTGGGGGCTCCGAGCCATCGGTCCGGCGGGGCAGTGACCGTGTACTGGATGAAGGGGCGGGGGCCGTACCAGATCACGCAGCGGACGCCGTGGGTCCGGCAGGCGGCGAGCGTCACCGACCAGTGGGGGGCGGCGCTGGCGACCGGGGACTTCGACGGCGACGGAAAGGACGAGCTGGTCGTCGGCGCGCCCGCCGACAGCGTGAAACTGGACGGGCAGGGCTCCGTCACCGTCGTCGACGTGCGCGCGAAGCGGGCGCGGCTGCTCACGCAGAGCACGCCGGGGATCATGGGGGCCTCCGAGAAGTGGGACAACTTCGGGGCCGCGCTCGCCACCGGGGACTTCAACGGGGACGGCCGGGCCGACCTGGCCATCGGCGTGCCGGGCGAGGGTCTCAGCCAGAACCAGCGGGCCATGGACTACGGCGACGGCACCGTGGACGTGCTGTACGGCTCACGCGCCGGCCTGCGCACCGACAGGACCGAGGCGTGGTCGCAGAACTCGCTCGAGGGCAAACCCCGCTACTACGACCGGTTCGGGGCGTCGCTGGCGGCGGGCGACTTCAACGGGGACGGGAAGGACGAGCTGGCCATCGGCGTGCCCGGCGAGAAGGCCGTCCAGGTGCTGGCCGGACGGGCCTCGGGCGGGCTGACCCGGGTGGGCAACCTGCTGATCAAGGGCAAGGGCCGCGACTTCGGGGCCTCCGTCGCGGCGATGCCGGCGTGGGGCGAGCGCTACCGGTCGCTGACCAGGCAGCGGCCCCTGTACGGGCTGGTGGTGGCCGCGCCCGACCAGGGCCTCGTGATGTACGCCCCCGGGCGGCGCACGTCCGGCCTCAAGCTGGGCAAGGTCCGCCGCCTCGGCGAGGGCTCAGGACTCTACGGGTACGCCTTCGGCTGACAGGGCCGAAGACCGAGCTCAAAACCGAGTTCAGGGTTCCGCGGACAGACCGTCGGCCGAGCCCTCGACCGGCAGGATCACCCGGAACAGGGCGCCCTTGCCGGGCTCCGACTCCGCCATGACGACACCCCCGTGCGCCTCCACCAGTGTGGCCGCGATCGACAGCCCCAGCCCGGAACCGCCCACGCTCCGCGCCGGATCCGCCCGGTAGAAGCGCTCGAACACCCGCTCCGCCACCTCGGGCGCAAACCCGGGCCCCTCGTCGGCCACCTCCACCACGGCCTGGTCACCGTCCACGCCCACCCGCACCTGGAAAGGCGTGCCGGGCGGGGTGTGGGTGAGCGCGTTGGTGACGAGGTTGTTGAGCACCTGCCCGAGGCGCGGCTCGTCGCCGGTCACGATGACGTCCTCCTCACCGCCGAACAGCCGGACCAGCTCGATCCTGCGGTCGGGAGCCAGCGTCTGGGCGTCGATCACGGTGGTGGCCGCCAGGCTGAGCAGGTCCACCGGCCGCCTGGCCAGCGCGCGCCGCTGGTCGAGCCGGGCCAGCAGCAGCATGTCCTCCACCAGCAGCCCCATCCGCGCCGCCTGCCCCTCGATACGGCTCAGCAGCCGTACGGCCTCGGCCAGGTCCTTCTCCTCCCCCAGCCGGTACAGCTCCGCGAACCCCCTGATCGAGGTCAGCGGCGTGCGCAGCTCGTGCGAGGCGTCGGCCATGAACCGGCGCATCAGCTCCTCCGAGCGCCGGGCCGTCGTGGCGGACTCGCGCGCCGCCTCCGCCGCCGCCTCCCGCTCGCGCGCCGCCACCTCGATCTGGGCGAGCATGGTGTTGAGCGCGCGGCCGAGCTTGCCCACCTCCGTGGTGCCCGCCCACAGCGGCACGCGGCGCGACAGGTCGCCGCCGGCGATGTCCTTCGCGGTACGCGCGATCTCGCCGAGCGGCCGAAGACTCCGGCGTACCATCCAGTAGCAGGCGAACCCGAGCACGATCAGCGTGCCGCCGCCGGCCACCACGACGACCAGGCCGAGCTGGGAGACCGTGGCCTGCACATCGCCGAGGCTGATGGCCAGCACCCGGCTCCCGCCCTGGCGGATCGGCACGGCGACCACCCGCCAGCTCGGGCCGCCGGTGCCGCGCGACTCCACCGTGAAGGGCCGCCCCCTGCGGCGGATGACGTCGTCGATGGTCAGGCGGGGCAGGTCGGGCGTGTACTCCTCGGTCGACTCGCTGACCGTCCTGACCAGGAGACCGCCGGAGTCCAGCACGACGCCGTGGAACAGGCCGAAGAAGCGCTGGGGCCGCCCGTCCGGGCGCGGCTCGGGCGGCGGGGGCACGTCGTCGCGCCAGGGCATGGTGGCGGACCGGAGCTGCTGGTCGACGCGCTCGACGAGATAGCCGCGCATCAGCCGCACGGCGAACAGGCCGGTCAGCGTGATGGCGAGGGTGACCAGCAGGAGCGTGACCGTGAGGAGCCGCAGCCAGAGCGGGGCCCTGGCCAGTTGCTTCCTGACACGGCTCACAGAAGCCTCACAGGCGGGTTCACAGGCGGGTTCACAGGCGGGGCGGGCGCAGGATGTAGCCGACCCCGCGCAGGGTGTGCAGGTATTTGCGCTCGCCGGTGTCCACCTTGCGGCGCAGATAGGAGACGTACGACTCCACCAGGCCGACGTCGGTGCGCCAGTCGCCGTTCCAGACGTGGTCGAGGATCTGCGTCTTCGACAGGACCCGGCCCACGTTGAGCATGAAGTAGCGCAGGAGCCTGAACTCCGTCGGCGACAGGCGTACCGGGACGCCGTCCCGCCAGACCTCGTGGCTCTCCTCGTCCAGCTCCAGGTCGGCCACCCGCATCCGGTTCGGCGGCGGCGCGCCCCTGCGGGTCCTGCGCAGCACCGCCCGGATCCGGGCGATGACCTCCTCCAGGCTGAACGGCTTGGTCACGTAGTCCTCACCGAGCCCCAGCCCGGCGATCCGGTCCTCGGAGGTGTCCTTGGCCGTCACGAACAGCACCGGGACCCGGCGGCCGCGGGACCGCAGCCTGCCCGCGACCGCCAGGCCGTCGAGATCGGGCAGCATCACGTCGAGCATCACCAGGTCAGGGGAGCTCTCCTCGGCCACCCGGAGGGCCTCCTTGCCGTCGGCGGCGGTCAGCACCTCGAACCCGGCCATGCGCAGGCTGGCCGAGAACAGCTCCCTGATGTTGGGCTCGTCGTCGACCACCAGCAGCCTGGCCTCGGGTTCGGTCATCGCGGGCCGCCTCCCTGCCCGCCCTGGGTGATCGCGACCGCCGTCACCGTGCCGTCGCCGGCCTTGCTGCCGCGCACCACGACCGGGGTGCCGGTCCGGAGGTCGGACACCTTGCCTTCCTTGCTGATCGTGACCGCGGTCTTGTCGTCGGTGGTCACGGTGACGGTGGCGCCGTCGCCGGTCCTGACGTACAGCCTGCCGTCCTCGACCTTCTCCACGGTGCCCATGGTCGCGCCACCGCCGCCGCCCATGCGCTGCCCGAAGCCGCCCGGCTGGCCCCCGCCCTGCTGCTGGCCCTCGCCCGGCCGGCCGCCGCCCTGCCGCTGGCCGCCGCCGTACCCCTGGGGCTGGCCGAAGCCGGACTGCGGCGCGCCGGCCTGCGGGCCAGGCGCCGGGGAGCCGAACAGGTCGTTCGCCTGGATGCCGAGCAGGATCCCGGCCACCAGCACGACCCCGGCGCCCAGCGCGAGCGTGAGCTTGGAGGTGCCGCTCCTGGGCTGGACGGCGAGCTCCTCCCGAAGGTCGTCGGGGAACGGCGAGGAGTCCAGCTTGTCCAGCTTGTCCATGTCCTTCTCCTTACTCATGGCGCAGGGCCTGGATCGGCCTCAGCTTGGCCGCCCTGTTGGCGGGATAACTGCCGAAGAACAGCCCGATCCCCACGGAGACGCCCAGCGCCAGCGCGACCGACGACGGCACGAGGACCGGCTCGATGCCGGCGATGGTGAACCTGGTCCCCACGAACGCCACCAGCACCCCCGACAGCCCGCCCACCAGGCTCAGCAACGTCGCCTCCAGCAGGAACTGGCCCAGGATCGCGCTCCTGGGCGCGCCGATGGCCTTGCGGATGCCGATCTCGCGCGTGCGCTCGGTGACGGTCACGAGCATGATGTTCGTGATGCCGATGCCGCCCACCAGCAGCGAGATCGCGGCGACGGCGCCCAGCAGCACGGTGAAGGTGCCGGTCGCCTCACTGACGGTCTCCTGCAACGTGGCCTGGTTGAGTATGCGGTAGTCGGGGTTGTCGTTCGTGATGCCGTGTCGTTGGTTGAGGATAGCCGTGACCTCGGCCTGCGCCGTCGTGGTGGCCCCCGCCCCGGTCGCCTGCACGACGATCTGGTTGAGCGAGCCGAACCCGCTCAGGCTCTGCTGCACGGCGGGCAGCGGCGCGATCGCGACGTCGTCGGCGTCCTGCATGCCGGTGGAGCCGGCCTCCTTCAGCACGCCGACCACCGTGAACGGCACCCCGGACACGCTGACCTGCTTGCCGATCGGATCGACGGTGCCGAACAGCTCCTCCACGACGGTCTGCCCGAGCACCACGACCTTCCTGGCGGCCAGCACGTCGTCGTTGAAGAAGTAGGTGCCCTTGGCCACGGGCTTGTTCACGGCCTCGAAATAGCTCGGGTACGTGCCCACGAACTGCGCGATCGCGTGGCTGGCGGCGCCGTACGCGGCGGTCGCGGAGGAGGCGTTCACGATCGGCGAGACGGTCTTCACCGAGGGGGCGACGGTCCTGTCGGTCAGCGCCTTGGCGTCGGCCAGGCTGAGCTGCCTGGCCTGCGTACGCGGCCCGGTGTTCCCGGCACCGCCCCCGCCCCCGCCGGGAGCGCGCATGCCGCCTCCACCGCCACCGCCGCCGCCCGAGAAGGACGGGGAGACGGTCAGTGTGTTGGCGCCCAGGCGCTGGATGTTCTGCTGGATGCTCTGCGAGGAGCCCTCGCCGACGGCGACCAGCAGGATGACCGCGGCCACGCCGATGAGGATGCCGAGCGTGGTCAGCGAGCTGCGCATCTTGTTGGCCAGCAGGCCGCGCAGCGCGAAGCGGAGGATCTCGAGGCGGTTCACCGGGCCGCCCTCTCGAGCGCCGGCGGCGGGCCGTCCTTCTCCGCCGGCCGCGGCGGCGGGCCGTCCACCGGCGCCTGGCGGCGATCCGCCACGACCTCGCCGTCCACCAGCCTGATCACCCGTTTGGCGTGCGCGGCCACGTCGTCCTCGTGCGTGATGATCACGATCGTGCGGCCGGACTCGCTGAGCCGGTCCATGATCTCCAGGACGTCGCCCGTGGAGGCGGTGTCGAGGTTGCCGGTCGGCTCGTCGGCCAGCAGCAGCGCGGGCGCGGTGACCAGCGCCCTGGCCACGGCCACGCGCTGCTGCTGGCCACCGGAGAGCTGGTTCGGCTCGTGGTGTGCGCGGTCGGCCAGGCCGACCTGGTCCAGCGCGGCCAGGGCGCGGGCACGCCGCTCGGCCTGGCCGACGCCGCCGTACACGAGCGGCAGCTCCACGTTGGCCAGCGCGCTCATGCGCGGGATGAGGTTGAACGACTGGAAGACGAACCCGACCCTGCGGTTGCGCAGGATGGCGAGCTGGTGCTCGTCCAGGCGGCCCACGTCGGCACCGTCGATCAGGTACGTGCCCGAACTGGGGATGTCGAGGCAGCCCAGGATGTTCATGAGCGTGGACTTGCCGGAGCCGGACGCCCCCATGATCGCGACGTAGTCGCCCCGCTCGACGTCCAGGCTAATGCCGCGCAGGGCGCGTACCTTGGCGTCGCCCTCGCCGTACTCCTTGACGAGGTCGCGCACCCGCAGGACCGGTAGCGGCTCTTCGGCGCTGACGGCCGTCATCGCCCGCCTCCCGGCATGCCGCCGCCACCGGGGAAGCCGCCCCCGCCGAACTGGCGCTGGTTCCCGCCGCCGCCCGTGGTGCCGGTCGAGGTGCCGGTCGAGGTGCCGGTCGAGGTGGCCGGCGGCACGATCTGGTCGCCTTCCGACACGCCCGACGTGATCTCGGTCATGGCCGTGCCCCGCACGCCGACCTCGACCGGGGTCCTGGTCCGCGTGCCGTTCCTGAGCACGGTGACCGAGGTCTGGCCGCCGCTGGTGGAGATCGCGGTGGAGGGCACGGTGACGACGTTCTCGGCCTGGCCGACCACGACCTCGACGGTGGCGGTCTGGCCCAGCCTGACCTGGCTCGGGACCTTGGTGAAAGTGACGGTGACCGGGTATTGGACGACGTTGTTGCTGGTGGCGGCGACCGGCTCGATCTGGGTGACCTTGCCGGTGGCGCTCACGCCCGGCAGGGCGTCGAACGTGACCGTGGCCTGCTGGCCCTGCTTGAGCTTGCCGACGTCCGACTCGGTGAAGGTGCCGACGAGCTGCAGCTTCGTGGTGTCGGCCAGCTCGACGAAACCGCTGGAGCTCTGCCCGGTGCTCTGGCCTGTGCTCTGGCCTGTGCTCTGGCCTGTGCTCTGACCGCTGCTCTGGCCTGTGCTCTGGCCGCTGGCCGACCCTCCTGAGGCGGACCCGCCGACGGAGCCGTTCACCGCCGTGACGGTGGCCTTGAACGGGGCCCTCAGCACGGTGGCCGCGACCACGCGCTGGGCCTCCCGGTAGGCGTTGCGGGCCTTGATGTAGGCGGCGTAGAGCGCGGCCGTCTCCGTCCCGTCGTCCAGGGCGCTGTCGTACGTGGCCTTGGCCGCCGACAGGCTCTCCTGGGCGGCGTCGTCGTCCAGCCGGGCCAGGAGGTCGCCCTTGGCCACCTTGTCGCCCGCCTTGACGTAGACCTTCCGCACGGTTCCGCTCGTACCGAACGAGAGCGCTCTGGCCTGGGAACTCTCCACCGCGCCCGACGCGGACACGGAGGCGGTCACGGAGCCACGGCTCGCGGTCACCGTCCGGACGGTCGTCTCCCCTGCGGCCTGGCCCGTGCCGAGCTGCGCGTAGGCGAGCCCGGCACCGCCCAGCAGGAGCACCGTGAGCGCTCCGTTGGTAATCAGCGCTCTGCGCCTGATCGACACCTTCACAGCCGGTGACCCTTGCACACAATGCTGCGCCGCAGCCGCGAGCAAGCTGAACGTTCGCTGACAGACCGTGGGCGCGCGCCGGCGTACAGCCGATCCTTAGGGTGCTCGCAGCGTGGCTCGATCTTGCCCCGTCAGGATGGGCGGCCATGAGACCGACTTTCGCGCTGGGCGGGCTCGCCCTGGCCGTGCTCGTGGCCGGGTCCGGCCTGGCACTGGCGCTGCGCGACGACGCCCCGCCCACCGTCCAGGTACGGCTGGCCGCCGCCCAGCGTGGGCAGGTCACGGCCTCGGTCAGCGCGGCGGGCAGCACGGTGGACGGCTCGCGCAGGGACCTGGCGTTCGGCTCCTCGGGGACGTTGACGAAGGTGTACGTCAAGGCCGGGGCGCAGGTGAAGAAGGGGCAGGTCCTGGCGCGGATCGACGGGCGGGGGGCGCGGGAGGCGTACACGGCCGCCAAGGCCGACCTGGCCGCCGCCCAGGAAGCCCTGGAAACGGCCACCACGACCACCACGACCACCACGTCGGCGGGCACGACCGCGACCTGCGCACCGGCGGCCGGAGCCGCCTACGGCCCATCGGACCCGCCCACCACGACCAAAGGCACCGCGTCCCAGGGCACCGCCACCACGGCCAAGAACACCGCGTCCCAGGGCACCGGCGCCGTGGCCAAGGGCACCGGTGCCGATCCCGGTGGCGGGGTGGGCGCGTCCGCCGGGGGGCCGGCTCCTTCGCCGAGCTTCAGCCCGCGACCCACCTCCACCGGCCCCGGCGAGCCTGAGCCGCAGCCCACGGTCACCGTGACGGCCACCGTCACCGCAACGGTCACCGCGACCGCGACTGTGACCATGACCGCGACTGTGACCGCGCCCGTCACGGCCACCCCGACGGGCGGCGCCTCGAACGGCGGCACCTCCGGCACAGGCGGGACCGAGCAGCCCGCAGGGCGCCCGTCCGCGAGCGGCACCCCGTCCCCCTCCCCCACCGTCTCCCCTTCGGCGGGCAGGCCGTCCGCGGGTGCGAAGCCGTCGGCGAGCGGCCGGCCCACCGGGGCGGGCAAGCCCTCGGCCAGGCAGAGCGCCGGCGGCGACCGTCCGTCCCAGGGTTCCTGCGCCCGCGCGGGCGGCACCGGCGCGGCCAAGGGCGGGCTCAGCGAGGAGCAGGCCGCCGCGAACGTGGACCGCGCGGAAGCCGCACTCGAGGAGGCCGCCGACGCCGTACGGGCCACCCGCATCGTGGCCCCGGCGGCGGGCACGATCCTGTCGGTCGCGGGCGGGACCGGCGACACGGCGGGGACCGGCACCTTCATCAGCCTCGGAAACCTGAACGAACTGCAGGTCCAGGCCATGGTCACCGAGTCCGACGTGAACCGGCTCAAGCTCGGCCAAAAAGCCCAGGTCACCCTGGCCACCCGCAGCGGCGAGCGCCACACGGGCACGGTGACGGCGATCGCGCCGACCGCGACGGTGGACGGCCAGCTCGTCCGCTACTCGGTCACCCTCGCCTTCGACGAGCCGCCGTCGAGGCTGATGCTCGGCCAGACCGCCTCGGTGACGGTCACCACCGAGGAGGCCGAGGACACGATCTACGTGCCGGCCGCCGCCGTCCGCAGCCGGTCGGACGGGGCCCAGGTGGTCACCGTGCGCTCCGGCGGGCGGGACTCGGCGAAGGTGGTCGAGACAGGCGTGCGCGGCGACCAGTACGTGGAGGTCACCGCGGGTCTGGGCGAGAGCGACCAGATCGTCCTGTCGGGCGGCACGTCGGGCGAGTTCCCCGACGGAAGCTGGCCCGACGCATGAGCAGGCCGGTCCGGACGGTCACCACCCGCCCGCCCGGCCCGGTCTCCCGGCCGGATCCCGGCGAACCTGCCACCCGGGATCCGGCCGGGGCTTCACCCCGCAACCCCGCAGCCCCGCAGCCCCACAACCCACAACCCCGCAGCCCCACAGCCCCACAGCCCCGGGGCGCCGGTTTTGGGCGGTTGGGCGGTTGGGCGGTTGAGCGAATCCTCAGCGGGCTTTCAGCGAACGTTCAGCCTGCGCGGGGCGCCGCCCCGGCCTGTGCCGCCGCCGACTCGGCCGCCGTGACGGACGGGATCGTGAGCCGGTGGGAGGTCTTGGCGCGGGCCCCCTTGCGGGAGATGTAGTCGAGGGTGCGGAAGTCCACCGACAGCTCGTCGCGGCTCAGCCGGGCCACCAGGTACCCCCGCCGCTGGTCGATGTACGACAGGTGCGGGTTCTCCTGCAGCGCCTCGGCGATCCACGTCCGGTCCCGGTACCCGTCGCCGTCGCTGGCGATCGAGGAGGCCACCAGTTCCCTGGCCACCACCGGGGAGTCCGGGTCGTCGAAGTCGGTCTTGAGCTCGGCCAGGTGGTGCATGTGCGCGTCCCCGGTCAGCACCACCGGGTTGGGCGTGCGCGCCAGCGACTCCAGCAGCCGCGTGCGCTCGGCCGCGTACCCGTCCCAGGAGTCCAGGTTCACCTCGCGCCCCGGGCCGACCTTGTAGTCGCGGTGGGCCATCATGATCTGCTGCCCGAGCAGGTTCCAGCGCGTGGTGGAGCCGTTCAGGCCGCTCTCCAGCCAGCGCCACTGGTCGGTCCCGAGCAGCGTGCGCTTGTCCGCCAGCCGGTCGTCACAGCCCGCCCGTACGCCGTCCAGGCACGCCTGGTCGTCGCGGAACTGCCGGGTGTCCAGCAGGTGGAAGCGCGCCAGCGTGCCCCAGGAGACGCGGCGGTTCACCCGGAGCACCGCCCCCTGGAGGCTGGCACGGCGCAGCGGCATGTTCTCGTAGTACGCCCTGAACGCCTCCGCCCGCCTCCTGGCGAAGCCCGGCGCGCCGGTGCTGGAGACGGGCCCGGCCCAGTTGTTCTCAATCTCGTGGTCGTCGAAGGCCACCAGCCACGGCGCCACGGCGTGGGCGGCCTGAAGGTCGTGGTCGCTCTTGTACTGGGCGTGCCGCAGCCGGTAGTCGGCGAGCGTCTGGCACTTGCCGGGCGTGTGGGTGCGGACGCGGCCGGCCAGCGCGGTGTAGCCGCTGGGGCCGTACTCGTACAGGTAGTCCCCGAGGAACACCACCAGGTCGGGCTCCTGCTCGGCGAGGCGGCGGTAGGCGGTGTAGTAGCCGTGCTCGTAGTGCGCGCACGCGGCCACCGCGAACGTGAGCGGCGTCTCCCCCTGCGGCGTCGTCCTGGTACGCCCGGCCGGCGACAGCCGGCCCTGGCTCTTGAAGCGGTAGAAGTACTCGCGCCCCGGCTGCAGCCCCTTCAGCTCCACGTGGACGCTGTGGGCGTCGCGTGCCCTGGCGGTGGCCGTGCCGGACTCGGCGATCGTGGTGAAGCGCTCGTCGGTGGCGACCTGCCACTGCACGTCCACGTCGCGGGCGGGCATGCCGCCGCGGCCGTCACCGCTGAGCGGCTCGACGGCCAGCCTGGTCCACAGGACGAAGCCGTCGGCGGAGGGGTCGCCGGAGGCCACACCCAGGGTGAACGGGTCGGATCTGAGGGTTCTGGACGAGGAGGCGGCCGCCGCCTGGGGGACGGCCTGCGGAAGGAGGAGTCCGGCTGTCGCCGCTGTCAGGAAGGCTCTGCGGTCCACGCCCCCAGGTATGTCCACCCGCGCTGACACCGCCGTGACACTGGAGTCAAGCGCGGATGAACAGCAAAGGTCGTCCGGCGTTTTCGCCCTGCCGTCAGCGCGCGGCCCCCGGCACGTCGGGCAGTGTTACGCGGAGCGCGGCAGCATCGGTGAAGAGCACGCCCTTCATGCCCGCGCGTTCGGCGCCCGTCACGTTCTCCTCGCGGTCGTCGATGAAGACGACCTCTGAGGGGTCGGTGCCGAGTGCGCGGGCCACCTCGTCGTAGATCTCCCTGTCGGGTTTGACCAGGCCCATCCGGCCGCTGTAGAAGCGGTGGCCGATCGCGGCGATCCAGGGCAGCTCGTCCAGGCCCTCTCCGACGCAGATGGGCGCGTTGGACAGCAGCGCCACGTCACGCTCCGCCGCGAGCAGCTCGCCGAGCAGGGCCACCGTCTCCTGGTTGGGGTAGGCCCAGCTCGCGACGTCCATGGCGACCAGCCGGGCGATCTCCGTGTGACCGGCGGGCCGGCCGAGTACGGCCGACCAGTACGCGTACGGGGTCAGGCTCGCCCGGTCGAAGTCCAGCCGATGCTCCCAGTAGGCGCGCTTGAACGCCTCGGGCTCGGCGTCCACGGCCCGCGCCATGGCCTCGGCGTCGGACTCGGGCTGCGGAAGGGACAGGACACCGCCGTAGTCGAAGACTATCCACGTCATGCCAGGAATGGTCGCAGATGCGGGTCCAGCGCCGGGCAGCCCAGGTATTTCTCGACGGTGTGGAAGTCGATCCAGTCGAGGTTGACGAGCTCTTCGACGTCGATGCCGGTGAAGCTGCGGGCCAGATCGGGTGGGATGGCGGCGATGTCGTCCTTGTCGGCGATGTTCACCCAGCGCCCGACGCCCCGGGGCCGCTCACCGCGGCCGTTGATGGGGGCGGGCAGGAGGCGCTCGAAGACGACGTTGCGCATGCCGAGCGGGCTGCCGAGGGTGATCAGCAGGTCGATCTCGAGGTCGGGGTTGGCCCACAGGGTCTCGTACGCGACCACGCTGCCGAGCGAGTGGGCGATGACCACCTTCGGCCGGTGCCTCCTGATGACCGCCGCCACGGCGCCCCGGCACCGCTCGCGCCTGGCCTGGTCGGTGAGGTAGGCCGCCACCTCCGGCGCGAACAGCTTGGCGAACGTCGCCGACCTGTCGTCCAGCCGGGTCAGCAGCCAGCCGGTGAACGACTTGAGCGCGCCCGTGACGTGCTCGCCCACGCCGAGGTTGCGCGCCCAGTCGACGAGGACCCGCTGCGTCTGGGCCTCCATGGCGGCCTGCGCCCGCTTCGGCACGGCGCCGTCGTCGTCGCGCAGGTGGTGGGAGAAGTAGGCGATCTCCGTGAAGTACGTCCCGGTGTCTCCCCCGAGCGCCGCGTGCAGGTAGCGGTCCCATTTCAGCCGCATCGCCTCCGCCGCCCCCGCCGCGGACCGGTTCGCCTGGAGGTAGTACTTGTACTTTCCTATCCCGTGCACGCCGACGATGCCGCCCACCGCGCCTCCCCTGTACCCCGTGATCTTTTCGCGCGATATTGACATACGCCGCTTGCGACCGGCCGTCAAATGGTTTCGTGGGCGAAATGCCATTGCGGGCGGCATATAGCAGCCAGATACGGTGACATCTCGTACATACGGAGTGTTGGAGAACAGGAGCCCCACCCATGCCCGGCCCACTGGTCGTCAACGACTCGGTCGTCATCCCCGAGGCCGAGCTCGTCTGGCGCTTCTCCCGCTCGTCAGGCCCGGGCGGTCAGGGCGTCAACACGACCGACAGCCGGGTGGAGCTGACCTTCTCCGTGGCCGAGAGCATCGCCCTGCCGCCCGCGCTGAAGGCCAGGGCGCTCGAACGGCTCGGCTCGGACACGATCACGATCGCCGCCTCCGAATACCGCTCCCAGCTCCGCAACCGCGAGGCCGCCATGCACCGGCTGGCCCAGCGCCTGCGCGAGGCCATCGCCGCGCCGCCCAAGCGCCGCCGCCCCACCAAACCCAGCCGCGGCGCCGTCGAGCGCCGCATCGCCGGCAAGAAGCACCGCTCCGACGTCAAGCGCCTGCGCCGCAACATCTGACCCGCGCCTCCGAGAGGGCCGCCTAGCAGATGAGCCGGGGCAGGGCCGCGATGCTGGCCGACAGGTAGCCCGCCACCGCCCTGGGCATCAGGTTCCTGGACGTGATCTCCGTACGGTCCAGCCGGACCCGCTCCACCTCGTACAGCCCCCGGGACGGATCCTCGAACTCGGGCCCGTGCCGCAGCCCCGGGTCCATGGCGACCAGCCGGCAGCCGTAGACGTGCTGGGTCTTGACCTCCCCCTCGCACGGATACGACATGGTGACCAGAGGCGTCACCGCGTGGACCGTCGCGCCGAGTTCCTCCAGCAACTCCCGGTGCAGGGTGTCCTCCAGCGAATCGTCCTGCGGCTCCACGTGCCCGCCTGGCACGGTCCAGTACAGAGCCCGTCCCGGGACCGTGCGCCGGAAGAGGACGAGCCGCTCGTGATGATCGAGCAGGACACCGCGGACACTAGGTCGCATACGACCACCCTATTTGACCGGTATGTCCTTCGGGTAGCCTAACCTACGGTACCGTAACCTGAAGGAGAAGATCTTTTATGGCGATGACTCAGACGGAGCTGCTGCACGAGCTCGAGCCCGTGGTCGCCGGGGAGCTCGACCGCCACGAGAAAATGGCCAAAGAGTGGTTCCCGCACGAGTACATCCCGTGGAGCGAAGGCCGCGACTTCGACGGCATCTACGGGGGCGAGGCGTGGCAGGAGAGCGACTCCAAGATCCCCGAAGCGGCGCGGGTGTCGCTCATCGTCAACCTCCTGACCGAGGACAACCTCCCCAGCTACCACCACGAGATCGCCACGACGTTCGGCCGCGACGGCGCCTGGGGCACCTGGGTGCACCGGTGGACGGCCGAGGAGGACCGGCACGGCACCGCCCTGCGCGACTACCTGACCGTCACCCGCGCCGTCGACCCCGTCGCGCTGGAGCGCATGCGCATGGCGCACATGGAGGCCGGCTTCACCACCGAGTACAGCACCATGCTGCAGCAGCTCGCGTACGTCTCCTTCCAGGAGCTGGCCACCCGCATCGCGCACCGCAACACCGGCCGCGCCTCCGGCGACGAGGGCTGTGAGCGGCTGCTGGCCAGGATCGCCGCCGACGAGAACCTGCACATGCTCTTCTACCGCAACCTGCTCAAGGCGGCCTTCGAACTCGACCCGAACCAGACGATGCGCTCGGTGACCGACGTCGTCACCACGTTCCAGATGCCGGGCCAGGGGATGCCGGGCTTCGCCCGCAAGGCCCTGATCATCGCGAACGAGGGCATCTACGACCTGCGGCTGCACCTCGACGACGTGCTCATGCCGGTGCTGCGGCAGTGGGCGGTGTTCGACAAGACCGGGCTGGACGCCGAGGGCGAGAAGGCCCGCGAGGAGCTGGCCTCGTTCCTGGAGAAGACGGAGCTGACGGCGTCGAAGTTCGTCGAGCGCCGGGAAGAGCGCCGCGCCCGCGCCGCCGGCCGCCAGTAACCACCCGCCGCTCAACCGCCGCCCGCCGACACCGGCCGCCTGCCACAAGGCGGCCGGGGCGCAGGCGGCGAACCCCGAGCGCCGGACCTGAGGGCCGGCTGGCCGACCGCCCAGGGGGCCGCAAGCCGGAGCTGAGAGCCGGAGTAGCCGGTCGCCCGAGGGCCGAGGGCCGGGTGGGCCGGGGGCGGGGATGGGTGCGAAGTGGACGGGCGTGGGAGGATCCTGGCCCATGGATCTCCCCGCCCAGCTCCTCGTCGCGATCGCCGCGCTGGTGATGATCATGCTGCTCGCCGTCGCGGCGCAGCGGCTGCTGGACGTCAGGTTCGGCATGGCGCGCACGTTCCTGGCCGCGCTGCTCGCGTTCGGGCTGGCCCAGCCGGTGCTGACACCGATCCTGAGCGTGATCGGCCCGATGAACTCCGTGCAGCCGCCGCCCGACGCCGCCGCGCTGGGGCTGTTCCTGCTGGCCATCATGTGCGTGGTGCTCATCCCGATGGTGATCCTCGTGCTGGCCGAGGCGCTCGTCCCGCCGGGCTCGATCCCGGGGCCGCTGGAGCTCGTACGCTCCCTGCGCGGCCGCCTGTCCCGGGCCCGGCGTTACTCCCAGATCACCAGGATCGCCATCCGGCACGGCCTCGGCCCCTACCTGCGGGGCCGGGGCGAACGGCTGGAGGACCGCTCGGGCAAGCTGCGCCTGGCCAGGTCGCTGCGCGAGGCGCTCGACGACGGCGGGGTCACGTTCGTCAAGCTCGGCCAGGTCCTCTCGACGCGGCGCGACCTGCTGCCGGCCGAGTTCGTGGACGAGCTGGGGCGGCTTCAGGACCAGGTCGCGCCGGCGCCCTGGGAGCAGATCGAGCCCGTGCTCACCGGGGAGCTGGGCGGGCCGGTCGAGGAGGTGTTCGCCGAGTTCGGCCGGGAGCCGCTGGCCGCCGCCTCCATCGGGCAGGTGCACACCGCCCGGCTGCACTCGGGCGAGAGCGTCGTGGTCAAGGTGCAGCGGCCCGGCATCGGCGGGGTCGTCGGCAAGGACCTCGACATCGTCCGCCGGCTGGCCGCCACGCTGGAGTCCAGGACCCGCTGGGGCCGCTCGCTCGGGCTGCGCGACCTGGCGGAGGGGTTCGCCGCGGCCATCCGCGAGGAGCTCGACTTCCGCGTCGAGGCCGCCAACATGGCCGCCGTGGCCATCTCGGGCGGCGGCGTCACGTACCCGGCCCCGGTCACGGCCATGTGCACGGAACGGGTCCTCGTCATGCAGCGCCTGGACGGCACCCCCATCGCCAGAGCCGCCACCCTGGCCGGAAACGGGGCCTCCGGCGGTCCCGTCCCGGGAGCCGCCGGGACCGCCCCCAAGCCACCCGCGGGGACGACCGCGGGTACGACCATGGGGGCCGCCTCCGAGAGCCATGACGGAGACGATGGGGCGCGGCTGGCGCGTGATCTGCTCGACTGCCTGCTCAAGCAGATCCTCGTCGAAGGCGTCTTCCACGCCGACCCGCATCCGGGCAACCTCCTGCTCCTGGAGGACGGCACACTCGGCCTGCTCGACTTCGGATCGGTCGGCCGGCTCGACTCCTCCGTACGCTCGGCGCTGCAGCGCTTCCTGCTCGCCATGAACCGCCAGGACCCCATGGGCGTCACCGACGCGCTGCTGGAGGTGGTGCCCAGGCCGGAGGACATCGACGAGGCCGCGCTCGAACGGGCGCTCGGCCAGTTCATGGCCCGGCACGTGGCGCCCGGCATGGACAGCGTCCAGATGTTCACCGACCTGTTCAAGATCGTCTCGGCGTACGGGCTGTCGATCCCGCCCGAGGTGGCGGCCGTCTTCCGGGCGCTGGCCACGCTGGAGGGCACGCTCGTACGCCTCTCACCCGGCTTCAACCTCATCGGCGAGGCCCGCGCGTTCGCCGGCCGCTACCTGGCCGAGCAGGTCACCCCGGAGACGGTCAGGGAGACCGTCACCCACGAGCTGGCCGCGCTGCTGCCGATGCTGCGCCGCCTGCCCCGCCGCGTCGAGCGCATCGCCAGCGCCGCCGAGCACGACAGGTTCGGCATGAACGTGCGGCTGCTGGCCGACGAGCGCGACCGCCGCTACCTGACGGGCCTGCTGCACCAAGTCCTGCTCACGGTGCTCGGCGCCACGGCGGGGGTGATGGCGGTCATCCTGCTGGGCGCCGACGGCGGACCCATGGTGCTGGCGTCGACGTCGTTGTTCCAGCTCATCGGCTACAACCTGCTGGTGATCTCGGCGATCCTCGTGCTGCGCGTGCTGGCCGTCATCTTCCGCCGCCCGAGGAGCACCGACGATCATCACTCGTACCCGAGCGGTTCCCACGGCCGGTAAAAGCCCCTCCCCGTGCGGCAAAAGCTGTGCGCCTCTTGACCCGGAGCTGGTCTTGGACATCCGAGGCATCGGGCAGGTTCTCGGTAACACCGGAACCCTTGGGGAGCAGTAGGTGAAAATCATTGGGATCGCCGCAAGTCTCCACGCGGGGTCTTTCATCACCAGATTGCTGGACGCGGCGGGCGGCGAACTGCCGGCGCACGTCGGCTTCGAAGCGTGGCAGAGACTGGACGAGATCCCTCCGTACGGGGCCGGCCCCGTACCGGCCTCGGCGTGCGAGCTGGTCGCGCTGGTCTCCTCGGGGGACGCGCTGCTGCTGACCGCTCCCGAGCACAGCCTGCTGCCGCCCGAGCTGATGTACGCGCTGGACTGGATGGCGGCGGGCCAGGGACTGTCGGGCAAGCACGTGGCGGTGATGAGCGCGAGCGCGCGCGCCTGCGGGGCGATGTGGGCCCAGGCGGAGCTGTTCAAGCAGTTGCAGGGGGCGGGGGCCGTCGTGATGGGGGCCGAGCTGGTGATCTCCCCCGTCTGGCCGCACTTCGACGAGCACGGCCACCTCACGGACCCGGCACTCCGCGCCCAGGTACGGGCCGTCGTCGGCCAACTCTGCCCAGCCGAGGCCCTGGAACCCGCCCTGTCCCTCTGAAGAGGTCAAGGGCAGGACCGCGTGGACCGGACGAGACCCCAGAGGCTCAGTCCAAGCGGAGCCTCCAGCGGGTCTCCGGATTCATGCGGCGCGACCCCGGCAAAGCTCCCGTCGGGGCACGGGCAGGCACCCGGCCTGCCGCCCACCTTGCGCCCCTGACGGGAGAGTCACCGTCGCCGTTCCGGCTACGCGCCGACCTTCTCCAGCAGACGATCCAGCTTGGAGCCCAAACCGGTGACATCGGACCGGAGGCCGGTGATCTCGGCATCGACGGCCGCGAAGCGCTTGTCCATCTCGATCCGCACCGCTGAGATCTCCGTCTTGACCTCGACGACGTCGCCCTTGAGCTCCGCAATGTCGCTCTTCATCACCGCGACATCGCCCTTCAGCCCCGCGACGTCACCCTTCAGCCCTGCGATGTCCCCCTGCATGACGATGATGTCGCCCTTCATCACGGCAACATCATCCTTCAACCCCGCGATGTCGCCCTTCATCACGGAGATGTCGCTCTGCACCACCTTCACACGCTCATTGACCTCGTAGAGGAGATCAGCGTGATAGTCGAGTTCCCTTGAGTGTTCTAGCCTGCACTTTTCTGAGTTCGGCCTGTACGTGCACGCCCCTGCCCCTAAGCTCGTCGGAAGGGACCTGGCTACTAACTTTAGCCGGGTCCCTACTTTGCGTCAGCACATGATTGCAGACAGTACGCGCGCGTGTGGGCCGTATTTCATGAGAGTTCTTTTACCTTCGGTCCTCGATCTCCCACAGGTGGTCGATGATGTGCCAGGCGATGCGGCGCAGGGCGTAGCGGGGTGGCCAGGTCGTGGTGGCGGGTGGGGTCCAGGGGCGGGAGAGGGTCTCGGCGAGGTCCGTACGCAGCGCCTCCCGGTCCTCATGCGACCTGTACGGCTTGTGCCTGACGCCCACCATCCTGGCGTACGAGCGCTCCGCCTCCGTCACATGGTCGACGATCTTCGTACGGTCGCGCCCGCCCCCGCGCGGCCCCTTGCGCAGGTCCTCGGGGGAGACGGCGGCGGTCTCGTCGAAGAGCTCCCAGGCCGCCCGCATGAGGGCCACCTGCCGCTCGGCCTCCGGCCCCGGCAGCGGCTCGAGGTCCAGATCGGGCACCTGGTACGGCACCCCGAAGTCCGTCGTCCCCGCCCCCTGTACCCGCCCCACCACCTCGGGCTCGCCCGGCGTGAACTCCAGCCCGGCCCGGTCGGCGATCACCCGGTAGCGGGGCACGTAGTCCATGAGCCGGTCGATGGCCGCCTCCTCGCCCTTGTCGATCCGGCACCAGCCGGGCCAGTCGAGCGAGCAGGCGAACACCTTCTTCGGGCCGATCTCCAGGTACAGGCGGTTCATGGCTCCTCAGCCTGCCACGTGTACCTGTCAGCGGCCGTCAGGTATCAGATGAGGTCGATGAGGTCGGCCACCGAGTTGACGACCAGCGACGGACGGTAGGGGAAGCGGTCGATCTCGTGGCGCTGGGTGACGCCGGTCAGGACGAGGATCGTGAACAGGCCGGCCTCCATGCCGGAGACGATGTCGGTGTCCATGCGGTCGCCGATCATGGCGGTCGTCTCGCTGTGGCCCTCGATCTCGTTGATCGCGCTGCGCATCATGCGGGGGTTGGGCTTGCCGACGAAGTAGGGGGCGACGCCGGTGGCCTTGGTGATGAGGGCGGCCACGGCGCCGCAGGCCGGCAGGGAGCCCTCGGTGGAGGGGCCGACGGGGTCGGGGTTGGTGGCGATGAAGCGGGCGCCGGCCTCGATGAGGCGGATGGCGCGGGTGATCTGGGTGAAGCTGTAGGTGCGGGTCTCGCCGAGCACCACGTAGTCGGGGCCGAGGTCGGTCAGGATGTAGCCGACCTCGTGCAGCGCCGTGGTCAGGCCGGCCTCGCCGATGACGTACGCCGAGCCGCCCGCGCGCTGGTCGTGCAGGAACTGGGCGGTGGCCAGCGCGGAGGTCCAGATGGACTCGGCGGGGACGTCGAGCCCCGCCCCGCTCAGCCGCACCGACAGGTCGCGCTGGGTGTAGATGGAGTTGTTCGTCAGCACCCTGAATTTCTTGCCCGATTCGCTGAGCCGTTTGATGAATTCGTCCGCACCGGGGATCGGCCGCCCCTCGTGGACGAGCACGCCGTCCATGTCGGACAACCAGGAGTCGATCCGCTTACGCTCAGTCACGTGCCCATCGTACCGAGCGTGCCTTGTCGACTTACGGCCCGGTGGATGAACAATGTTCTTCATGTCGTTCACTGAAACCGCACAAGACATGCGGGACGAACTCGTACAGCTCAGGCATTCCCTGCACACGACGCCGGAGCTCGGCCTCCACCTCCCGCGCACCCAGGAGAAGGTGCTGGCGGCCCTGGAGGGGCTGCCGCTGGAGATCACCACCGGCAAGACGCTCAGCTCCGTCACGGCCGTGCTGAGGGGCGGCAGGCCGGGGCCCGCGGTACTGCTGCGGGGTGACATGGACGCCCTGCCGGTGACCGAGAAGAATGATCTGCCCTACGTCTCCCAGCTCCCGGGGCAGATGCACGCGTGCGGCCACGACCTGCACACCGCGATGCTGGCGGGGGCGGCGCACCTGCTGAGCGCGCGGCGGGAGGAGCTCGCCGGTGACGTGATCTTCATGTTCCAGCCGGGCGAGGAGGGCCACGAGGGCGCCAAGCACATGATCGACGAGGGCGTGCTGGAGGCGGCGGGCGCGCGGCCCGTGGCGGCGTACGGCATGCACGTGGTGTCGGCGATGCTGCCGCCGGGGCTGTTCGCGTCGCGGCCCGGGCCGATCATGGCGGCGGCCGACACGTTCTGCGTGACGGTGAAGGGGCGCGGCGGGCACGGCTCCAGCCCGCACCGCTCGCTCGACCCGATCCAGGCCGGGTGCGAGATGGTGACGGCGCTGCAGACGATGGTGACCAGGTCGTTCGACGTGTTCGACCCGGTCGTGGTGACGGTGGGCAGCTTCCACGGCGGGTCGGCGGACAACGTGATCCCCGACGAGGCCAGGTTCGACGCCACGGTGCGGACCTTCAGCAAGGAGAACCGGACGCTGGTCAAGCGGCGGCTGGTGGAGGTCGTGCGGGGCATCGCGGCGGCGCACGGGCTGGAGGTGGAGGCGTCGTTCGGGATGGGCTACCCGGTGACGGTGAACGACCAGGGCGAGACCGACTTCGTCGGGCGCACGGCCGACGAGCTGTTCGGCCCCGGGCGCTACTTCGTCTCGCCGCAGCCGGTGATGGGGTCGGAGGACTTCTCGTACGTGCTGGAGAACATCCCCGGGGCGTTCGTGTTCCTGGGCGCCTGCCCGCCCGACCGCGACCCCTCGACCGCGGCCTACAACCACTCCCCCGAGGCGATCTTCGACGACGCGGTCCTGCCGGACGGCGCGGCCCTGTACGCCTCCCTGGCCCACGCGCGGCTGTCCGCCTGACATGCGCGCCTGGGTGGTGGACCGGCCGGGGCCGATGGCGTCCCGGCCGCTGCGGCTCGTCGAGCGGGAGGTGCCCCGGCCCGGCCCCGGCGAGGTCCTGGTACGCGTGGAGGCGTGCGGCGTGTGCCGTACCGACCTGCACCTGGCGGAGGGCGACCTGCCGCCGCGGCGGCCCCTCACCACCCCGGGTCACCAGGCGGTGGGCCGGGTGGAGGGCACGGGCGAGCGGGTGGGCGTGGCCTGGCTGCGCTCCACCTGCGGCACGTGCCGGTACTGCCGTCGCGGGATGGAGAACCTCTGCCCCGCCTCGGCGTACACGGGGTGGGACGCGGACGGCGGGTACGCCGAATACCTCGTCGCGCCGCGCGACTACCTCTACCCCCTGCCCGGTGACGTGCCGGCCGAGCGGCTGGCGCCGCTGCTGTGCGCCGGCATCATCGGCTACCGGGCGCTGGCGCGCTGCGACCTGCCGCCTCAGGGGCGGCTGGGGATCTACGGGTTCGGCGCCTCGGCCCACCTGACCGCCCAGGCCGCCATCGCCCAGGGGGCCGTCGTGCACGCGGTCACCAGGTCGGCCGCCGCGCGGGCGCTGGCGCTCGAACTGGGCGCCGCCTCGGCCGGCGACCGGCCGCCCGAGCCGCTCGACTCGGCCATCCTGTTCGCGCCCGTGGGCGACCTGGTGCCGCCCGCGCTGGAGGCGCTCGACCGGGGCGGGACCCTGGCGATCGCGGGGATCCACCTCACCGACGTGCCGGTGCTGAACTACGAGCGGCACCTGTTCCAGGAGCGCACTCTACGCAGCGTGACCGCCAACACGCGGGCCGACGGCCGGGCCTATCTGAAGCTGTCCCTGGAGCATCCGCCGCGCGTGACGACGGTGCCCTATCCGTTCGAGGAGGCCGGGCGGGCACTGGCGGATCTGGCCGCGGGCCAGGTCAGCGGGGCCGCCGTCGTGGTCATGAGCTGAGCTTTTACTTGATGGCGCTTAGCACCAGTACGTACACTCATGAAGGAAAGTTACATTAGCCTCACAACCTCTGGAGATTATTGACGCTGATGTGGCGCGATCGTAGTGTCCGGTCAATCCCTAGAGACATCCCCCGGAGCGGCAAATGAAGCGACTGGCAGCGGTAGTGGCGTTGCTGGGCCTTGCCACCGCGACAGCGGCGTGCAGTGGTGGTTCCACCAACAAGTCCAGCGGCTCAGGCGGCGGTGGCGGCGGGCTCTTCACCACGATCGACGTGAACAGGCCGGGCCTGGAAGCGACGGCGCCCGCCAACCCGTACAACCCCAAGGGCAACTCCTTCCCCGGCTACAGCTCCATGAAGCTCGGCTGGGTCGTGAACCATCTGACCGACCCCAACAAGGCCCTGCCCGGCATCGCGGCGAGCTGGGAGATCGCGGAGGACAACTCCGCCATCACCCTGAAGCTGCAGCCGAACGCCAAGTGGTCCGACGGCAAGCCGGTCACGGCCGACGACGTCAAGATGTCCATCGGCATCGCCTACACGCAGGGCAGCACCGCCTTCTCGGTGACGCCGGGCGCGGCGGGCGCGGCGGCGGAGGTCACGGTCGTCGACCCGCAGACCGTGAAGATCACGCAGGAGATGGCCAGCCCCAGCCCGAAGTTCGCCCGTGGCGTGCTCGACACCACCGTCCTGCCCTCCCACGTGTGGAGCAGCGTGCTGCCCGCCGACTTCTGGGACAAGCTCAAGGCCGCCCGCGGCGAGGGCGCCGAGGCCGACAAGGCCCGTGAGGAGATCACCGCGCTCGGCGAGAAGGTGATCGCCTTCGCCCCGCCCAAGGACGTCTCGGCCGGCCCCTTCGTGCTGGAGCGGGTCAACCCCTCCGAGGCGCTGCTGGTCAAGAACAAGTACTTCTACAACGCCGCGAACGTGGCCCCGGCGCAGGTGAAGTTCCTCAACTACACCGGCAACGAGCAGATCTGGACGTATCTGACCGCGGGCAAGCTCGACCACGCCGGCTTCACCGCCGCCCCGACGGACGTGATGAACCGGATCAAGGCGGCCGCGGGCAACGAGGTCATCAAGGGCTACTCGCCGGTCGCGGTGGGCATGGCCTTCAACCAGAGCAAGAAGCCGTACGACAACGTGCACGTACGCAGGGGCCTGGCCTTCCTGATCGACCGCGACCAGGTCACCAAGGTCGCCTCCCCCGAGGGCGGCACGCCGGCGCTCACCACCAGCGGCATCCACCAGAAGGCCGCGCAGGCGTGGATTCCCGACACGCTGCCGAAGCTCGAGCCGTACAAGGCGGACGTGGCCAAGGCCGAGGAGGAGTTCAAGCAGGCCGGCCTGACCAAGAAGGACGGCAAGTGGACGCTGGCCGACGGCACGCCGTGGAAGGTGTCCATGCACGCGCCGGCGGGCTTCTCCGACTGGCTGTCGGCTCAGGAGAACATCAAGAGCCAGCTCGTCAAGGCCGGTGTGGACGCCGAGGTCGTGACGACCGCCGACTACCCGCTCTACCTCGAGGAACTGGCCGCCGGCAAGTACGACGCCGGCTTCTGGCTGATGGCGCTCGGCCCCGCGCCGTACGACATCTTCCAGCGCCTCTACGGCGCCTCCAACGGCTGGACGAACGTGGCCGGCAAGGTCAGCCACGCCGCGGCCGGCAAGAGCGGCAACTGGATGGGCGGCCCCGAGGAGATCGAGGTCGACGGCGCCAAGATCAACCCCGGTGAGCTGACCGGCAAGCTGAACTCCGCCGACGAGGCCGCCGCCAAGCCGATCATGGCCCAGCTCGCCCAGGCCGCCAACCAGGACCTCCCGGTCATCCAGCTCTGGGACTACGTCAACACCCAGTTCGTCAGCAACAGCCGGTTCACCGGCTGGCCGCACGACGACGAGCTCCTGCGCATGGGCACGGGAGTGCTTCCGTCCGGCGTGTGGATCCAGCAGGGTCTGATCAAGGCGAAGCAGTAGCCTATGACGCTCATCACTCGGCGACTCGCGGGCCACCTGGCCCGCGGGTTCGTCATGATCCTGGTCGTCGCGACGATCAGTTTCTTCATCGTCAACAACATCCCCGGCGACCCCATGGCGGCTCGCTACGAGAAGCTGATCGAAGGGGGCATGGCGCCGGAGGCGGCCGCGCAGGCCGTGAAGGTCCTGTACGGCTTCCAGCCGGACGGCTCGCTGTGGCAGCAGTACACCGACTACATCGGCGGCCTGCTCCACTTCGACCTCGGCGTCTCCGTCACCCGGCCCGGCACCCCGGTGCTGGACGTGCTCACCGAGGCCGCCAAGTGGACCGTTCTCCCGGTGCTGCTCGGCACGCTGCTCAGCTTCCTGGTCGGCATCATCCTCGGCGTGTACGCGGCGATCAAGCGCACCGGCAAGCTGGGCGACGCCCTGGCCGTCTCCGGCTCGCTGCTGCACGGCATCCCGCAGTACGTGCTGGCCATGCTGCTCGTGGTGATCTTCGCGACGCTCATCCCGATCCTGCCGGCCGACGGCACCGTGGACATCCTGTTCGAGCCCGGCTTCAACGCGGGCTACCTCGGGTCGCTCGCCGAGCACGCCGTGCTGCCGGTCGTCACGTACGCGCTGTCGGCCTACGGCGGCTGGATCCTGGCCATGAAGTCGAGCGTGGTCACCGTGCTGGGCGACGACTTCATCCTGGCCGCCGAGCTGCGCGGGATGAAGCGCTCGATCGTCTTCCGCTACATCGCGCGCAACGCGATCCTGCCGCTGTTCACCATGCTCGCCCTGTCCCTGGGCCTGCTGCTCGGCGGCGCGGTCTTCATCGAGAAGATCTTCAACTACCCGGGTCTCGGCTGGCTGCTCATCGGCAGCGTCCAGGATCGCGACTACGCGCTGATGAGCGGGGCCTTCCTGCTGATCACGGCCGCGACCATCATCGCCAACATCGTGGCCGACCTGTTCTACACGGTGATCGACCCACGGGTGCGCAGCGGAGAGGAGGCCAGATGAGCGTCACGCTCATCCCCGAGGCGGCGGCGCCCGCCGCCGCCACCATGCGGCGGAACTTCTGGCGCGGCGTGTGGCGCGTCCTGCGGCGCAAGCCCAGCCGGATGGCCGGCGTGGTCATCCTGGCCGGCTTCGTCTTCATGGGCGTGTTCGGGCCGATGTTCTATCCCGACCACCTGCCGGACAACCCGAACGCCATCACGCAGCCGCCGAGCTGGGAGCACTGGTTCGGCACCGACCCGCAGGGCCGTGACGTGCTCGCGCTGGTCGTCACCGGCTCGCGCTACGTGCTGCTCACGGCGGCGGTGACCGCGCTCATCACGGTCGTCGTCGGCACCGCGATCGGCCTGTTCTCCGGGTTCAAGCGGGGCCGCTGGGACACCGTGCTCATGCGGTTCACCGACATGAAGCTCACGATCCCCGGCCTGCCGCTGCTGCTGGTGCTGGCGACCGTGTGGAAGTTCGGCAGCCCCCTGCAGATGGGCCTGGTGCTGGGCCTGCTCGGCTGGGGCGGCGTGGCGCGCGCGGTGCGCTCGCAGACGCTGTCCCTGCGTGAGCGGGGCTTCATCGAGGCGGCGCGCGGGCTGGGGCTGTCCACGACGCACATCATCGGCAAGGAGCTGCTGCCCAGCATGGCGCCCTACATCGCGATGAACATGCTCATCGCGGTGACCGGCGCCGTCTATTCGCAGGTGGGGCTGTTCTTCCTGGGCGTGCTGCCGTACGAGTCGGACAACTGGGGCGTGATGCTCAACCTCGCCGTGTTCCAGGCGGGCGCCATGATCACGCCGAACGCGCTGGGCTATCTGCTGGCGCCGTTGCTGGCCATCCTGCTGCTCACGCTCGGGATCGTGCTCGTGGTGGACGCCATGGACGAGATCTTCAACCCCCGGCTGCGCGAGGAGTAAGTGTGAGCGACCAAGCGCCGGGAGTGCGCATCGGCGGCCTCACGGTCGTCTACAAGACCCCGGCGGGCGAGCTGCCCGCCGTCCGGGACGTCAACCTGACGTTGGAGCCCGGCTCGATCACCGGCATCGTCGGCGAGTCGGGGTCCGGCAAGTCGACGCTGGCCCTGTCCCTGCTCAACGCCGTCCAGCCGCCCGGCAGGATCGCGGGGGGCAGTGTCGAGATCGACGGGCTCGGCGACGTGGTGGGCCTCGCGGGCGAGCGGCTGCGCAAGGCCCGTGGCAAGCACATCGGCTACGTCTTCCAGGCGGCCCAGAACTCTCTCAACCCGCTGAAGACGGTCGGCAAGCAACTGCTCGACCTCGGCCGTTCCCACGGCGTGGAGGATCTGCGCGGCCTGGTCCGCGAGGCCAAGGAGCTGCTCGGCCGGATGGGGCTGGACGGCGCCCGGGTGCTCGACTCGCACCAGCACGAGCTGTCCGGCGGCATGCGCCAGCGGGTCGGCATCATGCTGGCGCTGGTGCTCAACGCCCACCTGGTGGTGCTGGACGAGCCCACGACCGCGCTCGACATGATCACCCAGGCGAACATCCTGAAGATCATCCGTGAGGTGCACGCCGAACGCGGCCTCACGACCCTGGTCATCACGCACGACATCGGCGTGGTGGCCGAGGTGGCCGACCGGCTGGCGGTCATGTACGGCGGCCGGCTGGTCGAGCAGGGCCCCACCAGGCAGGTGCTCGGCGCGCCGAGCCACCCCTACACCAGGGGCCTGATCAAGGCCATCCCGCGCCTCGTCGGCGACATCGCCGAGGCCCAGGCGCTGCCCGGGCGGCCGCCCACGCTGGCCACCGTGCCGAAGGAGGGCTGCGTGTTCAGGGAGCGGTGCCCGCTGCGCATGGACGTGTGCGACACCGTGGACCCCGAGGCCGTGGCGCACGGCCACCGGGTCGTGGCCTGTCACGCCGTGACCGTGAAGGAGCACGCATGATCACCGGGACCGGCGTCGTCAAGACGTTCAAGCAGCGGGGCAAGATGCTGGGCGCCCGCGAGGTACGGGCGCTGCGGGGCGTGGACTTCACGATCCCCAAGGGCGGCGCGGCCTCGTTCATCGGCGAGTCCGGGTGCGGCAAGACGACGCTGGGGCGGATCATCGCGGGGCTGGAGACGTACGACGAGGGGGAGATCGCGATCGACGGCGTCTCCATGTCGTCGCTCAAGCCCAAGCAGCGCCAGCCGCACTTCCGCAAGATCCAGCTCATCCACCAGGACCCGTACTCGGCCCTGAACCCGACCAGGACCATCCACCAGACGCTGCACGCGCCGCTGAGCCTGCGGGCGGGGCAGACCGGGCGGTCGAAGGCGTGGATGGACGAGCGGGCGGCCGAGGTGCTCTCGCTGGTGGGGCTGGACCCGGGCTCGGTGCTGTCGCGCTACCCGCACCAGCTCTCCGGCGGCATGCGGCAGCGGGTGGTCATCGCCCGCGCGCTGACGGTGGACCCGGAGATGCTGGTCGCCGACGAGGCCGTCTCGATGATCGACGTGTCGCTGCGGCTGGGCATCCTGGCGCTGCTGAAGGACCTGCGCGAGCGGCTCGGGGTGAGCGTGCTGTTCATCACGCACGACGTGGCCACGGCCCGCTACATCGGCGACGACGGCGAGCTGTACGTCATCTACCGGGGCCAGGTCGTCGAGCGCGGCCCGGTGGACACGGTCATCGCCGACCCGGTGCACCCGTACACGCAGTCGCTGCTGTCGGCCATCCCCGTGCTGCACGGCCTCGAGCAGCCGGGCGAGCAGCCCGTGACGCCGCTGGAGTCGCTGGACGAGAGCCGGTCCGACGACGGCTGCCTGTTCGCCCGCCGCTGCCCGTTCCAGGGCGAGCGGTGCACGAGCGAGCGGCCGCTGCTGCAGCTCACCGAGGGCGTGCCGCAGGAGCACGCGTGCTTCTATCCCGAACGCCGCAACGTGATCGCCCGCCCGATGAGCGAGGTCTGATGGGTCACGCCGTGCGGGCCGCCGAGCTCGAGGCCGCGTCGGGAGTCGCGTCCGGGATCGCGTCGGGGATCGCCGAGGCCGCGCTGACGCTGGACGCCGGCGTGGCGGCCGCCCTGCCCGGGCACCTGTCGCGGCCGCCCGCGGGGCGGCGGTGGACGGCGCTGGCCACCGACGGCGGCGTGGTGATGGCGTCCCTGTCGGAGAAGGATCCCGACGTGGGGCACATCGACCTGCTCGCCGTGCACCCGTCGGCGCAGGGTCAGGGCCGCGGCCGGGCGCTGGTGCGGGCGGCCGAGGAATGGCTGGCCGGTCAGGGGGCGCGGCAGGCCCGCTTCGCCGGCAACCCGCCGTGCTACGCCTGGCCCGGGATCGACGTGCGCTACACCGCCGCCGCCTGCCTGGCCGAGAGCCTCGGCTACGAGCGCTACCACGTGGCCTGGAACATGACGGCGGACCTGAGCGTGGATCTGTCCGTGGCGGACGAGCTCGCGCGCCTGGAGCGGGCGGGCGTCACCGTGCACGCGGCCGACGGCGATCGCGGGCGCGTGACCGCGTTCGTCGAGGAGCACTGGAACGAGCGCTGGGCCTGGGAGGCCGAGCACGCGGCCGGGCTGCACCACGCCGAGCGCGACGGGCGGATCCTGGGCTTCGCCGCCTGGGGCTCGCGGCCCTCCTGGTTCGGGCCCATGGGCACCGCTCCGGACGCGCGCGGCCTGGGTCTGGGCGGGGTGCTGCTGCGGCGGTGCCTGGCGGACCAGCGCGCCGCCGGGCAGGCCACCGCTCAGATCGGCTGGGTCGGGCCGTTGCGGTTCTACTCGCGCGCCGTCGGCGCGCGAGCCGAACGCGTCTTCTGGCTCTACCGGCGCGATCTGGCGTGATGTCCCACGTCGGTGTGGTCCTCACTGCCGTAGAGCAGCCGCCCTTCGGGCCGGCCGGGCGGCGGGCAGAGCTCGCGCGGGTCCTCGCCCGCCTCCAGGCACCGGGTGAGCGTGCCGGAGCCCCACAGGTGGTCCAGGAACAGGTCGGGGCCCCACCAGCGCAGGTCGTCCGGGTAGAGGGTGCGGGCGACGTGCAGCATCGACAGGCCCGTCAGGACCGGCCTGAAGGTCTCCCGATCGTGCACGTGGAGCTGGACGCCGCGTACGGGGGTGCCGGCGTGCTTGTGGAACGTCGGCGTGAACCACGTCTCCCTGAACCGCACTCCCGGCAGGTCCAGCGCGGCCAGCGCGGGGGCGAACCGGTCGTCCGCGTACGGCGCCCCGACCAGCTCGAACGGCCTGGTCGTGCCGCGCCCCTCGGAGAAGTTCGTCCCCTCGAAGAGCCCCGTGCCGGGGTAGACCAGGGCGGTGTCCGGGGTCGGCATGTTGACCGACGGCATCACCCAGGGCAGCCCGGTCGCGGCGTAGGTCATGTCGCGCCGCCAGCCCTCCATCCCGACCACGCTCAGGTCCAGGTCGAACCCGAACAGCAGGGCCAGCTCCCCCACCGTCCTGCCATGCCGCAGCGGCAGCGGGAAGCGGCCCACGAAGCTGGCGAACGCCGGGTCGAGCGGCGGGCCCTCGGTCACGGTCCCGCCGAGCGGGTTGGGGCGGTCGAGGACCACGAAGCGCAGCCCGAGCCTGGCGGCCGACTCCATCAGGTCGTACATGGTCCAGACATAGGTGTAGAAGCGGGCGCCCACGTCGGCGATGTCGAAGACCAGCGTGTCCACGCCGGAGGCGGACACCACGCGGTCGAGGGCGTCGCCGGAGAGCTTGTGGGTGTCGTACACCGGCAGGCCCGTCTTCCCGTCCACGGTGTCGCCTTCGCTGCCCGCCGCCTGGGCGGTGCCGCGCATGCCGTGCTCGGGGCCGAACAGGGCGGTCAGGTTCAGGCCGGCGGCCAGGAGCGCGTCCGGGGTGGGGGTGAGATCGGGCAGGACACCGGTGGGGTTCGTGATCAGGCCAAGGCGGGTTCCCCCCGCGAGCGCGGCATCCGCGGCCAGCCGTTCAGCTCCGGTTCGTACATGTGGCATGAACCCATTGTCTGAAAGATATTTACAAGAGAGAAGTAGAGGGTGGAAATTAGCGTCATGATTGATCCGCTACCCGAGCTGTCCACCGAGCAGAGCGATCCCCGCTACAGCCAGATCGACCGGCTGCCGACGGAGCAGATCGCCCGATTGATGAACCAGGCCGACGCCGCCGTGCCCGCCGCCGTCGCGGTGGCCGTGCCGGCGATCTCGGCCGCCATCGACGCGATCTCCGCCAGGATGGCCGAGGGCGGCCGGCTGCTGTACGTCGGCGCCGGCACGTCGGGACGGCTGGCCGTGCTCGACGCCAGCGAGTGCCCGCCCACGTTCGGCACCGATCCCTCGCTCGTGCAGGGGATCATCGCCGGCGGGCCGGACGCGCTCACCCGGTCGGTCGAGGGTGCGGAGGACGACGCCGAGGCGGGCGCCGGGGCGATGAAGGACCTGGAGGTGGGACCGCTCGACTCGGTGGTGGGCGTGTCCGCCAGCGGGCGGGCCCCTTTCGTGCTGGGCGCGCTGGCGGAGGCGGCCTCTCGCGGCGCGCTCACCGGCGCCCTGTCGTGCAACGCGGGCGCGCCGCTGTCGGCCGCCGCCGAGCACGCCATCGAGGTCGTCGTGGGACCCGAGGTGGTGACGGGTTCGACCAGGCTGAAGGCCGGCACGGCGCAGAAGCTCGTGTTGAACATGATCTCCACGATCTGCATGGTCAAGCTGGGCCGGACCTACGGGAACGAGATGATCGAGATGTCGGCCATGAACAGCAAGCTCGCCGGGCGGGCGCTGCGCATGGTCCGGGACATCACCGGCACCGACGACGAGACGGCCGGCGCGGCGCTGGACGCGGCGGGCGGCCAGGCGAAGGTCGCGGTCCTGATGGTCCAGCACGGGCTCGACGCGGACGCGGCCCGCGCGCTGCTGGAGTCGCACGGCGAGCGCCTGAGCGACGCGCTGAGCGGCTGACGGCCGTGGGGCCATCCGATCGGCTGGACGCGATCCTGGCGGACGGGGTGCCGCGCGTGTGCCCGGCCGCGGTCGCGCTGATCGCCGTGGACGGCGCCGTGGTGGCCGCGTCCGCGGCCGGAGAGCTCGTACGCTACGCCGACGCGCCGGGAACCCTGGCGGGGGAACGCCCTCCGGCGCGCCGGGACTCGATCTTCGACCTGGCCTCGATCAGCAAGCTGTTCACCACGGCCGTGCTGCTCTCGCTGGCCGAGCAGGGCGGTCTGGACGTCGACGGCCCGGTGGCCGACTGGATCCCTGGGATCGATCCCAGGCTCACGCCGCGCCGCCTGCTCACCCACACGGCGGGCCTGGTCCCGACCCGCCGCATCGACCTGGAACTGCCCGGCGCGGACGCCGGGGAGCGCATGGCCGCCATGGTGCGCACGCCGGTCACCCACCCGGTCGGCGGGCCGTACCTGTACAGCGACGTCGGGATGGTCGTCGCCGGCCGCCTGGCCGAGCTGGCCGGCGGCGCTCCCCTCGACGTGCTGGTCCGCGCCCGGGTCACGGAGGTGCTCGGGCTCACCGAGACGGGCTACCGGCCCACGGGCCAGGTCACAGGGCAGGTCACAGGGCAGGTCACAGGGCAGGTCACAGGGCAGGTCACGGGTGCGCCCCGGGATCGCGAGCGGATCGCCGCGACCGAGTGGAAGGCGGAGCGCCCGGGGCCGGGCTGCGTGCGCGGCGAGGTGCACGACGAGACCGCGTACGCGCTGGGCGGCGTGGCCGGGCACGCCGGGATCTTCGCCACGGCCGGGGACCTGCTGGCCTTCGGGGAGGCGCTGCGGCGCGGCGGCGGGGCCGTGCTGCGCGCGGAGAGCGTGGCCGAGATGACGCGCGACCAGGGGGCCGGGGGCGCGCCGTTCCGCCACGGCCTCGGCGTGCGGATCGGCGACCCCGCCATCGTCGGCCCCCTGAAGGACGCGTACGGCCACTCGGGCTTCACCGGCACCTCGCTCGTCGTGGATCCCGCCCGCGGGCTGACCGTGGTGCTGCTGACGAACGCCGTCCATCCCGTACGGGGCCGCGACGGAATTCGGGAATTGCGCCACGCGGTGGCCGCGGAAGCGCTGCGCCTGGCTGACCTCCCGCATTGACAGGAAGTAATTGCAAGACCACAAATAGTTTATTGCTCCGGCCGAAACCGTGTGTGAAGGTACCTGTGAGACGGCCGGGCATAGTGGGACGTCTCACAGGTTCCTTTCACCAGAAGGGCCTCGGGCACAAATGAGTGAACCTCTTTCGTCCCAGGAAAACCGCTTTATCCAGCGATTAGCTGGAATGGGAAGATTTGGCCTGATTTGGTCGGGTCAGGTCGTTACTCTGGTCGGCAATTCCGTCCTCCGCTTTTCCCTGGTCATCCAGGCGTGGACGGTGGAGCACCAGGTCACGCAGGTGGTGGCGCTCTCGTTGTGCGCGCTGCTGCCGCAGATGCTGCTGAGCCCCACCGCGGGCGCGATCGTGGACCGGTGCCGCAAGCGCACCGCCCTCCAGCTCGCCGACCTCGGCGGCCTGGTGGCCGTGTCCGCCATGGCGGCCGTCTTCTTCCTCGGCGACCTGCACCTGTGGCAGGTCTATCTCACCGTCGCGCTGCTCGGCGCCGCCGCCGCGTTCCAGTTCCCCGCGCTGTCGTCGGCCGTGCCGCTGCTGGTGGGCAAGGAGCAGCTCCAGCGCGCCAACGGGCTGCTGGCCACCGCCAAGAGCGTCGCCGACGTGGGCGGTCCCGCGCTGGCCGGGCTGCTGGTGGTGACCGGCGGGCTCGGCGTGGTGCTCTGGATCGACCTGGTCAGCTTCGCCGTCGCGCTGCTGACCGTACGCCTGGTCCGCATGGAGGGCGACACGCCGGGCGAGGCGGGCGCGCGCAAGCGGCTCGGCGCCGACTCCCTGGAGGGGCTGCGGTACCTGTTCGCCCAGCCCAGCCTGCGCGGCCTGATCCTGGTGTTCTTCACGGTCAACCTGGTGATGGTGTTCGGCTTCGCCGTCGTCCAGCCCATGATCCTGGCCAGGACCGGCAGCGACGTCTCCGCGCTGGCCAGTGTGAACGCCGGCATCGGCGCGGGCGGCATCGCGGGCGGGCTGCTGCTGGCCGCCTGGGGCGGGCCGCGGAACCGGGTGCGCGGCATGATGCTCGGCGTCGTCGGCATGTGCGTGAGCGCGCAGATCGTGATGGCCATGGTGCACGGCGTGGTCGCGTGGACCGCGGCCATCCTGGTGGGCGCGCTCCTCATGCCGATCGTGAACGGCTCCATGCAGTCGATCATCCAGACCAAGGTGCCGAAGGACCGGCAGGGACGGGTGTTCGGGGCCGTCATGTTCGTCTCGCAGATCTCCTCACCGGTGGCGATGGCCTTCTCCGGGCCGCTCGCCGACCACGTCTTCGAGCCGCAGGCCGCCGCCGGAACGGGCCTGGCGGGGTTGCTGCGGCCCCTCGTCGGCGCCGGGCCGGGCAGCGGGATGGCGGCGATGCTGCTGATCGCGGGCCTGCTGGGGGCGGGCGCCGCCCTGTGGGGGCTGGCCCGCCGTGCCGTACGGCACATCGACGTGCTGGCGCCCGACCTCGAGAAGCGACCCGCGAGAGGCTGACATGACCACGAACCCCTTAGAGGACGGGAAAGGCGCCCACCCGGTGCCGGCCCACGTCGAGATCCGCTGGACGGACATGCGGCCCGTGAGCCTGACGTGAGCGTCCATGAGATCTTCGGGGCGCAGGCCGCCCGCACGCCGGACCGGATCGCCCTGGTCTGCGGTGACGAGCGGCTGACCTACGCCGAGCTGGACGCGCGCTCCTCGGCCCTGGCCGCCGAGCTGTCCTGGCCGGCGGGCGGCCTGGCCGGGGTGCGCATGGAGCGGGGCACGGAGCTCGTGGTCGCGCTGCTGGCCGTGCTGAAGGCCGGGGGCGCGTACCTGGTGCTCGACCCGGCCTTCCCCGAGGAGCGGCTGCGCGCCATGGTGGCCGACGCGGGCGCCGCCGCGGTGCTCTCCCCTTCCGGGGTCGAGCGCCTGCCGGACGCGGCCCGGCACGACGGGGTGGCCTGCGTCATGTTCACCTCCGGCTCCACCGGCCGGCCCAAGGGAGTCGCCGCGCCGCACCTGGCGATCACGGCCACGGTGACCGGGCAGGGGTACGCCCCGTTCGACGCGGTGTGGCTGCAGTGCTCGCCGACGTCGTGGGACGCCTTCGCGCTGGAGCTGTGGGGGCCGCTGCTGTCGGGCGGCACCTGCGTGCTCTATCCGGGGAGCCGGCCCGACCCGGTGGTGATGGCGCGGGTGATCGCCGAGCACGGGGTCACCGTCATGTACCTGTCGAGCAGCCTGTTCAACGTCATCGTGGACGAGTGCCCGGACGCGCTGGCCGGGGTGCGCGACCTCATCGTCGGCGGCGAGGCCCTGTCGCCCGCGCACGTCGGGCGGGCCCTGGCGCGGCATCCCCTGCTGCGGGTCAGCAACGGCTACGGCCCGGTCGAGGGCATGATCTTCATGACCACCCACCCGGTGACCTCGGTGGACGGTCCCGTGCCCATCGGGGCGCCGCTGCGGGGCAAGCCGGTGCGGGTGCTGGACGCCCGGCTGCGGCCGGTGGCGGACGGGGAGGTCGGGGAGCTGTACGCGGCCGGTGACGGGCTGGCCCTGGGCTACCTCGGGCGGGCCGGGGCGACGGCCGAGCGGTTCGTGGCGGACCCCTTCGGGGCGCCGGGCGAGCGCATGTACCGGACGGGCGACCTGGTGCGGCGGCGGCCCTCGGACGGGGCGCTGGAGTTCGTGGGGCGGGCGGACGAGCAGGTGAAGGTCCGCGGGTTCCGGATCGAGCCGGCGGAGGTGGAGGCCGTGCTGGCGCGGCACCCTTCGGTGGGGCGGGCCCGCGTGGTGGCCAGGGAGGACGTGCCGGGCGAGCGGCGGCTGGTCGCGTACGTGGTGCCCCGCTCCGGCGAGGCGGCGGGCGGCGGGGCGGTGACGGGCGGCGCGGCGGGTGACCGGGTGTTCGACGGGGTGGCGGGTGGTGCGGCCGTCGATGGCGAGGTGCTCCGGGGGCATGTGGCGGCCGTCCTACCGGAGTTCATGGTGCCGTCGGCGTTCGTGGTGCTGGAGGCGTTGCCGCTGACCGGCACCGGGAAGCTGGACCGGGCCGCCCTGCCCGCGCCCACGTACGGGCCGGTCGGGCCGGTCGGCTCCGAGGGACCGCGCGGTGCGGTCGAGACGGTGCTGTGCGGGCTGTTCGCCGAGGTGCTGCGAGTGCCCGGGGTCGGCGTGGACGACGACTTCTTCGCCCTGGGCGGCGACTCGCTGGGCGTGGCCCGGCTGCTCAGCAGGATCCACGCCGAGCTGGGCGCGGAGGTCGGGGTGCGGGCCCTCTTCGAGACGCCCACGGTCGCGGGGATCGCCCGACTGATCGGGCCCACCGGCACGGCAGAGCTGACGGGAGAGCCCCGGGAGCGCCGGGCCGGCCCGGGGAGTCACGCGGAGGCGGCCGGGCTGCCGTTGTCGTTCGCGCAGCGGCGTCTGTGGTTCCTCGACCGGATCGACGCGGGCGTGGCCTACAACATGCCCATGCTGGTACGGCTCGCCGGACCCGTCGACGTGGCCGCGCTGCGCGGCGCGCTGGAGGACGTCGTGGCCCGGCACGAGGCGCTGCGGACGGTCTTCACCGTGCACGACGGCGAGCCCGCCCAGCGGGTGCTGCCCGCCGCCGAGGCCAGGCCGGGGTTCACCTCCGTCGAGGTCGCGGCCGGCGAGCTGGCGGCGCGGGTGGCGCGGGCCGCCCGGTACCGCTTCGACCTGGGCGCCGAACCGCCGATCCACTCCGTGCTGTTCACCACGGGGCCGGACGAGCACGCGCTGCTGCTGGTCATGCACCACATCGCCACCGACGGGTGGTCGCTGCCGCCGTTCATGCGCGACCTGTCGCGGGCCTACCGGGCGCGGCTGGACGGCGTGCCCGTCGCCTGGCCGGCGCTCCCCCTCGGGTACGCGGAGTACGCCGCGCTGCACCGGGACCGGGTGGACGCCGTGGCCGAGGGCGAACTCGCGTACTGGCGCAAGGCGTTGAAGGGGCTGCCCGAACGGCTGCCGCTGCCGCGCACTCCCGGCACCCCCGGCACCCCTGGCGCTCCCGGCAGGCCCGGCGCCCCCGGCGCCGAGACGGCGGGCGCGGCCTCGACCGTGGTCGCGCACGTCGGGGCGGAGCTGCACGCCCGGCTCGCCGGGCTGGGCCGCGAGCGCGGGGCGACGCTGTTCATGGTGCTGCAGGCGGGCCTGGCGATCGTGCTCGGCAAGGCCGGCGCGGGCACCGACCTGCCCATCGGCGCGCCGGTCGCGGGGCGCTCCACCGGGCCGGTCGGCGATCTCGTCGGGTTCTTCGTCAACCTGCTCGTGCTCAGGACCGACCTGTCGGGCGATCCGGCGATCGGGGAGCTGGTGTCGCGGGTACGCGAGACGGACCTGGAGGCGTTCTCGCACCAGGAGGTACCGTTCGAGCGGGTCGTGCAGGAGCTCAACCCGGCGCGGCACCCGGGGCGGCATCCGCTGGTGGACGTGGTGCTGGCGCTGCAGAACAACGTGCGGGCCGAGCTGTCGCTGCCCGGGGTCGAGTCGCGGGTCGAGGTCGTCAGGACCGGGGCGGCCCGGTTCGAGCTGCTGGTCGACGTGACGGACGACTACGGGCCCGGCGGTGAGCCGGCGGGCATCGCGGTGACGGTCGAGTACCGGATGGACGCCTTCGACCGGCCGGTGATGGAGTGGCTGGCCGACGCCCTGGTCAGGGTCCTCGCGGCGATGGCCGCCACACCGGACGCCCGCGTGTCCGCCATCACGGTCCCGGACCTGCCGGACCTGCCGGACGTTCCCCCATGCCCGACGACCGGCGGCGCGACGCCCACGGACGGTGGAGCGCTCGCGCACGACCCGGCGCCCGCTCATCACCCGGTGCCCGCGAGCGGCGTCCCGTCCGAGGGCGGTGCCGGGTCCGAGGCGCGGGCCCAGCTTGAGCGGCGGATCGCCGAGGTCTGGAGCGAGGTGCTCGGGGTGCCACGGGTCGGGCCGCACGACGGGTTCTTCGCGCTCGGCGGGAACTCGCTGGCGGCCGTACGGGTCGCCGCCCGGCTGACCGGACGGGGGCTGCCCGTCACCACCTCCCAGCTCTTCTCCGCCCCCACCGTCGCCGGGCTGGCCGCCGCCCTCACCGAGGCCACGGCCCGGCCCGAGCCCGCCATCGCCCGCCTGCCCAGGACCCCGCGCACCCGTACCCGATGAGGAGCAGCTCCATGGAACTCAGCGTGATGTTCTTCGGCGCGGACGACGCGAGCGCCGGCGGCCACGCCGCCACGTACGACGACATCCTGGCCATCACCCGGGCCGCCGACCGGCTCGGCTTCACCGCCGTCTGGACCCCCGAGCGGCACTTCCAGCAGGTCGGCCAGGTCTTCCCGAACCCGGCCCTGCTCAGCGCCGTTCTGGCCACGGTCACGGAGCGCATCCACGTACGGGCCGGCAGCCTCGTACTGCCCCTGCACCACCCGCTGCGCGTGGCCGAGGACTGGGCCGTCGTGGACAACCTGTCGCGCGGCCGGGTCGGCGTGTCGGTGGCCACCGGCTGGCATTCGAAGGACTTCGTGCTGGCCCCGGACGCCTTCGAGGACCGCAGGGAACGGGCCTTCCGCGACCTGGCCCTGCTGCGGCGGTTGTGGGCGGGCGAGGCGGTGGAGTTCATCGACGGCGCGGGCGAGCGGGTGGCGGTGACGTCGCAGCCGAGGCCGTACTCCTCCGTGCTGCCCCTGTGGACCACCACGTCGGGCAGCCCGCAGACCTGGGAGGCGGCCGGGCGGCTGCGCACGAACATCCTGGGCGCCACCATCGGCCAGACCCGCGAGGAGCTGGCCGGCAAGATCCGCCGCTACCGCGACGCCTACGCCGCCGCCCCCGAACAGCCCGGCACCCCGCCCCGGGGCACGGTCACGCTCATGGCCCACACCTACGTGGGCGACTCCGACGAGCAGGCCGGTGAGCGGGCGGGCGGGCCGCTCAAGGCGTACCTGAGGTCGTACGTGGCGCAGACGGCGGCCAACAAGGGCGCCGCCGACGGGCGGGCGGCCACGCTGAGCGAGGCGCAGCTCGGCACGCTCGCCGAGTTCGCCTTCCAGCGCTATCTGAGCTGGGGCAGCCTGCTCGGCTCGCCCGAGACGTGCCGCAAGAGCCTGGCGGACCTGGCCGAGCTGGGCTGCGACGAGGTCGCCTGTTTCGTCGACTTCGGGCTCGGCCGCGACGACGTGCTCGCCGGCCTGGAGCGGCTGGCCGACCTGCGGGAGGGCATGTGAGCGAGCGAACGGTGAAATCCGGCAACAGCGCCGAACGATTCGCCGCGCTCGGCGGCGAGCGCCGGGTGGAGCTGCTGCGCCGCCTGGTCGAGGCGGGCCGGCTGGAGGCGGCCCCCGACATCGTGCCGCCGCGCGACGTGTCGCACCCGGTGCGGCTCAGCCCGGCGCAGGAGGACCTGTGGGTGTACGAGTCCCTCTATCCGGACACGGCCGCGCTCAACCTGTGCTGCTCCTACCATTTCGACACCCCCGTCGACCCCGCCGACCTGGAGGCGGCGCTGACGATCGTGCTGGGTCACCACGACAGCCTGCGCATGCGGATCACGGGCGAGGTGGGCGACCTGCGGGTGGACCTCGCGCCGGCGGAGCTGTTCACGCTGGAGCGGGTCGACCTGCGCGGCACGGGCGTGAGCCTGCGTGAGGCGCTGCACGCCTTCAGCCGCCGCACGTTCGACCTGGACGGCGGGCCGCTGATCAGGGGCCGGTTCATCACCGTGGACGGCACGCGGTCCACGCTGGTGCTGGCGCTGCACCACATCGTGACCGACTGGTGGTCGTTCGACGTGCTGCACGGCGAGCTGACCGAGGCATACCGGGCCGTGCGCGAGCGCGCCGAGCCGCGCCTGCGCCGCCCCGCCATCCAGTACGCCGACTTCGCCGGCTGGCAGCGGGAGCTGGAGGCGGCCGGGGTGTTCGAGGCCCAGCTCGCGTGGTGGCGCGGCTACCTGGCGGACCCGCCCCGGCCCCTGACCGTGGGCCCGGCCGCGCCCGGCGGCGGCTTCGGGGTGGAGCAGATCGCCTTCCGCATCGACGCGCGCACCGAGGCCGCCGTGCGCGCGCTGGCCAGAGAGCGCGGGGCCACCGTGTACGGGGTGCTGATGGCGGCTTTCGCGGTGTTCGCCCACCGCCTGACCGGCGAGCCGGACCTGATCACCGGCACCCCCGTGGCCAACCGGTCGGCCAGGGGCCTGGACCGCGTCATCGGGTACGTCATGAACTCCGTGCCCGTCCGCTGGCGCCTCGGCCCCGGCACGACGTTCGCCGCCCTGCTGGCCCGCTTCACCGCCGAGTTCCCCCAGGTGCTGGCCAACGCCGACGTCCCCGTGGGCCGGATCGTCCGGTCACTGGACCCGGAGCGGGTGGCCGGGCGCTCACCGCTGTTCCAGTGGGTGTTCATGCACCTGCCGCGCCAGGAGAGCGTGGCCAGGCTGCGGGAGATCGCGGACCCCGAGCGGGTGCACACCGGCGGGGAGCACGACCTGATCGGGATCGTGCGCGACGGGGACGACGGGTTCGAGGCGAGCCTGGAGATCCGGACCGACCTGTACGCGCCCGAGGTCGTACGGGCCTGGGCGGACGCCTTCGCGGCGCTGCTCGCGTCGCTGGTGGCCGAACCGGACGCGCCGGTGTCGCTGGCCTCGATGGTGTCCGCGGAGGAGGCCCGGCGCCTGCTGTCCGAACTCGACGGAACCTCGCCCGACGCGACCTCGCCCGACAGGACCTTGCCCCACGGGACCTTGACCAGCGCGACCTTGCCCCACGGGACCGGGTTCGGCAGGGCGGGCTTCGACCGGACCGGGCTCGGCGGGGTCGCCGGCGTGGCGCCGTCGAGTTTGCCCGATCTGGTGGCGCGGCAGGCCGAGCGGACGCCCGACGCCGTCGCGGTGGAGTCGAGCACCGGGCCGGACGCGGAGCGGCTGACGTACCGGGAGCTGGTGGAGCGGGCCGACGGGCTGGCCGGGGCGCTGGTGGAGCGTGGTGTCGGGCCCGAGCGGGTGGTGGCGCTGGGGCTCGGGCGGTCGATCGCCCTGGTGGTGGCGATCCTGGCGGTGCAGCGGGCGGGCGGGGCGTACCTGCCGCTCGATCCGGAGCATCCGGCGGAGCGGCTGGCGTACATGGTGGCGGACGCCGGGGCGGAGGTGCTGATCGCGGAGGCGGGAGCGCTGCCGGAGCTGGCCGTGGAGCGCCTCACACCCGACATTTCGCACTTTAATGCGAAATTTCAGCCTATCGAGCTGCACAGCGCCGCCTACGTGATCTACACCTCCGGCTCCACCGGCCGCCCCAAGGGCGTCGTCGTCAGCCACGCGGGCATCGCGAACCTGGCGCACTCCCTGATCGCCCACTTCGGGCTCGACGGCGGGAGCCGGATCCTGCAGCTCGGGGCGCCGACGTTCGACATCTCGATGGCCGAGCTGTGCATGGCGTTCGGCTCCGGCGGCACGCTCGTCATCCCGCCCGCCGGGCCGCTGGTGGGCGCGGACCTGGGGCGGGTGCTGCGGGCGGGGCGGGTCACGTTCGCGCTGATCACGCCGTCGGTGCTGGCCACGGTGCCGCCCGGCGACTATCCGGACCTGCGCGGCCTGTCCTCCGGCGCCGACGTGTGCCCGCCGGAGCTGGTGGCGGCGTGGGCGGGCAAGGACTTCTGGAACGCGTACGGCCCGACGGAGACCACGGTCGCCGCCAGCGTCAGCGACCTCCTCACCCCCGGCGGGGGCCTGCCGCCCATCGGCCGCCCCCTCACCGGCACCCGCCTGTACGTCCTGGACGCCCGCCTGCGCCCGGTGCCCGTCGGCGTACCCGGCGAGCTGTACGCCGGGGGCGCCGGGGTGGCGCGCGGCTATCTCGCCCATCCCGGCCTCACGGCCGAGCGCTTCGTGGCGGACCCGTACGGCGCTCCGGGCGAGCGCATGTACCGCACCGGTGACCTCGTCCACCGGCGCGCCGACGGCCAGCTCCAGTTCCTGGGCCGGGTGGACGACCAGGTCAAGGTCCGCGGCTTCCGCATCGAGCCGGCCGAGATCGAGGCCGTCCTGGCCGCCCACGACCAGGTCGCGCAGGCGGCCGTGACCCTCCGCGACGGCCGCCTGATCGCCTACCTCGTCCCCAGCACAAACGGGCACCAGCCGACCGGAGCGCAACCGCATGCCACGGACGGGCGAAAGCCGGCTGACGCGCAGGGGCGCGGCGCGGACGGGCGTGAGACGCAGGCGCATGTCGGGGGCGTGTGGGAGACAGGCGAGGTGCTGGCGCATGCCGTGGCGGCGTTGCCCGCGCACATGGTGCCGAGCGCGTTCGTGGTGCTCGGGACGCTGCCGCTGACCCCGCAGGGGAAGCTGGACCGGGCCGCCCTGCCCGCCCCCGACACCGTGCCCAGGACGGCGCGCGAGCCGGTCACCGAGCGTGAGTCGGCCCTGTGCGGGATCTTCGCCGAGCTGCTCGGCCTGGCCGAGGTGGGCGCGGACGACGACTTCTTCCGGCTGGGCGGCGACAGCGTCATGGCGATCCAGCTCGTCAGCCGGGCCAGAGGGCGAGGGCTCGAGCTGACCCCGCGCGAGGTGTTCACCGCCAGGACCCCGGCCGCGCTGGCGGCGCTGGCCCGCGCGACCCGGGCGTCCGTCACGGCAACGGTCGCGGACGACCCCACCGGACGGTTCCCGATCACGCCGATCATGCACTGGTGGCGCGAGCACGGCGGCCCCCTGGACGCCTTCACCCAGTCGCTGGTGCTGCCGGTGCCGGAGGGGGTGGGCGAGGACCGGATCAGGACGGCCCTGCGCACGCTCACCACCCGCCACGCGGCCCTGCGCATGCGCCTGCTGCGCCACGCCCCTGCCGACTGGGAGCTGGAGGTGCCGCCCCCGGAGGAGGCGGCGGAGGTGCCGTTCGCGCCCGAGGGCTCGTCCGTGCCCCGGCCCGATCCGGAAAGCGGGCGGATGCTCGCCGCCTCCTGGGCCGCCCCCGGCCGCCTGCTGGTCACCGCGCACCACTTCGCCGTGGACGGCGTCTCCTGGCGGATCCTCGGCCCCGAACTGACCGCCCTGCTCGCCGGCGGGACCCCGGCCCCCGTCCACGGGACGTCGTTCGCCCGCTGGTCACGTCTCCTGACCGCCGAAGCGACCCGCCCTGAGCGTGTGGCGGCCGAACTCCCCTTCTGGGAGGAGATGACGGCGAAGGCCGAGCCTCTCCTGGAGTCCGCAGGGCACGGCGGTCCGCGTGCCGTCCTCACGCGGACGCTCCCGCCGGACCTCACCGGGCAGGCGCTCACCCACCTCCCGGCCGCCTTCCGCTGCGGCCCGAACGAGGTGCTGCTGACCGCCCTGGCCATCGCCGTGACCCGCTGGCGCGGCGGCACCGGCGTGCTGGTGGACGTCGAGGGGCACGGCCGTGAGCCGCTCACAAGCGAAAGCGACGTCTCCGGTACGGTCGGCTGGTTCACCACCCAGTACCCCGTCGGCCTGGACGCCACCGGTACCCCGGCCGAGGCGCTCAAACGGATCAAGGAACGCCTGCGCGCCATCCCCGATTCCGGGCTCGGCCACGGCCTGCTCCGCCACCTCAACGCGGACACGGCGGCCAGGCTCGCCCGCCTGCCCGCCGCCGACCTGCGCTTCAACTACCTGGGCAGGTTCGAGGGCGAGCTGCGGGGCATGCCGGACGCGCCGATGGCGTACGCGGTGGAGCTGGACACGATCGCCCAGGCGGGCCGGGACGGCACGAGGCTGGTCGCGAGCTGGTCCTACGCCGCCGAGACGCTCGCGGAGGAGCGGGTGGCGGCGCTGGCCGAGCTGTGGGCGGACGCGCTGGCCGAGCTCGCCGGGCAGGCCGGCGCGGGCGGCGCGACGAGCTCGGACTTCCCGCTGGTCGAGCTGACCCAGAGCCAGCTCGACGCGCTGGAGGCGGACCTGGACGGTGACTGGTGAGCGGCAAACTGGCCGACGTGCTGCCGCTCTCCCCCGCCCAGGAGGGCCTGCTCTTCCACGCCCTGTACGGCGGCGACGACGCCTACGTCGTCCAGGCCAGGTTCGCCATCGACGGCCAGGCGGACCCGCCGCGCCTGAAGGCGGCGGTGGAGTCGCTGCTCGGCCGCCATCCGAACCTGCGCGCCTGCTTCCGCCACAAGGGCCTGGACCGCCCCGTCCAGCTCGTGCCGCACCGCGTGCGCCTGCCGTGGACCGAGGTGGACCCGCCGTCGGAGGCCGAGCTGGAGCGCATGCTGGAGGCCGACCGGCTGCGCCCCTTCGACGTCACCAGGCCGCCGCTGGTCCGCGCCACGCTGGTCGGCCGCCGGGAGCTGGTGCTGACGATGCACCACCTGCTCGTGGACGGCTGGTCGATGCCGATCCTGGCCAGGGAACTGGCCACCCTGTACGCGGGGGACGGCGTGTTACCGCCCGCGCCCGCGTACCGCGACCATCTGGCCTGGCTGCACGCCCAGGACGGCGAGCGGGCGCTGCGGGCCTGGCGTGAGGCCCTCGCCGGCCTGCCGGGGCCGACCCTGCTCAGGCCGGGGGCCGGCGCGGCCGGCCTGCGGCAGGCGAACGTCGAGCTGGAGCTGACGCGGGAGCGGAGCGAGGCCGTGCGGCGGCGGGCGCGCGCGGCCGGGGTGACGCTCAACACGGTGGTGCAGGCCGCGTGGGGCCTGGTGCTCGGGCGGATGACCGGGCGCGAGGACGTGGTGTTCGGCGCGGTGGTGTCCGGCCGGCCGCCGGAGGTGCCGGGCGTGGAGTCGATGGTGGGGTTGTTCATCAACGCCCTCCCGGTACGGGTCCGTACCGGCGAGCCCCTGTCCCGCCTGCAGGATGAGCAGTCGCGGCTCACGCCGTTCCACCACGTGCGCCTGGCGGACGTGCAGCGCGGCACCGGCGAGCTGTTCGACACCCTGCTGGCCTTCGAGAACTACCCCCGCGACGGCCTGTCCTCCCCAGGCATCAGGCTGACCGACGTCCACGACGCCACCCACTACCCGCTCACGGTCACGGTGGTCGCGGGCGAGCGGCTCTGGCTGCGCCTCGGCCACCGCGCCGACCTGTTCACCCGCGCGGAGGCGGAGGCCGTGGCGGAGCGCCTCGTCACAGCGCTGGAGGGCGACGAACTGCCCCCTGCGGAGGCGCACCGGCTGATGGTGACCTGGAACGAGACCGGGCGACCCGAGACGGCCGGGTCGGTGGCGGAGCGGTTCGCGGCGCAGGCGGCCCGCACGCCGGACGCCGTGGCCGTCGAGCACGGCGGGCTCGCGCTCACCTACGCCGAGCTGGACGCCCGCTCCGACCGGGTGGCCGCCCGGCTGGACGTGGCGCCGGAGACGCCGGTCGCGGTGCTCATGGAACGCTCGCCGGACCTGGTGGTGGCCCTGCTGGCGGTGCTGAAGGCGGGCGGCTGCTACGTGCCGCTCGATCCGGGCCAGCCGCCGGCCAGGCTGGAGTGGCTGATGGCGGACAGCGGCGCCCGGATCGTCCTGACGAGCCTCGACGAGGGCGACCAGGCGTTCACCGGCCCACCGGTCCGCCCGGACGCCGCCGCCTACGTCATGTACACCTCAGGCTCCACCGGCACCCCCAAGGGCGTCGTCGTCACCCACGCCAACATCCTGGAACTGGCCGCCGACCGCCGCTTCGCCGAGCACCGGCGGGTGCTGCTGCACAGCCCGCACACGTTCGACGCGGCCACGTACGAGCTGTGGGTCCCTCTGCTGAACGGCGGCACCGTCGTCATCGCGCCGCCCGGCCCGCTCCACCCCGGCACCCTCGAGAAGGGCCGCCTCAGCGCGGTGTGGCTGACGGCCGAGCTGTTCCGCACCCTGGCCGACCTCGCCCCCGGCGCGCTCGCCTCGGTGCGGGAGGTCTGGGCGGGCGGCGACGTCCTGCCGCCCGACGCGGTACGGCGCGCGTCCCGGCACGGCGCCCGGGTCGTCAACGGGTACGGCCCCACGGAGACGACCACGTTCGCCACCGGCCACCGTGTCGCCCCCGATCCTGGCACGGGCCCGGTCCCGATCGGCCGCCCGCTCGACAACACCCGCGTGTACGTCCTGGACGCCCGACTGCGCCCCGCGCCGGCGGGGACGACCGGGGAGCTGTACATCGCGGGGACCGGGGTCGCCCGCGGCTACCTCGGCCGGCCGGGGCTGACGGCGGAGCGCTTCGTGGCGGACCCGTTCGGGCCGCCGGGCGGGCGCATGTACCGCACCGGGGATCTGGCGCGGTGGACGTTCGAGGGGGAGCTGGAGTTCGCGGGCCGGGCGGACGGCCAGGTGAAGATCCGCGGCTACCGCATCGAGCCCGGCGAGGTGGAGGCGGTGCTGGAAAGCTGCCAGGACGTCCACCGCGCCGTGGTCACCGCCGTCACCACACCGGCGAACGGCACCCCGCCGGCCACACCGGCCACACCGGCCACACCAGCGACTTCAACCGCTTCAACCGCTTCAGCCACGCCAGCGGCGCAAGCCGCGTCCGCCGGTGGTGGTGAGCCGTTCGCCCGGCGGCTCGTCGCCCATGTCGTGCTGGCCGGCGGCGGCGCGATCGAGCGGGTGCGGGAGCACGCCGCCACCCATCTGCCCGAGCACCTGCGCCCCGCGCAGTACGTCCCGCTCGACCACCTCCCCCTCACCCCGCACGGCAAGGTGGACCGCGCGGCGCTCCCCGCCCCCGGGCTCCCCTCCCGGGCCGCCGCGCCGCCGCGGACCCAGCGCGAGAAGGCGCTGTGCGACCTGTTCACCCAGGTCCTGGGCGGCGAGGCGGGCGCGGACACCGACTTCTTCGAGGCCGGCGGTGACTCGCTGCTCGCCATGCGCCTCACGGCCGCCGTCGAGGCCACGATCGGCGTCCGCACCACCATCGCCGCCCTGTTCGAGGCCCCCACCCCCGCCCGGCTCGCCGTCCGCCTCGACCGGGCGGCCCTCGAACTGGACCTGTCCCCGCTGCTGACGCTCCGCGCGGAGGGCGACCGGCCGCCGCTGTTCTGCGTGCACCCCGGCCGGGGCATCGGCTGGTCGTACACCGCCCTGCTCCCCCACCTCGCCCCCGGCCGCCCGGTCCACGCCCTGCAGTCGCCGGTGCTCCAGGACGGCGGCCACCGGCTGCCGGGCGGCATGCGGGAGCTGGCCGAGGACTATCTGGCGCGGGTGCGGGCCGTCCGCCCGGAGGGGCCGTACCTGCTGCTCGGGCACTCGTTCGGCGGGCTGCTCGCGTACGAGATGGCGGCCCTGCTGCGTGCGGAGGGGCAGGAGGTGGGGCTGGTGGCCTCGCTGGACGCGGTGCCGTGGCCGCCGGGGACGGATCCCGATCCGGCGGCCGTGGAGCAGGAGGCGCTGACGATCCTGCTGCGCACCCGCACCCTGCACCCGTACGCGCAGCCGGGGCCGCTGGAGCGGGCGCGGGTGTTCGCGGCGGTGCGCGGCAGCGAGGGGCCGCTGGCGGGGCTGGACGACGCCCACCTGTCCGCCGTGGCCGACACGGTGGCCGGGCATCTTCGGCTGGCCGTGACGTACCGGCCCTCCCCGTACGACGGGACGGTACTGCTCTTCTCGGCCACCGCGCAGCCCGGCGGCCTGCCCTCGGCGGTCAAGGCCGGGCGGTGGGCCCCGGCCCGCGTACGCGTCCACGACCTCGGCTGCGGCCACAGCGACCTGCTCAGGCCGGGACCCGCCGCCGAGATCGCCCGAGTTCTCGAACCGATCCTCCGGGAGTGGTGATGGTGCCGGTTGAGTACGAGTTCCCCGTGTCGCCCGCACAGGCCAGGCTGCTGGTGCTGGACCAGCTCAACCCCGGGACCGCCCAGTACAACGTGCCCGTGGCCTACGCCGTGCGCGGCCGTTTCGACGCCGGGGCGTTCGAGGCGAGCCTGGCGGCCGCGATCGCCCGGCACGAGTCGCTGCGGACGGTCTTCCGCCCGCATGACGGCCAGTACCTGCAGGTCGTGGCGGAGGAGGCGAAGCCGGCGCTGCGGATCGAGCGGGACGTCCCGGCCGGGGAGGTGTGGGCGGCGCTGAGGGCGGAGGCGGCCCGGCCGTTCGAGGTCGAGGCGGGGCCGCTGCTGCGCTGCGTCGTGTACGCCCTGGACGACGGCACCCACCGCGTCCTGCTGACCGCCCACCACCTGGTGTGCGACGGCTGGTCCCTGCGCCTCCTCCTCCAGGAGATCGCCGACGCCTACCGCGCCCTCACCACCAGCGCCCTCACCACCGGCGGGCCCCCTTCGGAGGACGGGCCCGACCCCCTTCAGCCCCGGCGGCCCCCGGAAGCCGGGCCGGAGCCTCTTCAGTACCCCGACTATGCCGCCTGGCAGCGCGAGCGCCTCGCCTCGCACGCCCTCGACGAGGCCGTCGCCTTCTGGGCCGGCACGCTCAAGGGCGCCCCCACGACCCTCGCCCTCCCCACCGACCACCCCCGCCCGGCCGTGCAGTCCACCGCCGGCGGCGTGGTGCGGCTGGAGTTGCCCGGCGACCTGCGCGACCGCCTGGCCGAGGTCGCCGCCCGGCGGGACGCGACGCCGTTCACGGCGCTGTTCGCCGCGTTCGCGGCCTTCCTGGCCCGGATCACCGGCCGGCGGGACCTGATCGTGGCCGTCCCGGTCTCGGGCCGCGACCACCCCGACGTGCAGGGTCTGGTCGGCCTGCTGGCCAACACCCTCGCCCTGCGCGCCGACGTGTCGGGCGAGCCGTCCTTCCTCGACCTGATCGCCCGGGTCCGCGACCATCTCCGCGCGGCGCACCCGTACCAGGAGGCTCCGTTCGAGGCGGTCGTCGAGGCGGTCGTGCCGGGCCGGGAGCTCAGCCACGACCCCCTCGTCCAGGTCATGCTCGCCTACGACGACGACACCCGGCTCGACCTCGACCTGCCCGGCGCGCGGACCGAACGCCTGGAGCTGCTCCTGGACGACGCCAAGTTCGACCTGCTCCTGAGCGTCCAGCGTGACGGGGACGGCCTGGCCGCCCACTTCGTCCACCGCGCGGACCTGTTCGAGCCCGCCACGGTCCGCCACTGGGCCCGCGCCTTCGAGACGCTGCTCGACGGCCTGCTGACCCGTCCCGGCCTGCCGGTGTCCGCCGTCGACCTCCTCCCGGCCCGGGACCGTCGGCTGATCCTCCGCGACTGGAACCGCACCGCCGTCCCCACCCCGGCGGCCCTGGTCCCGGACCTGGTGGCCGAGCGGGCCCGGGCGCGGCCGGACGCCACGGCGCTGGTGCACGGCACGACCAGGCTCACCTACGGCGAACTGCTGGACAGGGCCGACCGGCTGGCCGACCGGCTGCGCGCCGCCGGCGTCGGGCCCGAGGTCCCCGTGGGGCTCTGCCTGCCCAGGGGCGCGGACATGGTGGTGGCCGCGCTCGCCGTGCTGCGCGCGGGCGGCGCGTACGTGCCACTCGACCCCGCCCACCCGGAGGCCCGCCTCCGGTTCATGATCGCCGACGCCGGCGTACGCCTCCTGCTCACCGCCGAACCCAGGGACCTGGGCGTGCCGGCGACCACCCTCCAGGACCGGCCGATCCCGCGCCTGGGGCCGCCGGGCACCGCGCCGCCCACCCCCGCCGGCCTGGCCTACATCCTCTACACCTCCGGCTCCACCGGCACCCCCAAGGGTGTGGCCGTCGAGCACCGCGCCCTGCTGAACCTGGCCACCGCCGTCCGCGCCGCCTTCCCCGTGACGGCCGGCGACCGGGTGCTGCAGTACGTGTCGTTCGGCTTCGACGTGGCCGTCTCCGACCTGTTCTTCACCCTCACCGCCGGGGCGGAGCTGCACGTGGCGGCCGAGTGCGAGCGGCTCGGCGACGACCTGTACGCCCGCCTGCGCGACTCCCGCGTCACCTACGCCTTCCTGCCCCCGTCGGCCGCCATGTCGCTGCCGTGCCCGCCGGACGCCCTCCCCGACCTGCGCACGCTGGCCATCGGCGGCGAACCGTGCCCGCCCGAGCTGGTGGCGCGCTGGGCCACGCCGTCGCGGCGGGTGCTGGACGCGTACGGGCCGAGCGAGACCACGGTGTACGCCACCACCGCCGCCCTCCTGCCGGGCGAGCCCGTGGTGATCGGCCGGCCGGTGCCGAACTCCCGCGCGTACGTGCTGGACGACCGGCTGCGTCCCGTGCCCGTGGGCGTGACCGGGGAGATCTACGTGGCGGGGTCGGGCGTGGGGCGCGGGTACGCCAACCGGCCGGGGCTGACGGCGGAACGCTTCGTGGCCGACCCGTTCGGCGCTCCGGGCGAGCGCATGTACCGGACCGGCGACCTCGGCCGCTACGGCGCCGACGGCGCCATCTCCTACCTGGGCCGGGTGGACACGCAGGTCAAGCTGCGCGGCTTCCGGGTCGAGCTGGGCGAGATCGAGACCGTGCTGGCCGCGCACCCGGGCGTCTCCGTGGCGGCGGCGGCCGTGCGCGGCGACCGGCTGGCGGTGTACGCGGTCGCGGCCGGCGCCGAGCCCCCCGCCACGGAGGTACGCGCGTGGCTGGCCACGCGGCTGCCCGGCTACATGGTCCCCGACACGGTCGTCTTCCTCAACAGGCTGCCCCTCGGCACGTCCGGCAAGATCGACAGATCCCGGCTGCCCGAACCACCGCTCACCCGCCCCGACCTGGGCCGCCCGTACGTCGCCCCGTCCACCGCGACCGAGCGGCGCCTGGCCGCGATCTGGACGCAGGCCCTGGGCCTGCCGGAGGTCGGCCGGCACGACAACTTCTTCGACCTGGGCGGCAACTCGATCCGGCTGCTCGCCGTCCTGGCGGCCCTGCGCGAACACGGCCAGGACGGCGGCGTCGGCCTCGTGGACCTGTTCCGGCACCCCACGGTCGCCGCGCTGGCCGCCCACCTGGACACCCTCTCGGACAGCGCCGCCCCCGACCAGCTCGACCAGCTCGACCAGTCCCGGCGGCGGGGGCAGGACAGACGCGAACGACTGGCCGCCCGCAGGAACGCACAGAAAGGCAGCAGCCAATGACCGACGCACCGGCGGTGGCCATCGTGGGCATGAGCGGCCGTTTCCCCGGCGCCCGCGACCTGGGCGAGTTCTGGCGGAACCTGCGCGAGGGCGTCTGCTCGATCACCGACTTCACCGACGAGGAACTGCTCGCCGACGGCGTGGACGCCGACGAGCTGCGCGGCCCCGGATACGTGGCGGCCAAGGGGTTCCTGGCGGAGGCGGACCGGTTCGAGCACGAGCTGTTCGGCTTCAACGCCACGGAGGCCGGGGCGCTGGACCCGCAGCACCGGCTGCTGCTGGAAACGGCCTGGTCGGCGCTGGAGGACGCCGGGTACGACCCACTCCGGGCGCCCGCCAGGACCGGCGTCTACGTGGGCGGCGGGCCGAGCGAGCACGCCGTCGCGGCGCAGGTGGATCGGGGGCTGCGGTCCCGGCTCGGGCCCATGCACGTGCGGGTGTTCACCGACCGGGAGTTCCTGGCGGGCTGGCTGTCGTACCGGCTGGGCCTGACCGGGCCGAGCCTGACCGTGCAGACGGGCTGCTCGACGTCGCTGGCCACGGTGCACGTGGCCGTGCAGGCGCTGCTGACCGGCGAGTGCGACCTGGCGCTGGCGGGCGGCGTGTCCATCGATTCGCCGTACAGGCGCGGCTACGTGTACGAGCCCGGCGGCATCTCCTCCCCCGACGGCCGCTGCCGCCCCTTCGACGAGAAGGCGGCCGGGACGGTCGGAGGCGACGGAGTGGGACTGGTGCTGCTCCGGCGGCTGGAGGAGGCCGTGTCCGACGGAGACCCGATCCACGCGGTCATCCGGGGCACGGCGGTCACGAACGACGGCACGGCCAGGGTGGGGTTCACCGCGCCGGGGGTGGACGGCCAGACGGCGGCGATCGTGGAGGCGTGGGCGGCGGCGGGCCTGGACCCGGCCGCGGCCCAGTACCTCGAGGCGCACGGCACGGGCACGGACCTCGGCGACCGCATCGAGGTGGCCGCCGCCGCGGCGGCCTTCACCCGCGAGGAGACCGGGCGTTGCGGGATCGGATCGGTCAAGTCGAACGTCGGCCACCTGAACGCGGCGGCGGGCGTGGCCGGGCTCATCAAGGTCGCGCTGATGCTACGCCACCGCACGACGGTCCCCACGGTGAACGTCACCCGCCCCCACCCCGACCTGGCCCTGGACACCACTCCGTTCCGCCTGCTCACGGCCACGGCCCGCTGGCCCCGCCCGGCCTCCGGCCCGCGCCTGGCCGGGGTGTCCTCACTGGGCATCGGCGGCACGAACGTCCATGTCGTCCTGGAAGAACCCCCGCAGCCGCCACCGGCGAACCCCCACCCGGAGCTCCCCTTGGTGCTGCCGCTGTCGGCCCGCACCCAGGCACAGCTCGCCACCGCCGCCCGGCGGCTGGCCGCCGCGCTGCGGTCCCCGGACGCGCCGCCCCTGACCGACGTCGCCCACACCCTCGCCCACGGCCGCGCCGCCCTGAACGTCCGCGCCTACGTCGTCGCCACGACCCACGAGCAGGCCGCCACCGCCCTGGACGCCCACACCACCCCGGACGCCCTGGACGCCCACGCCGCCCCGGACACCCACACCGCCTCGGACACCCACACCGGCCTGGAGACGCACGCCGCCCTGGGGAGCCGCACCGCGCAGGCGTCTTCGCTGGGTGAGGCGTGGCTGGCGGGCCAGGACGTCGAGTGGCCCGACGACGGCGGACGCCGGGTGCGCCTGCCCGGCCACCCGTTCGCGGGCCCGAGCCACGGCGCCCTCACCCTGAACGCCCCGCCGGCCCCGGAGCCCGCCCGGCAGGACGACGACGACGACGTGACGACCGCCGTGACCGAGCTGTTCATGACCACCCTGGCCCTCCAGGGCCCCGACGACCTCGCCAAGACGTACTTCGCCGTCGGCGGCGACTCCCTGACCGCCGTCTTCCTCGTCAGCGAACTCCGCGACCGCTTCGGCAGGGACCTCCCGATCGAGCTGTTCCTCGGCGCGCTCACCATCGAGGAGCTCATCGCCCGCGCCACCGGCGGCGAGGACGACGACCTGCTCGGCGACCTCCTGGACGAGCTCGAACGATGAGACCCCAGCCGGACCCCGCCGCGATCGACGAGCTGGACCTCCTCGACCCCCGCCTCCACGCCACCCACGACCTGACCCCGGTCTGGCGCCGGCTGCGCGCCCACGACCCGGTACGCAGGCACGACCGCTTCTGGAGCGTCACCCGCCACGCCGACGTCCTGCGCGTCGTACGCGACCCCGGCACCTACACCTCGCTCCAGGGCAACATGCTGCGCACCCTCCTGCGCGGCCACGACCCCGGCGCGGGCCGGATGATCGTCGTCACCGACGGCCGCAAGCACGCCGACCTGCGCCGCCTGCTCACCCCCGGTTTCGGCCCCCGCACGCTCGGCCCCGTCACCCGCTCGATCGCCGAGGCCACCCGCGACCGGCTCGGGTCCCTGGTCGAGCGCGGCGGTGGTGACTTCGTGGCGGAGGTGGCCGCCCAGGTGCCCCTGCGCGCGATCTGCGAGCTGCTCGGCGTCCCCGTACGGGACCGGCGGCGGGTGCTGGAACTGACCGGCGAGGCCATGCTGGGCGAGGCCGCCCCCACCTCGACGACCGCCAGGATCGCGCAGAGCGAGATCCTGCTCTACTACACCCGCCTGGCCGCCGAACGCCGCGCGGCCCCGGGCGACGACGTCATCAGCCTGCTCGTCTCCGCCGGCCTCACCGAGGAGGAGGTGCTGCTCAACTGCTACAACCTCATCATCGGCGGCGACGAGACGGCCCGGCTGGCGATGGCCGGCGGCGTGCTGGCGCTGGCCACCCATGAGGAGCAGTGGGCCCGCCTGCGCGCCGACCCCGCCCTGGTCCCCGCCGCCGCCGAGGAGATCCTGCGCTGGACCACCCCGGCCGCCCACGTGGGCCGGACCGCCACCCGCGACACCGAGCTGTCGGGCCGGCGCATCGCGGCCGGTGACGTGGTGGCGCTGTGGACCGTCTCGGCCAACCGCGACGAGTCCGTCTTCGCCGAGCCGGACCGGTTCGACGTGGCCAGGACGCCGAACCGGCACCTGACGTTCGGCTACGGCCCCCACTTCTGCCTGGGCGCCCAGCTCGCCCGCGCCGAGCTCCAGGCCCTGCTGGCCGAGCTGCGGACGACGGTGTCGGAGATCGAGGTGGCCGGCCCGGTGACCTGGCTGCCGTCGAACTTCGTCAACGGCATCGCGGCGCTCCCCGTCAGGCTGGCATAGCCTGCGGGTATGCCCGTTCATCTGAACCACACGATCGTGGCCGCCAGGGACAGAGACGCCACCGCCGAGTTCCTCGTCGACCTCCTCGGGCTGGAGCCGGCGCCGGTCTTCGGGCCGTTCCGGGTCGTCCAGCTCGGCAACAACGTCTCGCTCGACGTCGTGCAGGCGGGGGCGGAGGTGCCGCCCCAGCACTACGCGTTCCTGGTGAGCGAGACGGAGTTCGACCAGATCTGGGGCCGGATCAAGGAGCGCGGCCTGCCCTTCTGGGCCGACCCGTTCCACCGGGAGGAGGGCCGGATCAACACCAACGACGGCGGCCGGGGCCTCTACTGGGACGACCCCAACGGCCACAACCTGGAGATCATCACGGTGCCGTACGGCGGCGGCTAGGGGCCAGCGCTTCGAGGGCCTCCTCCGCCCGGCGCATCGCCTCCTTGGCGTCGCCCGTGCTGATCTCGTGGTCGAAGTTCAGGTCGTGGAAGACGTCCGTCACGCCCTGGGCGGCGAGCGCGGCCACGTCGTCCCTGATCTTGGCGTAGGTGCCCGTCAGGGGCCGGTCCTCGTCGGCCGGGCGAACCTGGGTGACGCCGCGGCACACGTACCGGAACGCGGACCCGTCGCGGCCCGACTCCGCCAGCGTCTCCTTGATCAGGGCGATCCGGCCGCCGATCGCGGACAGGTCTTCCCTGCTGGAGCTGACCCAGCCGTCGGCCAGCCGCCCCGCGCGGCGCAGGGCGACCTCCGCGGTGCCGCCGAGCAGGATCGGCGGCGGGCCGGGCGCGGGCTTGGGGTCGAGATGCGACGGCGGCACCGCGTAGAAGTCGCCCCGGTGCTCCACCACGTCGTCGGCCCACGCCTTGCGCAGCACCTCGACGAACTCCTCGCCCCGGCGCCCGCGCCGCGCCATGTCCACGCCGGCCGCCTCGAACTCCTCCGGCAGCCAGCCCAGGCCGAGCCCCACGACGAGCCGGCCGCCCGAGACGGTCTGCAGCGTGGCGAGCTGCTTGGCCAGCGGCACCGGCTGCACGTACGCGTTGATCACCGCCACGCCCAGCTCGACCCGGCTGGTCACGGCCGACAGGTGGGCCAGCGTGATCAGCGGGTCGTGCACGCTGCGGTAGGTCGGCCCCATCGGATGCCCGACGGGATAGAGCACCCGCTGGAACGTCCAGAGCCCGGCGTAGCCGAGCTCTTCCGCGCGGGTGGCGATGCGGCGCATGTTCGCGGGTGTGGCCCAGGGCCCTGACACCGGTACGGCGAAACCGACTCTCATGCCCCCTAGTCTGTACGAGTGGGCCTGGAGGAGGAGCTGGCGGGTATCGCCGCGGCGTACGGGGGAACGGGCACGCCCGTGTTACATCCGACGCGGACGGACGTCGTGGTGTTACGCAGGGGCGAGGTCGTCGTCAAGGCCCACTCGGCCCGCGACGAGGCCGAGTCGCTGCGGCCGAGGCTGCGGGCCGCCGCGTCGGCCGCGGTCAGCGGCGTGATGCTGGCCCCGCTGGAGCCCGAGGTGCTGGAGGCGGCCGGGCGCGCGGTCACGGTGTGGCCGGCGGGGCGTCCCGTCTCGCAGGACCATCCGGACGCCGCCCCCTGGGAGGAGGGGGCCAGGCTGCTGGCCAGGCTGCACGCCATCCCCCTCACGCTGCTGCCGGAGCTGCCGCCCGCCGGAGGGCCCGCCAGGGCCGCCCGCGCGGTGGCGCGCATGCCGGGCGACGGGCCTGTCGAGCAGCTCGTCAGGCGGGCGTTCAAGGAGCTGCCGGAGCTGCCGTCCTCCTCGTTGCCGGCGTTGTTCACGCACGGCGACTGGCATCTGGGCCAGCTCGTGCACCGCGACCGCTGGCTGCTCATCGACGTGGACGATCTCGGCGTCGGCGACCCGGCCTGGGACCTGGCCCGGCCGGCCGCCTGGTACGCCGCGGGCCTGCTCGACCCGGCGGTGTGGGAGCGGTTCCTGGGGGCGTACCTCGCCTCGGGCGGGCCCGCGCTCGGCCAGGGCGACGATCCCTGGCGGCGGCTCGACCTGCCCGCCCGGGCGCTGACGGTCCAGCTCGCCGCCGTGGCCGTGCTCAACGCCGAGCGCGAGGGCCGGGAACTGGATGAGGTCGAACATTCGTTGGTCGAATCGTGCAACAGAATCGTCCGAGCGTGACGGGGTTGCGCGCGGTAGGTTTCACCCTGAAACCTCGAAGCCAAGGAGAGCGACTTAGATGCAGTGCCCTAAGTGCCGCGGGAACATGCGGACCTATGAGCGCAACGGCGTCCACATCGAGCAGTGTGACAACTGTCGCGGAATCTTCCTCGACTACGGCGAGCTCGAGACGCTGACCCGAATGGAGACGCAGTACCACGCGGCTCCCCCGCCCCCCGCCCCCGGCCCCGGCCCCGCCTGGGGCGCCCCCCACCACGGCGGCGGCCACTACGGAGGTCACCACCGCGGGCAGCGTAGCTGGGTGGGCATGCTGTTCTCGACCTGATCGACGAAGGCCGCGCACCAAGGGGGTGCGCGGCCTTGCCTGTCGTTCACCGAAGAGGTCACCCGAGAAGGTCACCCAGGGAAGTCGTCCGGGTCCACGGGTGAGGTGCGGGCGTTGCCGCCGGTGATGGCGTGCAGCGTGATCCGCCAGTCGTGCCAGAGGATCTGCGTGGCGGTGAACGTCGTCTTGAACTTCACCGTCTTCTGGAACCGCTCGAAGCTGCAGTCCCGGGTGAACGCCTTGCCCTTGCCGTCCCAGTCCGCGCCGTGCGTGAAGTAGACCTTGTAGCTGCCGTCGCGCACGCCCCGGACCTTGAACTTCGCCTTCTTGCGCACATAGACGCTGAACACCTTGCTGCCGCCCCTGACGACCGTGACCACGGCGTCGCGGCTGCCGCCGTTGTCGATCTCCAGCGAGCTGCGGCCGTTGAGCGTGCCCTTGCGGATGAACGAGCCGTTGCGCAGCCGCCTGGACTGCCGGTCGGCGGCCTTCACGTCCACGACGTCGGCCGGGTAGTCGCCGGCGCTCTGCAGGTCCTCGCCCGCCTTGTCGAGCGCGGCCAGCTTGTCGCCGAGGTCGGTGAGCACGGCCGAGGAGGTGCACAGGTCCCTGGCGCCGACCTTGCCCGACGTGGCGCCGAGCGCGGTGGCGACCTCGCGCAGGCTGGTGACGTACGTGTCGTGCTGGGCGCGTACGGCGTCGGGCGGGGCGAGGGCGGACAGCGCCTCGGCGGCGCCGCTCAGGGTCTCCTCGGCCCGGCCGACCCGCTGGTCCAGGGCCTTGAGACCGCGCCCGCCCGCCAGCGCGCCGATCGCGTCGGACATCGCCTTGTGCCGGCTGTCGAGCTCGCCCTTGTACGCCTCCGGCGTCAGCGCCGACGCGCTGGGACTGCCGTTGCCCGTGCCGCCTCCGGTGGCGGGGGCGGCGCCCTTGCCACCGGCGACGCCTGAGACGGTCGCCTCGCCACCGGTCGGCGAGGCGGCACCCGAGGTGCACGCGCCGAGCGTGAGCGTCGCCAGGGCGAGAACGCAGGAGATCAACCGGGGTGAAGCCACCTGTCACACTATCGTCCGGTTGATCCCCCACCGTCAATTACGATTCGGCCAGTCCGTCCTCCCGGTCCTGCCGCAGCCAGCGGGTGATCCCCAGCGTCTCCAGGAACGGCAGGTCGTGGCTGGCCACGATGAGCGCCCCCCGGTACGCGGACAGCGCCTGCGCGAGCTGGCGGACGCTGGCCATGTCCAGGTTGTTGGTCGGCTCGTCGAGCAGGAGGAGCTGCGGCGGCGGGTCGGCGGACAGCAGCGCGGCCAGCGTCGCGCGGAAGCGTTCGCCGCCCGACAGCGTGCCGACGGCCTGGTTGACCCGATCGCCCCGGAACAGGAAGCGCGCCAGGCGGGCGCGTACCTCGTTGACGGAGGCGGAGGGGGCCACGGCCCGCACGTTGTCGACCACGCTCAGCGCGTCGTCCAGCAGGTCGAGCCGCTGCGGCAGGTAGCGGACGGGCACGTTGGCGCCGTGCCCGACGATGCGCTTGAGCAGCGTGGTCTTGCCCGAGCCGTTGGGCCCGAGCAGCGCGATCCGCTCGGGACCGCGCACGACCAGCGCCTCCAGCACCGCCACCTTGCCCGCAGCCTCACCCTCCGGCTCGCCCGCGGCTTTGCCCGCGCCCTCATCCTCCGGCTCGCCCGCGGCGGTCCGCGGTTCCAGGGGCAGGGTGAGGACCGTGCGGCCGGCGGGCACCTCGGTGCCCGGCAGCTCGATGCGGATCTCGGCGTCGTCGCGCACGGCCTGCTCGGCCTCGGTGAGCCGGTCGCGGGCCTCCTCCAGTTTCTCCAGATGGAGGGTGCGCTGCTTGCCGGCGGACACCTGGGCCTTGCGCTTGAGCCCGTTCGCGACGATCTTCGGCACCTTCTTGTTCTCGAAGGCCTTCCTGCCGTTGCGCAGGTTCCGGTCGATCCTGGTCCTGGCCTCGACGAGCTCGCGCTGCTGCCGCCGCACGTCGCCCTCGGCGGTGCGGACGATGCGTTCGGCGGCCTCCTGCTCGGTCGCGACCTGTTCCTCGTAGTCGCCGAGGTTGCCGCCGTACATGCGGACGCTCCCGTCGCGCAGCTCGGCGATCTGGTCGGCCAGCTCCAGCAGCGCCCGGTCGTGGCTGACCACCACCAGCACCCCCTGCCAGGCGGCGACCGCGGCGTAGAGCCGCCGCCGCGCGCCGAGGTCGAGGTTGTTGGTGGGCTCGTCGAGCAGCAGCACCTCCGGGCGTTTGAGCAGTTGCGCGGCCAGCGCGACCATGATGGTCTCGCCGCCGGACAGCGTGCCGACCGTACGGTCCAGCCCGACGTGGTCGAGGCCGAGCCGGTCGAGCTCCGCGCGTGCCCGCTCCTCCACGTCCCAGTCGTCGCCGACCGCGGCGAAGTGCTCCTCGGCCACGTCACCGCCCTCGATGGCGTGCAGCGCCGCCCGCGTCGCGCTGATCTCCAGCAGGTCCGACACGGTACGGCTCGCGCCCAGCGGCACGTTCTGCGGCAGGTACCCGACCTCGCCGGAGACCGACACGGACCCGGCCCGGGGGGCCAGCTCGCTGGCGATGATCTTCAGCAGGGTCGACTTGCCCGACCCGTTGACCCCGATGAGCCCCGTACGTCCCGCGGGGAACGCGGCGTCGAGCCCGTCGAGCACGGTGGTGCCGTCCGGCCAGGCGAAGGACACGTGATCTACCACAATGGAAAAAGACATAAGGCGGCTCCCATCACAAAAATCGAAATTTCGTGACTTGGCGGGAATCACCGCATACGCACGCGACACATGGGAAAAGGAACCGAGTCCACGGCAGGGACGAGGATGCCCTCAGAGGTCCAGGTGTGCGCGCGTGCCCACGAAGGGGCGGCCCATGACAGGGCGGACGGCGCGGTGCCCGCGACCTCAGATCCTCACGTCAACTGCCTCCACGGCTCGGCGATAAGACAGTGAAATGTTAGGCGATGCCCGAATCAGCTGGCAAGTTTCCTGGCCCGGTGCGCCGCCACGTTGACCCGGTTCGCGCAGGCGGGCGAGCAGAACCGGCGCCGCCCGTTGCGCGAGGTGTCCACGTAGACGATCTCGCACCCGTCCCTGCCACACCTCCCGAGCCGATCGCCGCCGGCGAAGGACATGGCCATCGCCAGGCCGCCCGCCGTGGTGTCCCTCGCCCTGGACACGACGTCGGCGTCGATGGAGAAGAAGTGCAGGTGGGGCTCGCGGCCGTCGTGGGCGCTGACGTAGGGCTTGGACGAGGACACGTCGAGCAGTTCGTTGACCAGCTTGATCTGCAGGCCCTGGTCGCTCTCCCCGAACACCGGGGCGAGCCGGCCCGCCCACTCCCGCAGCAGCCCGGCCTCCTCCTCGGTGACGACGGTGCGCAGCAGCCGGTGCTCGGTCAGCATCGCCTCGACGGCCGGCGGACTGAAGTCGGTCGCGTTGACGAGCGCCGCCGCCAGCGCCGCCCCGTTGCCACCGTAAGTGTTGAAATGCATAAGGCCATTACATCAGGTTGGAATCATGCATCTCAGAGATCTGCACGATCCCCTCGCCATGACCGTGGTCTCCTCGCACCGCACGTCGGAGGGACTGGTCTGCTATCTGCGATGCGCCTGTGGCGCCTGGGAGGTGCGCACCGCGCGGATGGTGGCCACCGCCACGCCGCGATCGGCCCAGCGCATCGACTGAGACGGTCCCGACACCCTAGAGTCGGGGCGAAGCACCCCCCAGGAGGTCAGGCATGTCCAGCATTCCCTCCCTGCTGCGCGACCGGATCGCGGAGACCCCCGACGCCGAGGCGTACCGAGTGCCCTCGGACGGCGGATGGACCTCGTTGTCATGGCAGGAGGTGGGCGAACGCGTGCGCGGGCTGGCCCTCGGCCTGTCCAGGCTCGGCTCGGCCCCCGGCACCCGCGTGTCGATCCTGTGCTCGACGCGGCTCGAGTGGATTCTGACGGACCTCGCGGTGCTGGCCACGGGGGCGGCCACGACGACGATCTACCCGTCCAACACGGCCGCCGAGTCCGCCTTCGTCATCACCGACTCGGGCAGCACGATCGTCATCGCCGAGAACGACGACCAGGTCGCCAAGCTCAGGTCCGTGCAGAAGGAGCTGCCCGACGTCACCTGCGTGGTGGTCATCGACGGCTCGGCCGGCGACGACGGCTGGGTGGTCACACTCGACTCGGTGAGCCGTCCCGGTGAGAGCGGCGAGGACACGGCCGAGGCCGACTACGACGCGATGGTGGACGCCATCGCCCAGGACGACCTGGCCACCCTCATCTACACCTCGGGCACGACCGGCCGGCCCAAGGGCGTGGAGCTGACCCACGACAACTGGATCTACGCCGCCGGCGCGGTCCGCGAGCTCGGCCTGCTCTCCGGTGACGACCTGCACTTCCTGTGGCTGCCGCTGTCGCACTCGTTCGGCAAGCTGCTCGAGGTCGTGATGATCCACATCGGCGTGCCGACCGCGATCGACGGCCGCCTCGACAAGATCGCCGAAAACCTCGGTGCGGTGAAGCCGACGATCATGGCCGCAGCGCCGCGCATCTTCGAGAAGATCCACAACACGGTGGTGGCGACCCAGCAGCGCGAGGGCGGCGCCAAGCTGCGCATCTTCACCTGGGCGCGCAAGACCGGCCTCAGGGTCGCCAAGGCCCGCCAGCGCGGCGCGGAGATCCCGCTCAGCACGCGGCTCGAATACGCCGTCGCCGACCGTCTCGTCTTCAGCAAGCTGCGCGACCGGTTCGGCGGCCGGGTCCGCTTCTTCATCTCCGGCGCCGCCCCGCTGTCGCAGGACATCGCCGAGTTCTTCGACGCGGCGGGCCTGACGATCCTCGAGGGTTACGGCCTGACCGAGTCGTCGGCGGGCAGCTTCCTCAACCGGCCCGACTCGGTGAAGTTCGGCACGGTCGGGCCGCCGTTCCCCGGCACCTCGGTGCGCATCGCCGAGGACGGCGAGATCCTCATCGGCGGGCGCGGCATCATGCGCGGCTACCACGGGCTGCCGGCGGAGACCGCCGAGGCGCTCGAGGACGGCTGGCTGCGCACGGGCGACATCGGCGAGCTGGACGACGCCGGGCGGCTGCGCATCACCGACCGCAAGAAGGAGCTCATCAAGACCTCGGGCGGCAAGTACGTGGCGCCGACCTACCTGGAGGGCCGGATCAAGGCCGCCTGCCCGTACGTGTCGCACGTGTTCGTCCATGGCGACCGGCGCAACTACGTCACGGCGCTGGTCACGCTCGACATGGACGTGGTCAGGCCGTGGGCGGAGGCCGAGTCGCTGCCCTCCGACCCCGAGGAGTTGCGCGAGCACCCGCGCATGCGCGGCGAGGTCGAGAAGGCGATCAACCAGGTCAACGCCGATGAGGCCAGCTACGCGACGGTCAAGAAGTTCGCGATCCTGGCCGAGGACTTCACGGTGGAGACCGGCGAGCTGACGCCCAGCCTGAAGATCAAGCGCAGGGCCGTCGAGGAGCGCCACGGCCCGACCCTCGACTCCTTCTACGCCTGAGCCGCCACACCTGAGCGGCCACATCTGAGCGGCTACGCCTGTCCGGTGTAGGCGGTCACCCGGACGGTGTGGCCGCCCGACTGGAGGGTCACGCTGGTCGGCCCGGTCGTGAGCACCGCGCCGACCCGCACGGCCGAGTGGCCGGCGCAGCCGGTGAACCGGTAGGACGCCGAGCCGTCGGCCAGCGAGTAGGCGTTGTCGGCGCGGTAGCGCGACCGGTCGAACAGCAGCGCCGTGCCCGGCGTCCTGGTGGCCAGGGTGACGTCGGCGCCGGGCTCGAGACGTACGGTGAGCTTGAAGGTACGGGCCCGCGCGCCGGCGGGCGGCCGGGCGAGGCGGGAGGCGACCAGCCTGGTCTGCCCGGCGGTGACGACGCGGGAGTCCAGGCCGTCGTCGAAGTCGCGCTGGTCGGCGCTGCCGCAGCGCCGCTGTCCCGGCGGGTCGTCGGCGCGCGCCACGGGGGTGGGGGCGGTGGCACAGGCGGCGAGCAGGGTGGCGAGCAGGGTCGCGAGCAGGGTCGCGAGCAGGGTGGCGCCGGCTGTGAGAAGTCTCATGCCCCCGATACACCGGCCGCGAGCGTAGGGTTCCTGGCGTGATCTCCCATCTCCCCGTGCGCCCCCGGCACTGCGACGCGCAGGCCATGATGCACGCGGCCCGTTACTACGAGTACTTCGAGGACGCCTTCCTCGACTGGCTCGGCGCCAGGGGCGGCTACGACCGGCTCCGGCGGGAGGGCGCCGACCTGGTGGTCAAGGTCAGCGGCTGCGAGCACCACGCGCCCGCCCGGCTCGGTGACGTGCTGACCGTGGAGAGCGCCCCGGCCAGGGTCGGCACCACGTCGATCACGATGACGTTCACCGTGCGCCGCCGCGCGGACGAGCTGGTCGCGGTCGGCACGGTCACGTACGTGTGCGTGCGCGACGGCCGGGCGGCCCCGCTGCCCGCGATGCTCACAGCACCCGCTTAGCCCCCGGCAGCGAGCGCACCAGATAGGCGATCCACCAGCACAGCGGCAGCGCCACGGCCAGCATGACCGCGAACTTGACGACCGCGATCGCCTCCAGCCACCGCAGTGCCCAGCCGAGGCCGACCAGTACGAGCGGATGGATGATGTAGACGGTGAAGGCGTGGTCGGACAGGAACCGCCCGCGCGGCCCCTGCGTGCCGAACCGCTCCCTGAACAGCACGGTCAGCCCGATGATCATGCCGACCGCGAACGAGCACTCCCACAGGGCCGACAGCGCCGACGACAGATGCCCGCCGGTCAGGAACGACAGCGGCAGCAGCACCGCGCTCGACACGCCGGCCGCGACGAGCCCGAGCCGCCCCGCCCGCGCGGGCAGCGTCTCGAACCAGCCGCGCCTGAAGGCCAGGCAGCCGAGCGCGAACATGCTCGCGTACTGCGGCAGGAACTGCGGCGACGGCAGCCCGAGCACCGGCACGTAGGTGCCGGTCGGCACCGGGATCCGCCACAGGAACGTGACGGCCGCCAGCCCCAGCACGTACAGCACGACCCACTTCAGCCGGAGCGGCTCGACGCGCCGTTCGAGCGGCTCGCGCCGGCTCCGCCACAGCGCGTAGACGAGCGCGAAGACGATCAGCACCTCGGCGAACCACATGGGCCCCGGGTCCCAGGAGCCGAGGTAGTACTGCCAGTACGGCATGCCCTCCCGGCCGGCGAGCCCGCCGAAGTTGACCATCGGCCGTAGCAGCAGGAGGAAGACCACCAGCGGCACGCCCAGCCGGATCAGCCGGTCGCGCACGAACGGGCGCCCGCCCTTGCGGTCGTAGGAGCCCGGGGTGAAGAAGCCGGAGATGAGGAAGAAGAACCCCATGAAGAACGCCTGGTTGAACATGGCCAGGACGTCGAGCAGCACACCCGAGCCGTCCTTGGCGGGCTCGGTGTAGAACCACAGCGGGATGTTGCCGTACGTGATCGCCACGTGGTGGGCGACGACCAGCGCGGTCAGCACGATCCGCAGGTTGTCGATCGCGTGGAGCCTGGTCCGGGTCACCGGCTGGACCGTCATTTCCTGCATGCCCTTTCGAAGAGGTCGGCGAGCTCTGCGGCGTGCGCGTCGAGGTCGTGGCCGGGGGTGGCCACCCAGTACGCGAACATGTTGTCGATGGCCGAGGAGTGGGCGATCGCCATGACACGGGTGTCGAAGTCCCTGAACTCCCCGCTTTCCTGGCCGAAGCGGTAGATCCGCTCCAGCGCGAGGTAGATCTCCTCGTTGGCCTTGATCCCGTAGCGGGGCTGCCCGTCGGCGGTGCGGAGGTTGTAGAAGATCTCCCCCAGCGCCGCGATCTGGGTGCGGTGGCCGCGCATGTGGTCGGCGACGGCCAGGATGTGCGTCCTGAGCAGCTCGGTGGCCGTGGCCGCGCCCGCCATCCTGGCCGCCACGTGCTCGGCGATCGTGCCGTAGGTGCGCTCGACGACCTCCACCATCAACTCGTCCTTGCCGGCGAAGTGGTAGGAGATGACGCCCTTGCTGATGCCCGCGTGTTTGGCGATGCGCGCCAGCGACGCCTGGGCGAAGCCGGCCTCGGCGATGACCTCCACGGCTGAGGACACGATCTGGGCACGCCTGGCCTCCTCGATGAACGACCGCGACTTCTGGCCGCTCGGCTCGTTTTCTGACCGCATGGCCAAAATTTAGCACAAGCGGTTTGAAAGTGAGCGGCGCGGGGGGTCAGAAGGGCAGCCAGCCCCTGCGGCCGTACCAGGTGCCGCCGGCGGTGAGGTGGTCGGCGATGGCGCGTTCGAGCCGGGTGCGGCGGGGCAGCGCGGCCGGGTCGGCGGTGGCGTCCCCGCCGAACACGAACGAGAGCACGTCGCCGTCGTCGAAGCGGTGCAGCGGGTGGAAGCGGCGCTGGAAGGCGAGGATGTTGGAGTCGGCGGGCAGGTAGCGGGCGAGCTGCTCGTCGAGCAGCCACGAACCGCACGTCATGACCCGGCGGTCCGAGCCGGGGAAGTGCCCGGGGAAGTGACGGGGGAAGAACCGCCGGGCGCGTTCGAACGAGGCGTCGCACGCCTCGGGCGTCAGCGGGCCGTGGAAGCCGGGCACGTGCACCGCGAGCGACGGCGACCCGGGCCCCAGCGGCAGGCCGGCGGCGCGGAGGGTCTCGCCGGTGGTCCGGCCCAGCGTGGCGAGGTTGAACTGGAGCCTGCCCAGCTCGTAGAGGATGCCCCTGGCGTGCAGCATGAACCAGTAGGGCACGTGCAGGCCGGCGGTGCCGAACCGCTTGCGGTGCACGGCCATGTTGCGCCCCAGGTCGGTGAACGTCGCCCAGGACACCTCCTCCGGGATGCCCAGGCTCCGGTGGTGGGCGCGGGTGTGCGGAAGCGCGGCCAGGAAGACGTAGACGTAGAAGTAGGGGCCCAGCTCGGGCAGCGGCTGGAACGGCGGCGGGTCCTCCATCGCGCCCATGGTGGACACGAGCGAGTGCGCGCACCGCTCGGTCAGCCACCATTGAGGGGTGCCCGGCTCGGGCCGGGCCGCGAGGATCGCGTTGACGTCCTCGTGCGGCACCGTCAGCCGCAGCAGCTCGTCGGCCAGGCCGCCGCCGGGCAGGACGACCTCGAAGCCGCCGACGGACTCGAGGTGGTCGAGCCAGGCGGGGTGGGCGCTGAGCAAGGCCTTGACGTCCATCGGACTCAGCCTAGCCGCCCCCGGTAGATCGTTCTGGCCTGCTGCAGCAGGGACATGTGGTCGCCGAACTGGTAGGGCCCGGCGAGCCTGCCGTGCTGCCTGATGAGCTGCTCGAGCAGGTCCAGCCACTCCAGGCACCACCGCACGTCGTCCTGCCGGGCGACCGGCCTGCCGTTCACGTCCACGTACACGGGGCTGGTCAGGGCGTAGCCGGTGGCGGTCAGCGTGCGCGCATGGGGGTCGCACAGGACCTCGGCCACCACGTACGTGGGCGCGTCCACCCGGAACTCGGCCGTCACCGTCAGCAGGTCCTCGCCGCGCCGCCCGTAGTCGGCCGACAGGCGCTCGGCCCCCGCCCGCACGCCCTCGGCGGTGCGGATGCGCACCGCGGCCACCTCGGGGCCGATGGCCGTGGCCGTAACGCTGACGCGGTCGCCCCGGCGGGCCTGGAGCACGTGGCCGGGGCCGTGGCCGTCCACCGACAGCTCCAGCCAGGGTCCGGTGGTGGCGAACGTCCGGCCCGCGCGTACGGCGGCCGCGTACGACCTGGCGGTCAGCTCACCCTCGACCTGGGCGTAGACGCGGGCCCAGCCGGGCGGGTTCGACTGGTTGTCCGAACGGGTGAACGAGATCATCGCGTCCGTGCCCGCGGTCACCGCCAGCCGGTTGCCCGCGCCGATCAGCCGCCGGTACACCGCCGCCGTGGACGGGATCGAGGCGTGGGTGAGCACGTCGAGGCTGTCCACGAGCCCGAGGGCGGCGTCGGCCACGAGTTCGCGGGCGGCGCAGTTGCGCGGCACGGGCGAGACCACGCCCTTGGGCGGGTCGCCGTCGCCGATCGGGGTGCGGAAGGGGTGGCTGTAGCCGACGAGCGCCCCGAGCCCGCGCAGCTCGCGCAGGCCGTCGGCGTTGGGCGGCCAGTCGGCGTCGCCGTCGAACCCGGTGTGGTAGCGGCCGGGGGCCGAGCGCGGCGCGAAGGCGTAGATGTGGCCGAGCAGGTCGTTGCGGTATTCGACGCCCATCCTGGCCAGGTGCGTGGCGTCCGACCAGGGCAGGTCCTGGCCGGTCCAGTGCTCCAGCGCCTCGCGGTCGTAGACGCGCCGGCCCGAGACGTTGCCGGCCAGCAGGTTGAGCACGTGCAGGTCCTCGCCGTGCTGGGCGGCGGCGGCGTCCGCGGGCACCCCGACCAGGTCGCCGGCCCAGTTGAGGTGGACGTGCATGTCGGCGCCATACCAGCCGCGGGCGGCGGCGTCGTAGAGGCGTTCGGGGGTCAGCTCGACCAGGTGCTCGCCGCCCGGGTCGGGGGTGAGCTGCAGCCGGGCCTCGTCGTACTCCATGCCGCGGGCGGCCGTGATCGTCAGCGGGGTGGAGGGGACCTCCAGGACGAGGCCGTCGCCGTGGAAGTACGGGCGGCCGTGGTAGTCGTACCGGTTGGGGGTGTCGGGCGGGAACCAGCCGCTGCCGTCGGCGGCCACGACGCTCCACCGGCAGGGCATCCCGGCCACCAGCCGCAGGCGGGAGGCGTGGATGGGGCGCAGGAGCGTGTCGAGGCGGACGCGGGTGCCGTCCACGACGACCGTGCTGTCCTGGTCCACCTCGACGAGCCAGGCGCCGCGCGCGGGCAGCCGCCGCTGGGCGTCGTCCACGGAGACCAGGCAGGGCTCGTCCCGCCTGGAGTCGATGAGCAGCGAGATCCGCTCCTCGCCGCGGCCCGGCAGCGGGACGGCGGTGCCGGGGTCCGGCCCGGCGGGCGGGGAGGCGGGGCGCCCGCCGCCGGGCAGCACCACGAACGGCACCTCCCCCGCCCATCGGGCCGCCCTGCCGCGCCGGCCGCCCTCGCCCTCGCCCTGGCCCTGGATGGGGCGCAGCGGGTTCGACGGGAGCAGCACCGTCTTGGGCGCTCCTTCGAGCGCGACCGCGTCGGGCTCGATCCGGACGGCGACGAGGTGTCCCGGCAGCTCGCCGTCGAGGGTGTCGCGCAGGACGCGGTCGTAGTCGGGCTCGTCGAGCCGGGCGGCGAGCTGGTCGAGGGGGTGGCCGGGATGCTGCTCGGCGACCGCCTTGAGCACGAGCTCCCAGAACCGGTCGAACAGCTCGGGCGGCAGCACCCTGCGCCGGGCGAAGAACTTCACATAGTGGATCTCCGGCTCACCCCAGGTGATCCCGTGCCGCCCCAGGAGGCGCCCATACTCCTCCAGCGCGCCCGCCACCGGTTCCGGCAGCATCGACTCCGCACACATTCGCGCCTCTCCCCACGTCGGTTGCGCGACATCGTGACATGGATCACGCAGGCCGTCCGACCGGCCCCGGCGCGGGGGTTGGGGTTATTCCACCCCCGGGAGAGGTATCTTCACCCGCGGGTTTCCGATGCTGCTCCCGGCGGTGGCGATCCGGCCGGAACACGGCCGCGTCGCAGCCGGATCACGGCCGTTTGAAGGCCGACAGGAGGCGGTCGGCGGCGAGCGCGGGGGTGAGCCCGCCCGCCAGCACCTCCCGCTCCACCTCTTCGGTGAGCGCCGCCACGGCGGGGTCGTTGCGCAGCTCCGACAGCAGCCGGTCGTGCACGAGCGTCCAGGTCCACCGCACCTGCTGCCTGCGGCGCTTGGCGGCCAGGTCGAGGGCGTCCTGGTGGGCCAGCACCTGCCGCCAGAGCTCGCCGAGCCCGTCGCCGGTCAGCCCGCTGCAGGTGAGCACGGGCGGCGGTACGGCGTCGGAGCGGAGCATGCGCAGGGCGCCGGCCAGTTCGCGGGCCGCCTTCCTGGCGGCCAGCTCGTGCTCGCCGTCGGCCTTGTTGACCGCGATGACGTCGGCCAGCTCCAGCACGCCCTTCTTGATGCCCTGGAGCTGGTCGCCGGTGCGGGCCAGGGTGAGCAGCAGGAACGTGTCGACCATGTCGGCCACCGAGGTCTCCGACTGTCCCACGCCGACGGTCTCGACCAGGACGGTGTCGAACCCGCCCGCCTCCACCACGACCATGGCCTCCCTGGTCGCCTTGGTGACGCCGCCGAGGGTGCCGGAGGTGGGCGAGGGGCGGATGAAGGCCGCGGGGTCGGCCGACAGACGGGCCATGCGGGTCTTGTCGCCGAGGATGCTGCCGCCCGTCCGGCTGGAGGAGGGGTCGACGGCCAGCACGGCCACCTTGTGGCCGTCGCCGGTCAGGCGCGTGCCGAGCGCGTCGATGAACGTGGACTTGCCCGCCCCCGGCACGCCCGACACGCCGACCCGGCGCGCGTGACCGGAAAAGGGGGTCAGCTCGACGAGCAGCCGCTGTGCGAGGGCGATGTGGTCGGGTCTCGTCGACTCCACAAGCGTGATGGCGCGGGCGATCCACGTACGGGAACCGGCCCGTACGCCCTGCGCGTAGTCCTCCAGCGAATGCACCCGGCGTGCCCCTTTCTTCCCAGTTGATGAGCCTAACGTCTGACAAGTTTTGACTTTTGCCAGTAGGGTGCTGGAGTTCTAACCTCAGCCGTCACAGGAGTCACTCCCCTCATGCCCAACGTCGAACCCCTCCGCGGCGGCGACCCGGCGGCGGTGGGCCCATACCGGCTGGTCGGGCGGCTCGGCGCGGGCGGCCACGGTGTCGTCTATCTCGGCCAGGCGCGCAACGGGACCCCGGTCGCCATCAAGGTGCTGCGCGAGGGGCTCGCCGTGGACGACCGCCTGGCCAGGGCCATCTCCGCCGCGCGCAAGGTCGAGCCGTTCTGCCTCGCGCAGGTGCTCGACGCGTCGACCAGCGGACGGCCGTACATCGTGTCCGAGTACGTGGACGGCCCCTCCCTGCAGCAGGCGGGCCGGCGCGGCGGGGCGGAGCTGCAGCGGCTCGCCGTGACGACCGCGACCGCGCTGGACGCGATCCACCAGGCCGGCGTCGTCCACGGGGACTTCACGCCGTCGAACGTCCTGCTCGGGCCCGACGGCGCCCGGGTGGTGGACTTCGGGGTGGCCGGGGCGCTGGGGTCGGGCATGAAGGCGACCAGCAACATCGTGGGCACGCCCGCGTACATGGCGCCCGAGCAGCTCGCCGGCAAGCCCGTGGGGGCGGCGGCGGACGTGTTCTCCTGGGCCTCGGTCCTCGTGTACGCCGCCACGGGGGTGCCGCCCTTCGGGGACGACTCGCTGCCCGCCGTGATCAACCGCATCCTGCGCGAGGAGCCGCACATCGGCGAGCTGCCGGGCCCGTTGCGCGAGGTCGTGACGGCCTGCCTGGTCAAGGATCCGGGGGCCAGGCCCGCGATGCGCGACGTCCTGCTGCGCCTGGCCGCCCCCTCCCGCCATCCCGCGACGCCGCCGCCGGCCTCCGACCCGGGCTGGGAGCACACCCCTGACCGCTCCTGGGAGGCCAGGGAACAGTCCGCCGACTCCCTGTGGGAGCCGGCGGCCGACCGCCCGCGCAAGCGCGCCTCCGAGCGTCCCTGGGAGCAGCCGGCCGGCCACCCCCAGGCGGGGCCGTCCCGCAAGGGCCGCGCGCCGCAGGGTGCCGGTCAGAGGGCCTCCGCGCGGCAGCCGGACGCCGCGCACCAGGGGCCGACCCAGGACTTCCCCGCGCACGCGACCCCGGAGCCGCCCCAGGACCCGTCGTGGGAGGCCGGACAGCACCAGACCCCCGGACAGAACCACCAGGCCGCGCAGCACCAGCACCCGGCCGCCCGCCCCGACGCGCATCCTTCCGCCCAGCACGGCTTCGGCCAGGCGCCCGACGCGCACCCGGGCGCCCAGCACGGTCATCCGCACGCGGCCGAGGCGCAGCGCGGCGGTGGGCACGCGGCCGACCCGCAGGGCGGCGCGTACCAGGGCTCGGGGCCCGTCTCCGATCCGCACGAGGGCCCGGGACCGGCCACCTCGCCGCTCCAGGCGCTGTTCGACCTGTCCTCCCCCATCGAGCAGCCCTCCGCCGCCCACCCTCCGGCGCCGCTCGGCGCGCCGGTGGCACCCGACCTGACGGCCCCGCTCGGCGCGCCAGTTCCGCCCATGCCGCCCGTGCCGCCCGGGGGCGCCCCCGTGGCCGGCGGGCCGATGGGGGCGTACGGCGCTCCTCCCGCGGGGGACGAGGGCGGGACGGGCGGTCAGAACCCGGCGCCGGCCCCGCGCTCCCGTGGCCGGCGGGTGAAGACCGCGATGATCGCGGGCGTCTCCGGCGTCTGCGTGCTCGCCCTGGCCGGCGCCATCATCTGGCTCACCCCCACCACTCCCACCCCGAAGACCACGAACATCGCCGGCATCACCGACGCCCCGACCACGGAGCCGGCCGCCACGCCGCGCCCCACGCGCACCCGTGGCACGACCAGGCCGACGCCCCAGACGGACGGCACGCCCAGCACCGTCCCGACCGGCGACCCGACCGGCACCGGCTCCCCGTCCGCCGGGGCGAACCGGCTCAGGGTCGTCTACGTCCGCCCGGCCGGCACCAGGAACGGCACCTGCTGGGCCGGGGGCGAGGTGGCGCTCCAGGCCCTGGTACGGCGTACGGGCGACCCCGTGACCATCACCTACTCCTGGATCGTCGACGGCGTGCAGACCAGCCGCGCGTCGGCGGTCGTCTCCGGGAACGGGCAGCGCTATCTCGCCGCGTCCCGCCCGCTCAGGAGCACGGGCGGGACCCACAGCGTCACCCTGCGGATCACCTCGCCGGTGGCCGCCCAGCGGACGGTCTCGGTCACGATGTGCGATGACGGCACCACCCAGTGACGACGGCTCCTGCACCTGTGACGGCGGCCCCCCGGCCGCCTAGTGACGGTTCCTGAGCTGCTCCAGCAGGTCGAGGGCGGCGTCGGCGATCACGGTCCCCGGGGGGAAGATCGCGGCGGCGCCCGCGGCCCGCAGCTCGTCGTGGTCGCCCGGCGGGATGACGCCGCCCACGACGATCATGATCTCGGGGGCGTCGAGGTCGGCCAGCGCCGCGCGCAGCGCGGGCACCAGCGTGAGGTGCCCGGCGGCCAGCGAGGACACGCCCACGACGTGCACGTCGGCCTCGACCGCCTGCCTGGCGACCTCCTCCGGCGTCTGGAACAGCGGGCCGACGTCGACGTCGAAGCCCAGGTCGGCGAAGGCGGTGGCGATCACCTTCTGGCCGCGGTCGTGGCCGTCCTGGCCCATCTTGGCCACCAGGATGCGCGGGCGGCGGCCCTCGGCCCGCTCGAAGCCGACGCAGGCCCGGCGGACGTGTTCGATGTTGCCGGCCGTGCCTGACTCGTCGCGGTACACACCGGTGATCGTACGCACCTGCTCGGCGTGCCGGCCGAACACCTGCTCGAGCGCGTCGGAGATCTCGCCCACCGTGGCCTTGGCGCGGGCGGCGTCGACGGCCAGCTTGAGCAGGTTGTGCTCGAGGCCGGGGGCGGGGTGGCCGGCGGCCTTGGTGAGCGCGTCGAGCGCGTGCCGCACGGTCTCGTCGTCGCGTTCGGCCCTGAGGCGGGCGAGCTTGTCGAGCTGCTGGGCGCGTACGGCGCTGTTGTCGACCTTGAGCACCTCGATGGCCTCGTCAGCGGTCGCCCGGTACTTGTTCACGCCGATCACCGGCTGGCGGCCGGAGTCGATGCGGGCCTGGGTGCGCGCGGCGGCCTCCTCGATGCGCAGCTTGGGCAGGCCGGCCTCGATGGCCTTGGCCATGCCGCCGGCCGACTCGACCTCCTGGATGTGGGCCCAGGCGCGTTCGGCGAGGTCGTGGGTGAGGCGCTCGACGTAGTAGGAGCCGCCCCACGGGTCGATCACCTGGGTGGTGCCCGATTCCTGCTGGAGAAGGAGCTGGGTGTTGCGGGCGATGCGGGCGGAGAAGTCGGTGGGCAGCGCCAGGGCCTCGTCGAGCGCGTTGGTGTGCAGCGACTGGGTGTGACCCTGGGTGGCGGCCATGGCCTCGACGCAGGTGCGGGCGACGTTGTTGAACACGTCCTGCGCGGTGAGCGACCAGCCGGAGGTCTGGCTGTGCGTACGCAGGCTCAGCGACTTCGGGTTCGTCGCGTCGAACCCGGCGACGAGTTTCGCCCACAGCAGCCGCGCGGCGCGCAGTTTGGCGACCTCCATGAAGAAGTTCATGCCGATGCACCAGAAGAACGACAGGCGCGGCGCGAACCGGTCGATGTCCATGCCCGCGGCGACCCCGGCCCGCAGATATTCGACCCCGTCGGCGAGCGTGTAGGCCAGCTCCAGGTCGCAGGTGGCCCCGGCCTCCTGGATGTGGTAGCCGGAGATGCTGATGGAGTTGAATTTCGGCATCTTCTCGCTCGAGTACGCGAAGATGTCCGAGATGATCCGCATCGAGGGCGCCGGCGGGTAGATGTAGGTGTTGCGGACCATGAACTCTTTGAGGATGTCGTTCTGGATGGTCCCCGCGAGCTGTTCCGGTGCGACGCCCTGCTCCTCGGCCGCCACGATGTACAGCGCCAGGACGGGCAGCACGGCGCCGTTCATGGTCATGGACACCGACATGCGGTCGAGCGGGATGCCGTCGAACAGTTGCCGCATGTCGTAGATGGAGTCGATCGCCACCCCGGCCATGCCCACGTCGCCGGCCACGCGCGGGTGGTCGGAGTCGTAGCCGCGGTGCGTGGCCAGGTCGAAGGCCACCGACAGGCCCTTCTGCCCGGCGGCCAGATTGCGCCGGTAGAAGGCGTTGGAGTCCTCGGCCGTGGAGAAGCCCGCGTACTGGCGGATGGTCCAGGGCTGGTTGACGTACATGGTGGGGTACGGGCCGCGCAGGTAGGGGGCCGCGCCGGGGTAGGTGCGCAGAAAGTCGAGGCCCTCGAGGTCGTGGGCGGTGTAGAGCGGCTTGACCCCGATGCCCTCAGGTGTCTCCCACACCTCGCCCGCCTGCTCGGGGGCGCCGGTCTCCCGCTTGGGCAGGCCGTTGAGCGGGATGTCGGAGAAGTCCGGGATCATCGGGTCACCCCCAGGTCGTCGAAGGTCGCGCGGAGGACGGCCAGCGCGTCGCAGCCGGCGTACAGGGTGTCGTCCACGCCCTCATATCGTCCCCTACCCGCCAGCCACACCTTCTTCGCCCCGGCCTCGCGCAGGGCGGCGGCCACGGCGGTGGCGTGCTGGTCGTAGAGCTTGTCGCTGGAGCACAGGCAGGCGACGGCGGCGCCGCTGGCGGCGAAGGCGGTGGCGATCCGCTCGGGGTCGGCGCCCGGCCCGGCCGTCTCGGTGGCCAGGCCGCCCGCCTGGAACAGGTTGGCGGCGAACGCGGCGCGGGCGGTGTGGGCGGTCTGGGGGCCGATGGTGGCGAGGAACACCTTGGGGCGCTCGGGCTGGCCGTCGGCGAGGTCTCGCAGCCGCTCGAACGGCTCGGCGTAGCGCACCTCCGGCAGCCCCTCACCGGCCGGCGGGCGGGCGGCCCCGGGCGGCGCGGGGGCGCGGCGAAGGGGCTTCTCGGCGAGGTCGGGGAACTCGCTCACGCCCGTGATGGGGAGGCGGCGGTGGGCGATGTCGTCGGCGCGGCGGGCGCGGGTGGCGGCGATGCGCGCGGAGACGAGCGGGGCGGCCTCGCCGATGCCGCCGGCCGCCTCGATCTCCTGGAACCAGGCCCAGGCGGCCTCGGCCAGGTCGGCGGTGCGGCGTTCGACGTACCAGGAGCCTCCGGCCGGGTCGATCACGCGGCCGAGCCCCGACTCCTCCAGCAGCAGCGACTGCGTGTTGCGGGCGATGCGGCGCGAGAAGGCGTCCGGCAGGCCCAGGCACGCGTCGAACGGCTGCACGGTGACCGCCTCGGCCCCGCCCACCCCGGCGGCGAAGCAGGCCAGCGTGGTGCGCAGCATGTTCACCCACGGGTCGCGGGCGGTCATCATGGCCGCGCTGGTCACCGCGTGCTGCCGCTGCCCGCCGGCCTCGGGCGCGCCGCACACCTCGGCGACCCTGGCCCACAGGCGGCGGGCGGCCCGGAGCTTGGCGATGGTGGCGAACTGGTCGGCGGTGGCGGCGTACCGGAAGTCGATCTGCCCGAGCGCCCGCTCGACCGGGAGGCCGCCGCCGGTGAGTGCCCGCAGCTCGGCCACGCCGCGCGCGATCGAGCAGCCGAGCTCCTCGGCGTCGCTCCCGCCCGCGTCGTGGTACGGCGTCGCGTCCACGGTCACGGCCCGCAGCCCGGGGAACGCGGCGGCGCAGCGCAGCGCCAGCTCCACCCCGGCGGACCCGGACGCCCCGAGGTTGCCGCTCAGCGTCGTGCCCCGGGCCTCGGCCAGGCCGAACAGCGCCTCGGCCGCCTCCCGCGCCCGCGTCCCGGCCTCCAGCACGACCGGCGCGAGGTCGAGGTAGACGTCCTTGAGGACCGTGCCGAGCGAGCCCACCGGGATCGCGTCGTCGCCGACGACCAGCCACAGCGACGTGACACCGTTCTCCAGGTCGGCCAGCACGGCCTCGGGGTCGGCCACGGCGTGCCGCTGCCGCACGTCCCACCCGGCGACGGCCCGGGCCCCGCGCACGTACGGCGCGGCCCCCGGCGGCCCGGGATCGCCCGGCAGGTCATCCAGGTCGTAGAGCGGCGCGACCGTCACCCCGTCGTAGGTCGTCCTGGACAGCGCCTCCTCCGGCGACGCCGCCTCGGCCCCGGATCTTCGCAGGACCTCCAGCGCCAGCGCTCGCCAGTCGTCTCGAGAGGTGGGCGCGAACCCGGCAGCCAGTTCCATGTTTCGGATAGTAGGCCGAGCGCCCCGGGACCAGATACCCCGGGGCGGCCCCTAACCGGCCCCTTATGCCAGGGGCGCCTCCCACGCCAGCCGCCACGTGATGGGCCCCACCACGCCGTCGTCGCCGACGCCCTGCTGACGCTGGAAGCGGCGGCACACATCGCGTGACTCGCTCCCGTACGCGCCGTCCACGGCCAGCTCCCACCCGCGCCGCGCCATCTGCGCCTGCCAGGTGCGCACGTCCGTGCCGCGCATCACCGGCGGGTACTTCAGCAACCGCCCGGGGAACGGCGGAACCGTGGGCTCGCCGCCGCCGTTCGGCCGGGGCGCGCCCCGGCGTACCCAGGTGTAGAGGGGATCGCCGGGGCAGTCGGTGGCGTAGCCGTCGCGGTGCCCCTTGATCTCCTTGCCGGCGTGGCCGCGGTCGCGTACGTGCTGGACGGCGTCGAGGATCGCGTGCAGCAACCCGTCGGGCGGCTGCACGAGCCCCGCGTTGCCCACGAGCCCGAGCACGGCGTAGTGGCCGGCGTTGAGCCCGGGGCCGTTCGCGGCGGGCAGGCGGTGCAGCCCACGGCCCTCGAAGACCCGCTGGTGCGGGCACGCGACGAACGAGTAGCCGATGTCGATCCAGCCGTTGCCGTCCATGTGGTGCGCCTGGATGGACCGTACGAGGGTTGCGCAGCCGCCGTGGTCGGAGACGATGCCCGGGTCGACCCTGCCGCCCGTGTAGTGGACTTTGACTCCCTTGGTGGAGTCGAGCTGTGTGTAGTCGCCGCGCGGGGCACGGGCGTTCCAGTCACGCCGTAACACCAGGTCGATGGCCACGGTGATCTCCGAGGGTCGCTGTGTTGACGACTGAGCGTAACGCGGGCGACGCGGACCGGTCATGGAGATCGGGGATTTGGCCTATGGTCTGATCACCCGCTTGTCCGTCACGATCGCGCTGATGAGGTCGTGCGGGGTCACGTCGAACGCCGGGTTGAGGGCCCGGGTGCCTTCGGGCGCCGTGCGTACGCCCCGGATCGACACGACCTCGTCCGCGCCCCGGTCCTCGATGTCGATCTGGTCGCCGGACGGGGTGCCGAGGTCGATGGTGGACTCGGGGGCGACCACCACGAACGGCACGCCGGCCCGCTCCGCGCCGAGCGCGAGGGCGTACGAGCCGATCTTGTTGGCGGTGTCGCCGTTGGCGGCGATGCGGTCGGCGCCGATGAGCACCGCGTCCACTCCCCCCTTGGCCAGCAGGTAGGGCCCCGCCGAGTCGGCGATGAGGCGGTGCGGCGCGCCCATCCTGGCCAGCTCCCACGTGGTGAGGCGGGCGCCCTGCAGCAGGGGGCGGGTCTCCAGCGCGAGCACCTCGGCCAGCCGCCCGCGCTCGTGCAGCGTCTGCACCACGCCGAGCGCGGTGCCGCGTTCGACGGCGGCGAGCCCGCCGGTGTTGCACACGGTCATGATCCGCAGCCGGTCGCCCTCGAGCAGGTCGGCCCCGCGCTCGCCCATCGCCCGGCAGGCGGCGATGTCGTCGTCGCGCACGCGCAGCGCCGCCGCCAGCACCGCCTCCGGCCCTCTGGGCAGGTGGGCGGCGGCCTGGTCGACGCCCCACGCGAGGTTGACGGCGGTGGGCCTGGCGGCGCGCAGCTCCGCGATCCGGACGGGGTCGCCGTCGGCCAGCGCCACGCCGAGCGCCCCAGCCACGCCGAGCGCGGGCGCCCCGCGCACGGCCAGCCGCCGGATGGCGTCCACGAGCTCGCCGACGGTGCTGATGCGGAGCATCACGCACTTGTCGGGGAGCAGTGTCTGGTCGACGAGCTCGATGGCGCCGTCGACCCAGTCGATGGTCCTCACGGGGCAAACGCTAGCTCACCGGCGGTCGGGATCACCGTTCGGCGAGAACGATGACCGAGTCCTTCTCCCCTAGCACGATGCTCTCCGACTTGTCCGGGTTCAGGACGATGCCGTAGTGCGGCGGGGCGTTGCGCGCCGTGGCGTCGCGATAGCCGATGGCGGTCTCTCCCCTGCGCCGGGCCGCCTCCACGACCGTGGTGAAGGTGACCTTCTGGCCCGGCTTGACGTACGAGGCGGCGGGGCGGGGGTAGATCTCCGAGCCGCGCGAGTCGAAGAGGTAGCCGAACACGTCCGCCAGGTGCCGGTTCTCGGCGAGCTGGGCGAGGAGCAGGCCGATGACGGTGTCGCTGATGACGATGTCGTCGGCCTCGGTGACCTCGGCCAGGGAGCGGTTGTTCTCGTCGTGCATCTCGCTGACGATCGAGTAGTGCTCGCTGAGCGTGCTCTGCATGTCGCGCAGTTGCAGCAGGGTCATGAGCGTGCGCGTGTCGGCGTGGTGCGGGTCGAAGCGGTCGTCGGACAGGACGATGACGTGCTGGAAGAGGCCGACGCCGAGCGACTCCAGCGCGAACCTGTCGGTGGTGTCGCAGTCCTTGACGTTGACGGTGAGGTTGCGCAGGCCGGCGAGGCTCGTACCGGCCTTGGGGTGGTCGGCGGCGACCTCCAGGACCGAGCCGGCGGCCACGTAGCCGTCGAGATAGCGGACGATCTGCTCGGCCCTGCCGTTCCAGTTGAGCAGGAGCGTGCGCTCTGGCTCGGTCGGCGCCGCGGCCTCCACGACGATGGCGCTCTCGTCCACGGACGGCTTGCCCGCGGCCAGGCGGACGTGGGAGTCGTCGTGCGCGATGACGATGACCTCGTCGTCGGCCTTGATGACGGTGTCCATGGGCGGGTTCAGCACGACGCCGGACGGCCTGCGCAGCCCGATCACGGACGCGGTCTGGTAGGCGTGCAGCGCCTCCCCGTACGTCAGCCCGACGGTCTTCTTGGGGGTGCGCAGGTAGATCTCGCCGCCGTCGAAGTTCAGCAGGTCCATGCAGACCACGGACATGCCGGACTGGCGCGACGACTGCACGATGAGCCTGGAGGCGGTGTCGTCGGAGTCGACGAGGTGCACGTCCTGGCCGCCGGCCAGGCGGGCGGCGGCGATGTTGCGGCTGGAGGCCAGGCCCGCGACCACCGGCGGGTGGATGCCGTCACGTTTGGCCAGCGCGAGCAGGATCTTGATGACGTGCGCGTCGGGGTCCTCGCCCTCGGGCGAGAGCACGACGACGGAGCGGGCCGCGGCCAGGTTCATCAGCGCGAGGTCGCGCGGCTCCGTGGGCCGTCCCGTCCGGCAGACCACGCGGGTCCTGCCGACGTCGCCGACGTGCTCGCGGATCTGCTCCTCCATCTCCAGCTTGTCGCGGTCCGCCAGTACGGCGATCGCCGAGCTCTTCTGGCTGGCGTGCGCCTTGACCAGCTCGGCCACGATCGTGAACACCTGATCCGACCAGCCGAGCACCACCGTGTGGCCGGACTCGACGATCCGCGAGCGGCCCCTGCGCAGGCGGTCCACCCTTTCCTTGAGCCCGTTCGACAGCAGGCCGACGAGCATGCTGACGATGAACAGCCCGCCGAGCGACCCGGCGAACATCACGGCCATGTACGCGATCGAGCCCTTGTCGCTGGCGACCTTGCTCGGGGTCAGCGCGTGCATGAGCGTGATCCAGAGCACCTCGCCCGCGTGCCCCACCCCGGCGGGCTCACCGGGCGCGAGCCACAGCGTGAGCGCGGCGACCACGAAGATCAGCGTGAGCGACACCACGGCCAGCCAGCCGATCAGCGACGCGGTGCCCTTGGACATGGTGTTGTCGAACCAGTACCGCGCCCGTTCGCGGAACGTGATTTTCGACACTTCCCCGATACCTCCGTGTAAGGAGTGATTTGACCCGACGTCACAAGGTACCGGTGGATCTTGGCTTCCGCATGGCGACCGGTAACCTAGCGGCCATGGCGCAGCCCCTCAGACCGGACGATCCGGCATCGCTGGGCGGTTACCGCCTGGCCGGGCGACTCGGCGAAGGCGGGCAGGGCGTGGTCTACCTCGCCCACGCCGCCGACGGCGAACCGGTCGCGATCAAGCTCCTGAGCACGGGCGACCAGCAGACGCGGGCCCGGCTGGCGCGTGAGCTCGACGCGCTGGAGAGCGTCGCCTCCTTCTGCACGGCCCGCGTGATCGACGTCTCGACCGACGGCCCGCGGCCTTTCGTGGTGAGCGAATACGTGCACGGCCCCTCGCTGGCCGACCGCGTACGCGAGCGCGGCCCCCTGCGCGGCGGCGACCTCGAACGCCTCCTCGTCGGCACGGCCACCGCGCTGGCGGCCATCCACGCGGCCGGGATCGTGCACCGCGACTTCAAGCCGGCCAACGTGCTGCTCGGGCCCGACGGGCCGCGCGTGGTGGACTTCGGCATCGCCAGGGCCGAGGGGCCGGCGACCATGACCTCCGGGCTGATCGGCACGCCGGCCTATCTGGCGCCGGAGCAGATCAACGGCTCGCCGGCGGCGCCTGCCTCCGACGTGTTCGCGTGGGCGGCGTCGATGGTGTACGCGGCGACGGGGACGAGCCCGTTCGGGGCGGACACCGTCCCGGCGGTGCTGCACCGGGTCCTGCACGCCGAGCCGGACCTGTCGCCGCTGCCGCCCCGGCTGCGCGAGGTGCTCGCCTCCTGCCTCGTCAAGGACCCGGCCCGGCGGCCGACGGCGCAGCACCTGATGCTGTCCCTGGTAGGCCCCAAGACATCACCCGGCACGGCGGCTCCGGCCCCTGGCACCCCATCCCCGGCCGGCCCTTTCCCGCAGGGGTCCGGCGCGGGCTCGGGCGCGCACGGGCGGCCTGGCGCGGCGCCGTTCCCGCAGGGGCCGTGGTCGCGGGACGGCGGGCCCACCGGACCGCAGGTCCCGGCGGAGACCACGTCCGGGACGGCGGGGGCGGGCCGCCGCCGGGGCGCGCTCATCGGCGCGGTGGTGGCCGTGGTGGTCGCGCTGGGCGCGGCCGGCGGCACGGCCCTGGTGCTGGCGAACCGCCCCGCCACGGACGTCGAGCGCTCACCGTCCGCCACGGGGACACCGGACACGACCCAGGCGCCCGACACCACCCAGGGAACGCCCCCGGCGTCGGAGACCCCCACCGCGCCGGAGAGCGACGACGAGGAGACATCCGGCGAGCAGACGCCCACCGACGACGCGGACCCCGGCCTGAAGATCCCGGCGACCTTCGAGGGAGACTGGTCTGGACACACCACCAGTAACAACCCTCTCGACCCCGACGGAGCGGAGAACGAGGTGAAGCTCAAAACGGGCGAGTCCACCGCGCTATGGTCGGAGAAGGACCAGGACGACGACTGCAAGGGGACCATCGCCCTGACCAAGGTGGAGGACACCCGGCTCACCTTCTCCCTCGGCGCGAACGAGGGCGGCTGCATCGCCGGCACGATCACGCTGAAGCTCGAGGGCGACGACCTCACGTATACCTGGCAGGACGTACCGGGGCCCGGTCTCGTCACACAGACCGGCGTCCTCAACAAGAATTAACTGGAATTCCCGTCAAAACCCTTCGACATCCGGTGATGAGATGGAGATCATGGAGGATATGTCTGTGATCAGGGAGGTGCCGTTCCCGAGCCAGGGCTCCTCCGCCGAGCTGCCGATGAACATCTGGATCGACGACGCCGATTCCGCCATCGATGTCATCGACGCGCTGGCGCTGTCGCCGTTCGCGACGGGTGCGCAGCCGTGGTCCCGCCTGGCCAACCTGGAGCGCGTACGCCCTGACGCCACGCTCACCCCCGCCGGGGGTCGCGTGCTGCGTACGGCGCGGGTCGAGGACGGCTCGGAGTCCCGGCTCATCAGCGGCGACGGCTGGACCCTGCGCGTCATCCGCCACCGCAACCGCACGGCGACGGTCAGCGTGACGGCGGTGAACGAAGACCTGGCCAAGACCGTGCTCGCGGAGAGCATCGACGGCGCCGAGGAGCCGGTGCCGGACGTCGACCACGTCGAGATGGGCTTCTGGTGGCGCGGCATGCACGGCGGCACCCGCTCGGAGAAGCCGATCACCGCCCAGCCGTGGGACGAGATCAGCCCCAACTACTCGGCCAAGGTCCGCCCGGCCCTCGAGCGGCTGATGTCGGTCACGCCGGCCGACGTCAACGGCCGCCTCATCCTCCTGCACGGCCAGCCCGGCACCGGCAAGACGACGCTGCTGCGCACGCTGGCCAAGCAGTGGAAGGACTGGTGCCAGGTCGACTGCGTCCTCGACCCGGAGCGGCTGTTCAACGAGCCCGGCTACCTGATGGAGGTGGCCGTCGGCTACGACACCGACGAGGACACGCAGCGCTGGCGGCTGCTGGTGCTGGAAGACTGCGACGAGTTGATCAGCGCGGGCGCCAAGGCGCAGGCGGGGCAGGGGCTGTCACGCCTGCTCAACCTGACCGACGGCCTGCTCGGCCAGGGCCGGGACGTCCTGGTGGCGATCACCACGAACGAGGACCTGACCCGTCTCCACCCGGCCGTCGTCCGCCCGGGCCGCTGCCTGGCCCAGGTGGAGGTGGGGCCGCTGACCAAGGACGAGGCGGTGTCGTGGCTCGGCTCGTCCCAGGGTGTCGGGCCGTCGGGGGCGACGCTGGCGCAGCTCTACGCACTGCGCGCCGGCCGCGACATCACCCCGACGCCGGACGACGACTCGACGGGCCTCTACCTCTGACCGGCGCCCGCCGGCCGCTCCCCCGGCGACACGAGGCCGGGACGAGCGGCGGCGGCGTTGAACGGGTTCACGTCAGGTAGGTGTGGAGGCGGCGGGCCTCGCGGACGTAGTTGTTCGACGCCCTCCGCTTCGCCACCTCCGCCACGCACGGCACCGGCCCCCGGGCCCCGGCCCACCGGGCGGCACGCAACGCGAAGGCGAGCCCCTGGGTGTGCCGGGTGTGCGGCCGTTCCCCGGGCCCCGGCAGATACGCCTCCAGGAACCCCGTCATGATCCGCCACACCTCCCGATGGGCGCCCAGCGCGGCGGCGCTCTCCAGGGTCTCGAAGACCGGCCCCGGCTTGAGCGCCGTCCTGCGTACGAGCGACGCCAGTTGCCGTCCCACCTCGGCGGCGTCGAGATCACCCCGTGCGGCCATGTCCACCACCGGTCCCGCCCGCTCCTCCGGCCGCCGCGACCAGCCCCGGTCGGCCACGAAGTAGGCCACCAGGAGGGCCACCCCCTCACCCGCCGGTCCGCCCGCCAGCGCCAGCGCGTACGCCTGCGAGGGTTCGACCTGCGGGCGGCGCCACCGGGCGAGCAACTGCGGCACGAGGTGAATGGCCACGGCCTCCCGGTGGGACGGCATCACGTACGGCCACCACGCCATGCAGGCGTCGTGCTCCTCCAGCCGGTGCGGTACGGGGCCGGAGAACAGCTCATCGACCAACGCCAGCCCAGTCGCCGCGACCCCCATCACGGGCACCAGGTCATAAACCCCCACACCGGACATCTCCCGTCCAGGCACGTACGCACGGACCGCCTCACCATCAGACACCTCAGCACCGGACATCTCACGATCGCGCACTTCCACGCGGGAAGGCTCACGGTCCGACAGCTCCGCACCGGACGACGCACGACCGCGCACGTCCGCACGAGACGACGCACGATCGGCCGCCCCCGCACCGGACGACGCGCGGTCGGACGCGCGTGTGCCGGACGGCCTACGGTCGCCGGGATGTTTCCGCTCCGGGCCGGGAGCGGGTGTGCCGGGTTGCGGAAGGATCGCCCATCCGATCTCCGTGCCCGGCTCGGGCCGCCCGCCGTCCATCCACCGTGCCGCCGCCCTGCCCGCCTCGGAAGTGAGCCGCCGCGCCCGGACCACCACCTCGGGCGCGACGTCCCGGGGCAGCCGCAGCAACGCCTGCTGCAGGTCGACCGGCATGGCCTGACGCCCCGAGCGCTCGTACCCGGCCAGCCGCTCCACCAGTTCCCCCGCGTCCACATGCCCGGTCCCCTCGGTGGGCTCGGCCAGCAGGTACGGCGGAAGCGTCTCCGCCTCGATCGCGTCATACACCTCGGCCCACCGCCGCAACAGGAACAAATAGGGCACCGGCACCTCACCCGCCAAAGGCAGCCACGGCACCCCTCTCCCCCGCCGCCTCCCCACCCCAAGCACCCCGACCCCCCACGGCCGCCTCCCGACCGCGCCCCTTGCGCCCCCGTCCCGACCGGCCCTATCTTCCCCATCCCCATCCTTGGCGCCCCCGCCCCGGCCGGCCCCATCCTTCACGGCCCCACCCCTGCCAGCCCCATGCTCCACGGCGCCACCCGTGCCGGCCCCATCCTTCACCGCGCCATCCTTCACCGCGCCATCCTTCACGGCCCCGACCCTTGCGGCCCCCTCCGCTCCGGCCACCCCAAGGGTGCGCGTCACGATGAGGCGGGCGATCTCACGAGCCCACTGCCCGAGATGCGACCACGACCGCCCGGGCCGCTCCCCGGACGGCCCTTCCTCGGCCAGCCTGCCGGCGAGCCCCTCCCGGTCGCTCCCGTACAGCCGTACGACCCCGGCCAGCCACAGCTCAGCCGCCTCCCACCCTGCTCCGTCACCCGGCACCCCCGCCAGATCCCGGACGGCGAGCACCGGCCCGGGGAACGGCCGGGGCAGCCGGGGCGCGGGCAGAGGCACAGGTACGAACCCGTCCGCGTCCCGTTCCCCCTCCCCGCCGAACACCGCCACCAGCGTCTCCCCGAGCTCCTGAGGCAGAACCCCCGCTGCGTCCCTGAGGACCCGTGCCCCGTCGGCGGTGAAGCGTTTGGCATGTTTGACCGCTATCCGCACCGCCCGCCCCTGCACGTCGGCCGACTCGCAGGCGAACGCGTGCCCCAGCCCGGAGGCCACGGCGTCCAGGTCGACGGCGGGGTCGCGGGCGACCTCGTCGAGCCACGTGAGCCCCGCCGTCACCAGCTTGCGCTCTTTGCGGAACAGCAGCGCCCCCAGGGCCCGCGTCACCTCGTCGGGTTCGAGCTCCGCGAGCCGGCGCACGTGCCGCAGCGCCGGCTCCGCCACGGCCGCGGGCGCGGCGGGCAGCAGCCGCAGGTAGTCGTGGTGCCGCTTGCCGACCTCGTCGTAGGCCGGTTCGAGCAGCTCGTGCAGGCGGACGAAGAAGCGCAGGTCGGCGGCGGGGCCGCCGCGCAGGAAGCGGCGCAGGCAGCCGTCGAGCAGCAGGTCGCGGCCGATCCGGCCGGTGCTCTGGAGCTCCTTGAGCGCGCCCGGCCAGACGGCGGGTACGGCGGCGCGCTCGTCCCGCAGCGCGGCCCCCACGCCCTCCGCCTCGAACAGGCGCGGCAGGAGGTGGTCGAGCAGCGGGTCCTCGGCGCTGGGCGGCGTGCTCACCCAGGCCACCACGAGCGGGTCGTGCGCGGGCGGCACGGCGCCGCTGCGGCGCAGCATGGCCAGGACGAGCGCGGCCATCCCGTCGGAGCCCCTGCGCCTGCGCGGCGCGGGTACAAGTTCGAGCGCGGCGCGGGTGGCGAAGGCGGCCTGCCAGGTGGGCGGGCGGTCCGACAGGACGCGTTCCAGGGCGGCGGTGGCCACGTCGGGCTCGGTCGCCGTGTCGCGCAGGTGGCCGAGCCAGGCGACGACCTCCGCGGGGCCGTCGATGGTGCCGGCGCCCGCGACCCGCATCGGGTCGATCCAATTCTCCTCGGGTGAGGGCCGCGAGGGTGGGTTCCAGGGGGCGTCCCAGCGCCACCGCTCGTGGTCGTAGACGGTACGGCCGTCGCGGGCGGACCTGCGTACGTACTCCTGCCAGGCCGCCTCGGAGGCCCGTTCGCGCCTGGTCACCCGCTCCTGCCGCCGGACCGTGGCCCGCCGCTCCGCGACCGCCAGGTGGCCGGACAGCGCATGGGCCACCTGGCGGCGTTCCTCGTCGCTGAGGGCGAGCACGCGGTCGGCCACCAGCTCGGCATCCCCGGTGTCGATGGCCGCCGCCACCACCTCCCACCCCGCCGCCATCGCCCCCGGCACATTCACGGCGCCGCCCCCACTACCCCACCCGCCGCCACCACTCCGAACCCACCCACCCCAACTGTCGCCACCGCCACCGCTGCCGGAGACAAGGCTGGGGCCGGGGACACGACCGAAACGGGGGCCGGAGGCGAAGCCACTTCCAGGGCTGAGAGAAGCGCTGGGGCCGGGGACACGACCGAAACCGGGGCCAGGGCCGAGACCAAGGCCGAGGCTGGAACCAGCGGTGGGGCCACGACTGAAGCCGGAGCCGGGACCGGGACCGAAGCCACGGCCAGGGCCGGGGTCGGAGCCGAAGCCACGGCCGAAGCCGGGGCCGGCGCGACCGGAGTCGGGGATGGAGGGTGGGTTGGGGTGGGTGGGTTGGGGGTGGTGGGGGTCACTGGGTGGCCTCCGTGGCCGCCGTCGCCTTGATCGTGTCGTTCAGCGGCCCGTCCATCGCGACCCGCGCGGCGATCCTGGCCGCCAGTACGTGCTTGCAGGGCCCGCGCGACCCCCGGTGGTCGAACCACCACGGGCACGTGCACTCGCCCGCCGCCATCCGCACCCGCCGCACCCCGCCGTCCGTGGTCACCTCGGCCAAGTCACCAGAGTCGCCGGGCAGCAGGCGGACGGCGCCGGAGTCGACCAGTCTCCTGGCGGAGGTGAGGCGCGGGTTGAGCTCGGCCACCTGCTCCTTGTCGTAGGGCAGCTCACGATGGAAGTGGGCCGCCTCGTGCAGGTCGTAGCCGACCCGGCCGGCCGTGCCGAGCTGGGTGAGCGCCGCGCGTACGCGGTCGAGGGGCAGGCCGGAGCGGTCGGCGAGGAGCCCCAGCTCCACGGTGGGCTCGAAGTTGAGCAGCATGCCCACCAGGTCGGCGTCGCCCGCGGCCTCGTCGGTGGACAGGTCGTCGAGGACCGCGCCCTCGCCGGAGAAGCCGCGCCACGGCTCGGGCGAGACGGCCAGGGTGTAGCGCATGCCGGGCAGCTCCAGTTCCCACGCGCTCGCGGTGGAGGAGCCGTCGGCGGGGCCGTAGACGCGCAGGGCCTTGGCGAACCTGAGCAGCGGCATGAGCGTGGCCACCCGCCCGGTGCCCGCCAGGCAGACGCCGCCCCGGCCGGGGCCGGCGGACAGGCGCAGGTCGCGGCCGGCGGGGACGGCCCAGACGGTGGAGCGGGCGCCACGGGGCAGCGAGCGCAGGAACCGTACGGCGTGCGGCCCCGACAGCTCCGCCCGCAGATCCCATCCGGCGGCGATCACCTGCACCTCGGCGAACCCGCGCAGCCACCGCGACGGCAGCGGCACCTTCTTCTCCACCACCGCGCCGTCGAGCGTGGTGACGGTCAGCTCGTCGGGCCCGACACCGAGGTGGAGCGGGTCCTTGCCGCCCACCCGGGCCAGCGACTCGCGCAGCGGGCCGTTGACGTCGACGTTGGTGGTGCCCCGGTCGAGCACGTCGCCGTCGAGCTCGAGCACGTCGAGCCGGGCGTAGACGCCTCCGCACGCCGAGAACGACTCGAACCGGAGCCGCCCGCCGTCGCACGTCACCACCGGGTCGCGGGTCCAGCCGGGCCGGGGCTGGTGGTAGCGGGCGAGCGCCACGTCGGCCACGGCCAGCAGCCCGGCCGCGGCGGGGGCCGCCTGGGACAGCAAGCCGCTGAAGAACCTGGGGTGGCTCTGGGGACCGGATAACGCCGTACCACCGGAGGTCGAGAGACCGAGCCTGCCGTCGGCGAGCACGGAGGGCCCGGCGTAGGAGTATGCCTGTACCGCTTGAGTCATGCCCCGAACCATAGAGATGATCACCGACACAATCGGCTCGGTACGTAAACCATCCGATGTGCGACAGAGGGTACGAAACCACAATGTGGCTGGTGCTCACCGTCGATCTGGCCCGCGTCGCCTTCGCCCGCTTCGCCGTGCCCGAGCCCGAGCCTGAGCCTGAGCCTGAGCTTGAGCCCGAGCCTGAGCCTGAGCCCGAGCCCGGGTCAGAGCTTGAGCGCGGGCCCGGGCCCGCGCTTGTGCCCGCGCATGCCTCAGAGCATGTGTCCGAGCATGTGTCCGAGCAGGCCGGTCCGGGTGTGTGGACCGGTGAGGAGCGGCTGATCGGCTTCGCGGCCACGCAGATCGTGCCGTCGTGGACCGCGCGCACCCCGCCCGGCTCCTGGATCGAGATCGCGCTGCGGGCCAGGACCACCCAGGGCGACCTCACCAAGTGGTACGTCATGGGCCGCTGGTCCGAGCACGGCGACCCGCGTACCTCGGTGCCCGGCCAGGGTGACGAGGACGGGGACGTGGCGGTGGACACGTTCGTGGCCAGGCGGCCGGTGGTGGCGTACCAGGTGCGGGTGACCCGGTACGGCGAAGGCGCCCGCGTGACCGGGCTGGGCGTGATGGCCTCGGCGCTGCCGCGCACCCCCGTGGTGGCGAGCGCGGCCGTCACGGCGGAGCCGGTGGAGCTGGCGGTGCCCCGGCACTCGCAGCACGCGCACGCCGGGCACCATCCGCGCTACGACGGCGGGGGCGCCAACTGGTGCAGCCCCGCGTCGGTGGCGATGGTGCTCGGCTTCTGGGGGCGCGGCCCGGCCCCCGGCGAGCTCGGCTGGGTGGGCGACGGCGACCCGGCGCCGGGCGTGGATCACGCGGCGGCCGGCGCGTACGACGACAGCTACCAGGGCACCGGCAACTGGCCGTTCAACGTCGCCTACGCGGGGCGGTACGACCTGGCCGGATTCGTCACGCGGCTGCGGTCGGCGGCGGAGCTGGAGTCGTTCGTCCGGGCCGGGATCCCAGTGATCACGTCGCTGTCGTTCAAGGAGCGGGAGCTGCCCGGCTCCTGCTACACCACCAACGGCCACATCCTCGTCGTCATCGGTTTCACGGCCGGGGGCGACGTCGTGGTCAACGATCCCGCCGCCCCCTGCGACGCCGAGGTCCGCCGGGTCTACCCGCGGGCGGCGTTCGAGCACGTATGGCTCAGGAGCTCGGGCAGCGGCGGCATCGTGTACGTCCTCCACCCGCCCGAGATTCCTCTTCCTCCCTGTACCAACGGCAATTGGTGAATTGATGAGCATTCGACCGATCGACGTGGCCCGTACCGACGGCGGCCCCCAGTGGGTGGAGGCGGTGGACACGCCCGCCGGAGCCGAGGTCTGGTGGGACGAGCCGCGCCCGCACGAGGGCGGCAGACGCTGCGTGGTGCGCCGCCTGCCGGACGGCTCCCGCGTCGACGCCCTGCCCCCCGGCTGGAACGCGCGCAACCGGCTCGTCGAGTACGGCGGCCGTTCCTGGCGCCCGCTGCCGGGCGGCGGCCTGGTGTTCACGAACTGGGCCGACCAGCGCCTCTACCGCGTGGACGGCGGCGAGCCGGCGCCGCTCACCCCGGAGGGCCCCTCCCGGTACGGCGACCTCTACCTCCCGCCGGGCCGCGACGAGGTGTGGGCGGTCAGGGAGACCGGCGACGTACGGGACCTGGTGGCGGTGCCGCTGGACGGCCGCCCGCTCACCGTCATCGTCAAAGCCCAGCATTTCCTGATGAACCCCCGCATTTCACCCGACGGCCGCCATGTCGCCTGGATCGGCTGGGACCACCCCAACATGCCCTGGGACGGTACGGAGCTGTGCGTGGCCCCGCTGACCGGCGACGGCACGGCCGGAGAGCACCGCGTGGTCGCCGGCGGCCCGGAGGAGTCGGTGACGCAGGCCGAGTGGCGCGACGACGGGCACCTGTACGCGGTGACCGACCCCACCGGCTGGTGGAACGTGCACCTCGTCCCCCTGGACGGCTCCCCCGGCCGCAACCTCACCCCGATGGAGCTGGAGTTCGGCGCCGCCGCCTGGAAGCCGGGCCAGACCTGCTTCGCGATCGCCGCGGACGGCCGCCTGGCCGTCGTCTACGGCACCGCCGACCACCGCCGCCTGGGCGTGCTCGACCCGGAGACGGGCGAGCTGCGGGAGCTCGGCGGCACGGCCACCCATTGGTCCTCCACCGTGTCGGTGGCGGGCGGCAAGGTGGTGGCGGTGGGGGCGACGCCGTACACGCCGCTGGAGGTGACGCTCGTGGACCTCGGCGACGGCGCGCACGAGGTGGTGTCGCCGCGCAAGCCGCTACCCGGCCGCGACCTGCTGCCCACGCCGGAGGCGGTGACGGTCGAGGGCGTGCACGCGCACCTGTACCCGCCGGCCGGCGCGCAGGGGCCGAGCCCGTACGTGATCTTCGTGCACGGCGGCCCCACCGGGAACCTCCCGATCATGCTCGACCTGGAGATCGCCTACTTCACCAGCAGGGGCATCGGCGTGGCCGTGGTGAACTACGGCGGGTCGACCGGCTACGGCCGCGCCTACCGCGAGCGGCTGCGCCACCAGTGGGGCGTGGTGGACGTGCACGACTGCGCCAAGGTGGCCCGCGGCCTGGTGGAGCTGGGCCGGGCCGACGCCGCCAAGCTCGCCATCCGCGGCGGCAGCGCGGGCGGCTGGACGACGGTGGCGGCGCTCGTGCACAGCGACGTGTTCGCCGGCGGGGTCGCGCACTACGCGATCACCGACCCGGAGAGCTGGGCGGCCGAGACGCACGACCTGGAGTCCCGCTACCTGGACGGCCTGGTGGGCCCGCTGCCCGAGACCCGGCAGCGCTACACCGAGCGCTCCCCGCTGCTGAACGCCGCCCGCGCGTCGGGCCCGTGCCTCATGCTGCACGGCCTGGAGGACGCGATCGTGGACGTGGGGCAGGCCGAGCGCTTCACCGCCGAACTGGACAAACACGGTAAAGAGTGGGCCCTGATCACCTTCCCCGGTGAGCAGCACGGCTGGCGCAGGGAGGAGACTATCGTCGCGGTGCTGGAGGCCGAGCTGGCCTTCTATGGGCTGATCTTCGGGATGGAGACCCCGGAGGTGCCCCCGCTGACACTGAAGGGAAGAGCGTGAAGAGCGTTGCCGAGATCTGCTCGGATCTGATCAGGTTCGACACCACCAACCCGGGTTCCGGAGAGCGGCCGGCCGCCGAATACGTGGCCACGCTGCTGTCCGACGCCGGGCTGGAGCCGGTGGTGTTCGAGTCGGCGCCGAGGCGGACCACGGTCGTGGCGAGGATCGAGGGCGACTCCCCCGACGCGCTGCTGGTGCACGGCCACCTCGACGTGGTGCCCGCAGACCCGTCCGAGTGGCGGCTGCACCCCTTCTCCGGGGAGATCGTGGACGACTGCGTGTACGGCCGGGGCGCGGTCGACATGAAGGGCTCGTGCGCGATGACGCTCGCGACCGTGCTCGGCCTGGCCGCCCGGGGCGTACGCCCGAAGCGTGACCTGGTGCTGGCGTTCCTGGCGGACGAGGAGGCGACGGGCGACTACGGCTCCCGGCACGCGGTGACCGAGCACCGGGAGCTGTTCGACGGCGTGACCGAGGCCATCAGCGAGTCTGGCGGCTTCAGCGTGGCCTCCGGCGGGCACCGGGTGTACCCGATCGCGGTGGGCGAGCGGGGCACGGCGTGGATGAGGCTGACCGCCCAGGGCGTGGCGGGGCACGGCTCGCGGCCGGCCGTGGACAACCCGGTCGCGACGCTGGTGCACGCGTTGTCGCGGGTGGCCTCGTACGAGTGGCCGGTACGGCTGACGCCCTCGGTCGCCGCGCTCGTCCAGAGCCTGTCGGAGATCACCGGGCAGCCCGTCGACCTGGACCGCCTCGACGCGGAGGCGGCCCGGCTCGGCCCGCTGGGCAGCCTGTTCAAGGGGCAGATCCGCAACTCGGCGAACCCGACGATGCTGGCGGCCGGCTACAAGGTGAACGTGGTGCCCTCGACGGCCGAGGCGCACGTGGACGGACGCTACCTGCCGGGGCTGCGGGAGGAGTTCCTGGAGACGATCGACGAGCTGCTCGGGCCGAAAGTCACCCGGGAGTTCGTGAACCTGGAGGACGCGCCCGACGCGCCGTACCCGTCGGCGTTCTTCGACGAGCTGGCGGCCTCGCTGGTGGCGGAGGACCCCATGGCCAGGCCGGTGCCGTACGTGATGGCGGGTGGCACCGACGCCAAGTCCTTCGCCAGGATCGGCATCAAGGGGTACGGCTTCGCGCCCCTCATGCTCCGGCCCGATCTCGACTACTTCGGGATGTTCCACGGCAAGGACGAGCGGGTCCCGGTGGAGGGCCTGGAGTTCGGCACCCGCGTCCTGACCCGCCTGCTCACCTGACCTGGGGCGGCCCGAACCAGGCGGCGAGCGCTGGACGCGGTGAACGGGCTGGTGTTCGGGTCGCTGCTGATGTCCGCGGGCGGGTTCGCGGGCGACTCCGAGGAGCACGCGGGGGCGCGGAACGTGGGGGCGTACATCCGCCAGATGGATCCCGTGGCGCTGCCGCACTTCAGCCGGCTGCTGCGCGGGACCCGCCAGGGCGTGGACCAGGAGGCCGACTTCACCTACGCTCTCGATCTACTGCTGCGCGGGCTGACGGCGGCGAGACCGGCGGGGTGACGGCGCGAACTGGCCACCGAAACTAGTGGAACAAACTATTCCGTTCTGATAGAGTGGAGGTACCGACAACGAAGGGGGCTCACCATGAGCAACAGCACCAACATCAGCGGCTGGGACGTTCTCGACGCCTCGCACGCGGCGCTGCGCGAGGCCGTGGCGGGCATCCCCGCGGACGGCTGGGAGCGGCCGACGCCGTGCGAGGGCTGGAGCGTCGCCCAGGTCTTCCAGCACGCCGTGGGCGACCAGATCGGCTTCGCCGCCGCGCTGACCGGTGAGCCCGGGCCGTCGTTCAACCCGTTCGACCCTTCGGGCACGCTGGACGGCGACCCGGCGGCGATGCTCGAGGACGCGCTGAGCCGCTCGGCCAAGGCGTGGGCCGGGGTGGACCGGGCGGCGGCGGAGGTGCCGACGCCGGTGCCGCCGCACAAGATGTCGCCGTGGTCCGGCTCGGCGGCGTGCGCGCTCGACGCGGCCGTGCACGCCTGGGACATCGCGATGGCGGCCGGCCGGCCCTCCCCGCTCACGCCCGAGCTGGCCCGGCCCCTGCTGAAGGTGGCCAAGGAGATCGTCGAGCCGCTGCGCGCCTGGGGCGCGTACGCCGCGGAGCTCGACGCGCAGCCCGGCGACGACGACGTGGCGGCCCTCCTGCGCTACCTCGGCCGCGACCCCCGCTGGACCGCCTGACCGGCACCGGACCCGCGACCTCCATCGGACCAGCCGCACGGGACCGCCCGCGCCGGTCGGCCCGGCGCGATCCGGACCGCTCGCCCCCGACGGGGTCTCCCAGCCCGGGAGGCCCCGTTTCCGTCAGCCCGCCCGGCGGAGGGTGCGGCGCACGGCCAGGGCGCCGAAGGCCGCCGACGCGAGCACCAGGATCCCCGCCTCCGTCCACTGGAAACGCCAGAACCGGGACGGCGGGTGGTAGTAGATCGCGTACCGATACCCCTTGCCGAACAGGCACTCCTGCCACGCCTCGGCGTTCCTGGAGCTGCGCCCGGCGTCCACCCGGCGTGGGCAGCCGGTCCCGGCCGGCTCGGCGACCTCCCGGCCTGAGGGCTCCACCCAGGCCGCGCCCACCAGCCGGACGTCGGCGTTCTCCAGCACCACACTGCCGGACAGCTCGGCACGCGCCGGGGCCGCGTAGTGGTCGCTCACCGAGAACAGCACCACCATGGTCGCCACCACCCCGGCCACGACCAGCGCCATCGCGGGCAGCGTCCGCCGGAAGACGGTTCCGGCCAGGGTGCCGAGCGCGAACGCGTACAGCCACCACGCCGCCGGCGCGACGCCGACCATGTTGAACACGCCGATGTTGCCAAAGGAGGAGTCGATCCCGGCCCGGAACACCGGCCGCCACAGGCTCACCATCAGCGACAGCAGCAGCCCGCCCGCCACCACCGCCCCGCCCAGCAGCGCGAGCTTGACCGCCAGCCACCGCCGCACGGGCACGGACTGGGTCCAGGCCAGGCGATGGGTGCCGCGCTCGTACTCGCGGCCGAGCAGCGGCGCGCCCCAGAACGCCCCGACCAGCGCGGGCAGCACGAGCGGCATCCACCCGAACACCGAGTAGACCGCCTGGTAGCGCTGCCCCAGCGCCACCTCCAGGTCGCCGCACGCCACGGCGGGCCCCGGGCAGCCGGGCGGGGCGTGGCCGGCCACGAACAGCCTGGCCTCCACCGCCGAGCCGAGCAGCAGGATCCCCAGCAGCGCCAGGAAGCCGGCCGTGACGAGGAGCTGCGCCCGATGCTGGCGCCAGGTCAGCCAGATCACGCGCCCACCTCCGCGAGCCCGGGCAGCGCCGCCGACTCGGGGCTGCGCAGATAGCCCATGACCAGCTCCTCGAGTCCGGCGCGGCGCACCTGCCAGCGCGGATCGAGCGCGGGCGCGCCCCTGACGAGCAGGCTGATCTGCCTCCCGCTACGGGTGGCGTCCACGACCGGCGCCCTGGCCGCCGTCGCCTCCGCCAGCTCCACGGGTCCCGTCAGCACGAGGTGACCGGCCAGCAGGTCCTCGATGTCCCCGCTGACCTGCAGCCGGCCGCCGTTCAGCACGATGAGCCAGTCGCAGGTCTCCTCGAGGTCGGAGACGACGTGCGAGGACAGCAGCACGGTCAGCTCCCGCTCGGCCACCTCCGCCATGATCGTGCGCATCACGTCGTGCCGGGCGAGGGGGTCGAGGTTGGCCAGCGGCTCGTCCAGCACGAGCAGGTCGGGCCGCCTGGCCAGCGCCAGTGTGATCGCCACCTGGGCCCGCTGCCCGCCCGACAGTCCGCCCACCTTCCGGCCGAGCGGGACGCCCAGGCGGCCGAGCCGGTCGGTGGCGGCGTGGCCGTCCCACTGGGCGTTCATGCGGCGGCCGAAGGTGAGCATCTCGGCGACGGTGAAGCCCTCGTACAGCGGCTTGTCCTGCGCCACGAACGCCACCTGGCCGGGCACCCGCACCTCGCCCCGAGCCGGCCGCAGCAGGCCGACGGCGGCGTGCATGAGCGTGGTCTTGCCCGCGCCGTTCGGCCCGACGAGCGCGGCCACGCGCCCGGCCGGGACGGACAGCGAGCACTCGCGCAGCGCCCAGGCGCGGCGATAGCGAACACCCAGCCCGGTCGCCTCCAGCGCCGCGCTCACGCCACCCCCTCCCGCGCGGAACCGGCGGTCACCACGGCGAACAGCGCGCGCAGGTCCTCCTCGTCGAGCCCGGCCGCCCGGGCCTCGCGCACCCACGCCTCCAGCCCGCGCCGCAGCCGCGTGTGGTCGGCGAGCGTCGGGCCCGCGACGCCCTCCCGCACGAACGTCCCCATCCCGGGCCGCCCCTCGACCAGCCCCTCGCGCTCCAGCTCCCGGTACGCCTTCAGCACGGTGTTGGGGTTGATGGCCAGGCTCTCGACCACCTCGCGGGCGGTGGGCAACTGGTCCCCCGGCCGCAGCGTGCCGAGCCTGAGGGCCTGCTTGACCTGGTGGACGAGCTGCAGGTACGTCGATACGCCCGAGCCGCGGTCAAGGCGAAAGTCGATCACCAAAACACCCATTCACTATTCGAATAGTGAAAGGGTGTTGTAAGACCTCGCCTGTTGTCAAACGGTCAGGCGAACTTGCTCTTCGGCCGCTCCTGGAGCTCGCCGTCCAGGTAGATGTCGAGCTTCTCGTTGTAGAACGCGACCAGCCCCGCCACCTTCTCGCTCTCCGGCAGCGGCGTCCGGTAGGACCACGCCAGGTCCTTCTCGCCGTTGACCGTCCAGTATTCGGCGGTCCCCTTGTACGGGCAGTGCGTGGCGGTGTCGGTGTGCTCGAGCAGGTCGAGCCGTACGTCCGTCTTCGGCAGGTAGTAGCGCGCGGGCAGCCCCGTCTCGAAGAGGACGCGCGGGCTGCGCGAGTCGGCCACGGTGACCCCGCCGACCTCGACCCGCACATGACGCGAGCTGTGCAGGATGTCGATCCTGGTGTACGGGTCGCGCGGGTGGAAGAAGACCTCCTCGTCCTCCTCGAACCAGGCGTCCATGGCGTCCCAGTCGAAGCGGACGTGGCCGCGGATCTGCTCCAGCGGCGAGTCGGGATAGCCCAGTGCCGCGTCGGCCGCCTCGACGGTGCCCGAGGTGACCGTGTAGACGACGGCGTCGCCCCTGCTCGGGGAGTGCTTGGTGGCGCCGGTGGCCTTCAGCGCCGACTCGTCCACGTCGTCCAGCGGGAAGTAGTAGGTGGGGTAGTAGGGCACTTCCCACACCAGAAGGGCGGAGGTGGTGTCGGCCACCACCCGGCCGCCGAGGTAGGTCCTCACACGCTTGGCCGTGCGCTCGACGCGTACGCGGCCGCGGTTCGTGGCATCCATGTTCGCGGCAACCCCGGGGGCTCTCCCGCTATTCCACGCCCCGCACGACCTCGAACAGCCCTTCGACAGGCCCCTGATCCCCGCTCAGCCGACGCCGAAGGCGCTCAGGGTGGCCCACGTCGTCAGGGTGCCGGCCACGGCTCCCGCGACGACCTGCGCCACGGTGTGGTGCGCGAGACGCACCCGGGCCCAGCACACCAGCGCCACCACCGCCGCTCCGGCGATCGCGGCCGGCCACGCGGGCAGGACGTGCGTGAACACCACGACCGTGCCCGCGGAGACGGCGGCGTGGAAGGAGATCTTCCAGCGCAGGGTGATCGGCACGGTCACGGCCAGCGCGACCAGCATCGCGGTCACGGTGGCGACGAGCAGCGTCGGCGCGCCCATCACGACCAGCAGCGCCAGCGCCACCAGCACGGCCGCCACCGCCGCGAGCAGCGGCCCCGTGCGGCGGGCGCGGTCCACGATGTGATGCGAGTCCAGCCGTCCGGAGCGCACCCCCACCGCGATCACGGCCGCCGGCACCCCGCCGCAGAACGCCGAGGCCACCAGCCCCCACGCGGCCCCGCTCCACCCTTGCGCGAGCAGGCCGACGACGGGCGGCATGACGATCACCAGCACCTGCGGTGCCAGCAGATTCGTCACCCGTTTCGCCACCGCGTCGGCCGTCATGTCAGGAAAGATTACGCGATCATGAGCCGTCCGCCGTCCAAGGGGTCGCTCCGGCGCCCCCGCCGGGGGACGGGGTTCCACGCGTCGAGGCGCCGTCAGCGGCGGGAACCGGCCGTTCCGCCGGACGGCGGGGTGGGCCGGGCGCCCTCGGGCGTGTCGGCCGCTCCTCCGGCGGAGGAGGTCAGCCCTTGCCGGCCGCGTTCACGATGCGGGTCGTGGAGCGGTCGGGGATGGCGTCCAGCTCCCAGCAGTCCGCGCCCAGGATCGCCGCCGCCGCCGCGCGGGCCCCCGCGTGCGGGTCGCCGGCCGTGTGCGCCAGCGCCGCCGGCCGCATCGGCGCCAGCAGGTCGATGTAGTCCTCCGGCCCGTGCGCCTCGGGCGGCCCGGTCACGATGAACACGCCGCTCACGAAACGGAGCGCGGCCAGCACCTCGGCGCGCTCCGCCGACGGGTTGTACGGCCGGCTCGGCCCCTTCCAGGCGCGCACGCGCGGATCGTCCTCGACCCCGACGACCAGCGGCAGCCCGCGCGCGGCCACCGCGCCCAGGTAGCGCACGTGGCCCACGTGCAGGATGTCGAAGACGCCGGTCACGACCGCCGCCCCCGCCCGTTCGTACGGCTGCACCCAGACGGCCTCCAGGCTGCTCACACGTCCTCCTGCTCCCCCACGGGCCTAGACGACTCGTCGATCGCAGCGTACTCGGTCGGCGTCCGGAGTCGTGCAGGCGACCTTGAGAAAGGGCATTCCTACCTTTTCGCGATAATCTGCACCCCCCGCCTGGCGCGTCTCATAACGTCACCGGATTTGGGGGAGGTCGCCGTGGCACCGCCGGACACGCACCTTGCAGATGAGGACGATCAACCCGGCGACGGCGATCCCGCGGTCCGGTTAGCGGGGATCCCGTCGCAGGTGTCCAGGGCCAGGGGCCACGTGACGTCCGTGCTCGGGCGCGAGCACCCGCTCTACGACGACGTGGTGCTGCTCACCAGCGAGCTGGCCACGAACGCGATCCTGCACACCAGGTCCGGCGCGGGGGGCTCGTTCACGGTGACCGTGACGAGTTCGGAGTCGGCGGTGCGGGTGCTCGTGTCGGACGCGGGCTCGGAGGGGCCGCCGTGCGTGTGCCGTACGAGTGCGCAGTCGACGAGTGGCCGCGGCCTGCCGCTGATCGAGGCGCTCAGCCACCGCTGGGGCTTCACCCGGCAGGACGGCTCCACGACGGTCTGGTTCGAGCTGCTGCAGGAGCGCGTGCCCGCCGCCGCGGCGTCCTGACGGGACGCCCTTGATCTCCCGCCGTGCGCGCATGAGCATGGTCGTGGGGACCGAGGACGGGAGACGCGCCCGCGTGAACGAGCACGGCGGCGACGCCCGCAAGATCAACCGCCAGAGCGGTCAGGGCGACGCCCAGGCGCGCCGATCCGCCCCGGCCGCCCCATCGACGGCGGCACGGGCACCGCCGCGCTGTCCTTCGGCGACGGCCCGCACCGGTGCCCCGGGTCGGGGGTGGCCATCCTCGAGACCGACGTCTTCCTCAGCCGCCTGTTCGCCGTCGAGGGCGTCCGGATGACGGCGCCGCCCCGGGTGAGCTTCAACAACGACATCGGCGGCTACGAGCTCCGCGGGCTCGTCGTCAGCGTGGGCGGCCCCCTGGGGTCATCCGCCTGACGGCCGTACGCGGGTCATCGGTCGCGTCCCTCGTCTTCGCACTCCCGCAGCCTGCGCAGCAGGTGCGCCCGCTCGGGCTCGGTGCCGGCCGAGCCGAGCGCCTCCCGGTAGGCCCGCGCCGCCTCGCGATGGCGGCCCAGACGCTGGAGCAGGTCGGCCCGCGCCGTCGCGTACGGGTGGTAGCCGCGCAGCCGATGCTCGCCGGCCAGCTCCTCCAGCAGCGCGAGCCCCGCCTCGGGACCGTCGCGCATGGCCACCGCCACCGCCCGGTTGAGCGCGACCACCGGGGAGGGCGCGAGCGTGAGCAGCACGTCGTACAGCGCCACGATCTGCGGCCAGTCGGTGGTCGCCACGTCGGCGGCCTCGTCGTGCAGCGCGGCGATGGCGGCCTGCACGCCGTAGAGGCCCGGCGGTCCGCCGGTGAGCGCCACGAGCACCAGGCTCTGACCCTCCTCGATCATCGCGCGGTCCCACCGTCCGCGGTCCTGGTCGTCGAGCAGCACCAGCTCGCCGTCCCCGCCGATCCTGGCCGCGTGGCGGGCGTGGACGAGCAGCGTCAGCGCGAGCAGCCCGGCCACCTCCCGCTCGCCGGGCAGCAGCCGGCGCAGGATCCGCGCCAGCCGGATGGCCTCCTCGGCCAGCGCCGGCCGCTGCAGGTCGGGGCCCGAGCTGGCCGCGTAGCCCTCGGTGAAGATCGAGTAGATCACCTGGAGCACACCAGGCAGCCGCTCGGGCAACTCGTCCGCGCCCGGCACGCGGAACGGAATGCGCGCCTCGCGGATCTTCTTCTTGGCCCGCACGATCCGCTTGGCCATGGTGGCCGGCGGGAGCAGGAAGGCCCGCGCCACCTCCGGCGTGGTCAGCCCGGCCAGGCAGCGCAGGGTCAGCGCCACCCGGTCCTCGGCGGGCAGGGCGGGGTGGGCGCAGGTGAAGAAGAGCTGCAGCCGCTCGTCGGGCAGCTCGCCGTCGGCGTCGGCCGCCGGCGCGGGGCCCGCGCGATCGGCCTCGACCTGGAGGACGGCCAGGCGCGCTGCGTAGGTCTTGTCGCGCCGCAGCCGGTCCACGGCGCGGCGCCGCGCGGTCGTCATCAGCCAGGCCCCCGGCTTCGGCGGCACGCCGTCGGCCGGCCAGCGGACCAGGGCCGCCTCGATCGCCTCCGAGGCGACCTCCTCGGCCAGGTCCAGGTCCCCGAAGCGGCGGACCAGCGCCGCGAGGAGCCTGCCCCGCTCCTCGCGGAAGATCGCCTCGATGGAGGGCCCCACCGGGTCGTGCCCGTCCGCCGCCATCACCGCTCCCTCGCCGAAACCGCCACCGGAACCGGAATCCGCTAGTCGAACTCGGCGATCGGCCGGACCACGACGGAGCCGCCGCCGCGCGCCCCCGGGCAGCGGGCCGCCCAGTCGAGCGCCACGTCGAGGTCGGGCACGTCGATGACGTAGTAGCCGCCGAGGATCTCCCGCGTCTCGGCGAACGGCCCGTCGGTGACCGTCCGCTCGCCCGACGGGCCCACGCGGACGGTGGTGGCGGTGGTCAGGTCGGCCAGCGAGTGGCCGGAGACGTGGACGCCCGACTCCCTGACGTCCTTGTCATAGGTCATCCACTCCTCGAACGACGCCCCGTCGGCGCTCTCGGTGTCACTCGCGGAGCTGTTGATGAGCAGCATGTACTTCATGGCCGGTCTCCCTGTGCCGTCACGCGGCGGCGGTCGCCGCGTCGCTATGTCTACGAACGGGACGGGCACGGAAGGACACGCCCCTCAGAACTTTTTATCGCGTGGGCGCCTTCGGCTCAGACGTCCAGCCGGCACAGCCCTTCGGCCAGGGCCTTGGTGGTCAGGCGGGTGCGGCTGTCGCAGCTCAGCTTGGCGAAGATGTGCTCCAGGTGGGTCGTCACCGTGCGGACGCTGAGCACGAGCGCGGCGGCGATCTGCGGGTTGGAGTCGCCGGCCGCCACCCGGGTCAGCACGTCCACCTCCCGCCCGGTGAGGTCGTAGGGGAGCGAGCACGGCCGCTCGGCCGCGATGGCGCCCTGGAGCGTCCCCTGGAAGCCGACGCCCGCCCGCAGCAGCCGCACCTCGTGCCAGCGGCCGTCGCGGTCGAGCCAGAGCCCGTGCCGGGTCAACTCCCTGGAGTCGATGAACGCCCGGGCGAACGCGGCCACCGCCGGCTCGAACAGCGCGGCCGACGTCTCACGCCCCGGCACCTCGCGGCGGACGCCCCGCCGGTCGAAGGCGATCACGCGGTAGTCGGACGGCAGCCCCACCGGGTCGATCACGCACCTGCTGAGGTCGGTGACGTGGGCCAGTATCGGGCTCGCCGCCGCCACCAGCGCCCCGGTGAGCCGGGGGAAGTCCTCCCGGGAGGCCAGGTGCAGCAGCCCGGTGTAGCGGCCCTCGCTCAGGAACAGCGGCGCGGTGAGCCCGGCCCGCCAGCCGTAGGGGGCCAGGTGGCGGCGGAAGTATCGCTCGGTCCCTGGCTCCTCCGGCATGCCCACCGGCGCGCGGGTGGCCATGGCCGTACGGTAGGCCTGCAGCCCCGCGTATTCCTCGGCCGCGTCACCGTCGATGCGCGCGTGCCCGTCGGACACGACGCTGTGGTGCCGCCCGGTGGCGGGGTCGTAGGCGACGAACTCGTAGGCGTCGAGCGCGACCACGCGCCGCAGCGCCGCCATCGCCCCATGAGCGCCCCCACCGCCCGCGACCTGGTAGCCGACCTCGGCGAACGCCTGGAGGCGGCAGACGTCCAGGGTGATCTCGGCCACCGCCTCTTTATATCATTGCCCGATTTTGCACGAACCTTGACCGAACCCTGCCCGAACGGACCGCGCCCCCTCACCGGAACGGCGAGGGGGCGCTGAGGCGACCACCACGCGGGAGGCGTCATTGTGCGGGAGGCGTCACTGTGCGGCCAGCCGGCCGGCCAGGTCGCGCAGGACGGGTTCGGGGTCGTTCTCGGCCGCCTGGCGGATCCGGGCGGTCATCTGCGCGGTGCCCAGCCCCGCCGCCGACGACAGGGCCACCTTGCGCACCCCCACGTCGTCGTCGGCGAGCAGCCGTCCGGCGACGTCGTCGGCGACCGACCCCGCGCCCTCCCCGAGGTTGCGCAGGCCGGACGCGGCCGCGACGCGGACGGGCGGCTGCGGGCTGCCGGCCGCGGCCGACACGATGGCGTCCGCCGCCTCCCCGCCGACGAGGCTGGCGAGGTAGACGGCCTTGCTGGCCAGCATGACGTCCGGCCCTTGAGCGAAGCGCTCCAGATGGGGCAGCGCGTCGCGCCCGAAGGCGGTGGCCGCCGCCACGTAGTCGACCTCGTCCGCGTCGAGGAAGCTCCGCACGTCCTCCATGGTGACTGGCATGACTCCTCCTCCTACTCGGCGTGGGTCAGGGTCTGGGCGCGCATCGCGATGACCTCGCCGGACGACAGGTCGGGCGGCGGGTTCGTGATGTTGCCGGTGCCGTTCCCCGTCATGAGCCGGTTGTTGTCGTTGACGTGCCGCAGGCTCAGCACGTGGCCGAGCTCGTGCGCCAGCGTCCACTGGGTGGCGCCCTGGGCCACCACGGCGCCCGGCCGGTCCGCCGGGTGGGCGGCGCAGCCGTTGAACGGCGGGACGGTGCTGCGGACGAAGTAGACGACCATGTCGCCGGGCGCCACGTTGTTCCGGTTGCCGAAGAGCTGGGTCTGCTCGGCGGTGACGACGCCCAGCGAGCACGTGCCGACGTCCACGTCGTTCAGCGCGGGCAGGTTGAGCGTCTCGGTGCTCGCGATCTGCACCCGGATGCCGACGGCCTCGTACACCTGGCGCATCGCCACGAGCATCTGGTCGATGGAGATCGTGGGGTTGGTGAGGATCTTGACGTGCACGCGGACCATCTCGGTCTCCATGCCGAAGTGGTTGTCGGCGGTGTTGAGCAGCCAGCCGCCGAACCGGGTGCCGTTCTGCGCCATCATCGGCACGGTCATCGTGCCGCCGGACAGCTTCAGCAGCCCGATCCCCCACGGGCTGGTGACGAGGATCTCCGCCCGCTTGTCGCCGTCGAAGTCGCCGATCACGTCGAAGCGGTTGTCGGCCGTGTTCAGCAGCCAGCCGCCGAAGCGCGTCCCGTTCGGCGCCATCATCGGCGCGGCCAGGGTGCTGCCCGACAACTCCAGCACGCCGATCCCCCACGGGCTGGAGACGAGCAGTTCGTCCCGGCCGTCGCCGTCGTAGTCGGAGGCGGGCCCGAACCGGTTGTCGAGCGTGTTGAGCAGCCAGCCGCCGAACCTGGTCCCGTTCGCGGCCATCATGAGCGGGTTGAACGTGGCGCCCACCAGTTTGAGGATCCCGAGCCCCCACGGGCTGGTGACCAGCACCTCCTTGCGCCCGTCGCCGTCGTAGTCGGCCACGTTACCGAAGTGGTTGTCGCCGGTGTTCAGCAGCCAGCCGCCGAACCGGGTGCCGTTGGGGACCATCATCTGCGGGACCAGCGTGCCGCCCGACAGCTCCATCACGCCGATGCCCCACGGGCTGGTGACGACGATCTCGGCGCGGCCGTCGCCGTCGAGGTCGCCGACCGGGCCGAAGCGGTTGTCGGCCGTGTTGAGCAGCCAGCCGCCGAACCGCGTGCCGTTCGGCGCCATCATCAGCACGCTGAAGGTGGTGCCGCTCAGCTTGAGTATCCCGATCCCCCACGGGCTGGTGACGAGGATCTCCTCCTTGCCGTCGCCGTCGTAGTCGGCGGCCGGCCCGAAGCGGTTGTCGGCCGTGTTGAGCAGCCAGCCGCCGAAGCGGGTGCCGTTCGGGGCCATGGCGAGCGCGCGGAACGTGCCGCCCTCCCGCTTGAGCACGCCCACCCCCCACGGGCTGGTGACGACGATCTCGGCCTTGCCGTCGCCGTCGAGGTCCGCCAGCAGGTCGAAGCGGTTGTCGGCGGTGTTCAGCAGCCAGCCGTCGAACCTCGTGCCGTTGGCGGCCATCACCGGAGCGGAGAGCGTGTTCCCGGCGAGATCGAGAACGCCCAGCCCCCACGGGCTGGTGACCGGTATCTCCGCCCTTCCGTTGCCGTCGAAGTCGCTGTTGCGTAGTGACATGGAACCCCCAGTCGGCTAGCTCGTGGCTCGACCGTAGGCAGCCGGTCCTGGGGGCCGCATCAGGGCGTCACCTAGGGGGTTCCCTAACCGTGGCGGCCGCATAAGCCCGTGGCGGCCGCATAAGCCCGTGGCGGCCGCATAAGCCCGTGGCGGCCGCATAAGCCCGTGGCGGCCGCATAAGCCCGTGGCGGCCGCATAAGCC
>NZ_JBFAIM010000021.1:0-27976 GCF_040654715.1 Nonomuraea sp. NPDC050643 | reverse complement strand
GCCCGTGCCCGGCCCGAACCCGCCTGCTATGGTCGTGCCATGCAGCGCGCTTCCGTCACGACGACGCCGGACACCGTCCCGGCGCGCTGACACCTTGCTTCCCGGGCGAACGCCCGGGAGCTGGTCGTTCGCCCTTTCCGTGAGAAAGGACGATCATGTACGACCACCGCAGGCTCGGCCGTGAGCTCGGCATCTTCGACACCGACCCGCTGATCGGCTCCGGCCTGCCCTACTGGCTGCCCGCCGGGGCGGCCGTGCGCAAGGCCGTCGAGGACTACGTCCACGAACTCGAGCGCCGCAACGGCTACCAGCACGTCAACTCCCCGGTGCTGGGCAAACGCGAGCTGTACGAGCGCTCCGGCCACTGGGCGCACTACGCCGAGGACATGTTCCCGCCGATGCTGGTGGGCGGCGAGGAGTTCGTGCTGCGGCCCAGCCTGTGCCCGCACCACGCGCTCATCTACCGCTCGCGCCGCCGCAGCCATCGCGAGCTGCCGCTGCGCGTGGCCGAGCTGGGCGGGATGTACCGCTCGGAGCCGTCCGGCGTTCTGGGCGGCCTGACCCGGGTGCGCTCCATCCAGCTCAACGACGGCCACGTGTTCTGCCCGCCCGAGCGGGCCGCCGCCGAGGTGTCGGCCGCGCTCGACCTGATCGAGGCCGCCCATGCCCGGCTCGGCATCCGGGCCGCGCGCTACCGGTTGTCGCTGCGCGGCGACGGCGCCAAGTTCGTGGACGATCCGGGCATGTGGGCGCGCAGCGAGGCGGTCCTGCGCGAGGTGCTGAAGGAGCGCGGCCAGGATCACGACGAGGAGCCCGGTGAGGGCGCCTTCTACGGGCCGAAGATCGACATCCAGATCGCCGACCCGGCCGGGCGCGAGTCCACCCTGTCCACCGTGCAGGTCGACTACTTCCAGCCCGAGCGCTTCGACCTGAGCTACGTCGGCGGCGGGCGGCCGGTGATGGTGCACCGCAGCGTCGTCGGCGGCCTCGAACGGCTGGTCGCGCACCTCATCGAGGTCCACGGCGGCGCCTTCCCCACCTGGATGGCGCCGGTGCAGGCCGTGGTGCTGCCGCTGTCGGACGCCGAGCTGCCGGCCGCCGAGGAGGTGCTGCGGCGCTGCCTGGCCGCCGGGCTGCGGGCGGAGCTGGCGCCCGCCGACCGGGGCAGTCTCGGGGCCCGGATCAGGGCGCATCGGCTGGTGCCGTACCAGCTCGTGGTGGGGCCGCGCGAGGCGGCGGGCGGCGGCGCCGCGGTACGGCTGCGCGACGGCGCCCAGGTGGGTGACGTGCCGGTCGAACGGCTGGCGGCCGACGCGCGGCCCCTGTTCTGAAACCTGCCCTCAGACCTGTGCAGAGACCTGTGTTGCGGCCGGAAACCAATAGGGTAACGGCCCCTTCCCTAAAGCTGTAAACGGCTCGTAAAGTCCCTGCAACGCCTGTCGGGGGAGGACCACTTTGACCGAGCTGAGCGACCGTGAGAGCGAGCTGGTTTCCGCTCACGAGCAGGAACGACCGGCGCGGCGGCTCGGTGGCTCACTGAAGCTCGGCGTGTGGATCCTCGGCGGGTTGCTGTCGGTCTATTCGCTGGTGGTGGTGTTCCGGCCGGTCGAGGCGCTGGAGCACCGGATGACGTTCCTGGCGGTGACCCTGCCGCTGGTGTTCGTCTGCTACCGCTCGGGGATGGCGGCGTCGGTGCGGCGGCTGCTCAGGCGCGACCGGCCCGCGGATCCCCCGGCGGAGCCCGTGGAACCCGTGGAACCCGTGCCTTCCGGGCGGGAGCGGCCGAGCGTGGCCGACTGGCTGCTGGCCGCCGCCTCCCTGACCGTGCTGCTCTACCCGCTCCTCGACATCGACGCGTTCCGGGACCGGGGGTCGGGCGCGGCGCTGAGCGACCTGGACATCGTGGCCGGGCTGGTGCTGACGGCGCTGCTGCTGGAGGCGGTACGGCGCACGGTCGGATGGTCGTTGACCATCATCTGCATCCTTTTTCTGATTTATGCCTATTACGGTGCATATTTGCCGATTGATTGGACCATCGGCCACCGCGGATTCGACCTCGGGCAAATCGTGTCGCAGCTCTACACGGGCACCGAGGGTTTCTTCGGCGTCCCGATGCAGGTGGCCGCGAGTTACATCATCCTTTTCACGATTTATGGCGCCGTACTGGACTTCTCGGGTGCGAGCCGGTTCTTCATCGACCTGAGCTTCGCCGCCTTCCGCAAGTCGCGCGCCGCCCCCGGCCGTACCGTGACGCTGGCCGGCTTCCTGCTGGGCACCGTGTCGGGCTCGGGCGTGGCCACCACCGTCAGCCTGGGCAGCGTCGCCTGGCCGGTGCTCAGGCGGGCCGGCTACCCCAGGGAACCGGCGGGCGGCATCCTGGCCGCCGGCGGCATCGGCGCCATCCTGTCCCCGCCGACCCTGGGCGCGGCGGCGTTCATCATCGCCGAATACCTCAGGGTCAGCTACCTCGAGGTGCTCCTCTACGCCACGATCCCCACGATCCTGTACTACCTGGGCATCTTCCTGGCCATCGAGATCGACTCGCGCCGCTTCAGCACCCACGCCGTCGAGGTCGACGCCCCCAAGGCGGGCAGGCTGCTGCTGCGCTTCGGCTACCACTTCAGCTCGTTGATCCTCATCATCGTGCTGATGGCGCTGGACCGCTCGGCGTTCCAGTCCGTGGTGATCGCCACGGCGGTCGCGTTCGCGCTGTCGTTCCTGGACCCGCGGCACCGGATGGGCCCCAAGCGCGTCGGGCAGGCCCTGGCCAGGGGCACGCTCGAGGTGCTGCCGGTGACCGCGGTGTGCGCGGCGGCGGGCATCATCGTCGGCGTCATCACCCAGACGGGCCTCGGGCTCAACCTCGCCGACATCATCGTCGACCTCGCCGCGGGCAACCTGATCCTGACCACGTTCCTGTCGGCGGTCGCGGTCATGCTGCTGGGCCTGGCCGTGCCGGTGACGGCCAGCTTCATCATCGCCGCGGTGATCATCGGTCCCGCGCTCTTCGCGCTCGGCGTGACGCAGGCCGAGGCGTACATGTTCGTCTTCTACTACGCGGTGCTGTCGGAGGTGAGCCCGCCGACGGCGCTGTCCGCGGTCGCGGCGGCGGCGATCACCGGCGGCAACACGTACCGGACCATGATGATGACCTGGCGGTACACGCTGCCCGCGTTCCTGGTGCCGTTCGCCTTCGTGCTGACGCCCAACGGGCAGGCGCTGCTCGGGCAGGGGCCGATCGGCACCGTGCTGCTCATGACCGTGGTCTCGGCCGTCGCGGTGGCGGCGCTGGCCATGGCCACCGGCGGGATGAGCGGCCGGCCCGAGCGGCTGCTGGCGGCGGCGGCCGCGGTGCTGCTGCTGTTCCTCGAGCCCGTCCCCATCGTCGCCGGTCTGGCCGTGCTGGCCGTGGCCGCCGCCGTGCACCTTGTCAGAAGAAGGAGAAGGGACCCAGCGTGAAGCGGATTCTTGCGATAGTCGCCGCGGCCGTCCTGGCCGTGGCGGGCTGTGGCGGCGGAGGCTCGGGCGGCGGCTCGGGCAACCGGCTGTCGATCGCCACGGGCGGCACGACAGGCGTCTACTACGTGTACGGCGGCGGCCTGGCCAAGCAGTTGTCGGCGAGCATCGCCAACACCCAGGCCACCGCGTCGGTCACATCGGCCTCCGTCGAGAACATCAAACTGCTGACCTCCGGCAAGGCCGACATCGGCTTCTCCCAGGCCGACACGGCCGCCGACGCGGTGAACGGCAAGGACACCTTCACCGCCAAGCAGCCGGTCAAGGCCCTGGCCCGCATCTACGACAACTACACCCACGTCGTCGTCTCCCCCGGCGTCGAGGCGGCCAAGGTCGCCGACCTCAAGGGCAAGCGCGTCTCGCTCGGCCCGGCCAACTCCGGCACCCAGGTCGTGGCCAGGCGCGTGCTGGAGGCCGCCGGGATCAACCCCGACACCGACATCACCAAGCAGCAGCTCTCGATCAACGAGTCGGTGCAGGCCGCGAAGGACGGCACCATCGACGCCTTCTTCTGGGTCGGCGGCCTGCCCACCGCGGGCATCACCGACCTGGCCTCGAGCAAGCCGGACATGAAGCTGCTCGACACCGGCGACGTGCTGGCGAAGATGCAGTCGACCTACGGCGAGCAGTACGTGTCGCTCGACGTGGACATGTCCACCTACAAGCTGTCCGGCTCGGTCAAGACCGTCGGCATCGCGAACGTGCTGCTGGTGCCCGACAAGATGAGCGAGCAGCTCGCCTACGACATCACCAAGACCCTGTTCGAGAAGAAGACCGAGCTGTCGGCCGTGCACCCGGAGGCGAAGAAGCTCGACGTCGCGCTCGGCCAGCAGGTGGCCCCGGTCGAGCTGCACCCGGGCGCCGCGCGCTACTACAAGGAAAAGGGCTGACCAGACTCCTGCTGGCACTCGCGGCGGTGGTGGCGCTCGGCTCCGGCGGCGGCGCCGGGCGCCTGACCGTGAACGGCCTGCCCGTCTCCGGCGGCTTCGCCATCGGCTACGTGCATTCGATCTACCGGGTGCCCTCAGCGGAGGTGTTCACCGTGGAGGGGCGCCGTTTCACCATGCGGGCGGTCGTCTCGGTCAACGAGGGCGTGCTCGACTACTACGCCGTCGAGGGCACGCGCACCCGCGCCCCTGACGGCCTGTGGGTGCTGCGCCTGGCCGAGCCCGCCACGTACGGGGAGCTGTCGCTGCTCACCACCTCGATCGGCCGCCGGACCCTCATCGCGGACGGCCGCTGCCTGCCCCTCTACCCGGCCACCGGCGCCGCCGAGGTGCGTCTCGCGCTCCGGCTCACCCTCGACGTGCGCGGCGAGCCGTGCGCCTACAGCCAGTCCTTCTTCTTGAACACCACGTACAGCCCCACCGAGGTCACGGCCACCAGGACGGAGGAGGTCCAGAAGCCCCACGTCTCCCCCGACCCGGGATAGGGCACGTTCTGCCCGTAGAAGCCGCTGATCGCGGTGGGCACGGCGATGATCGCGGCCCAGCTCGTGACCCGCTTCATGATCTCGTTGAGCCGGAAGCCCTGCTGGGCCAGGCGGGTCTCGCGGACGTTCGCGAGCATGTCGCGGATGGAGTCGATCCACTCGGTGGCGCGCAGCACGTGGTCGTAGACGTCCTGGTAGTAGGGCGCCATCACCCCGTCGTCGATGATGTCCTGGTCGCGGCGGAGCAGGGTGCCGACCAGCTCGCGCATGGGCATCATGATCTTGCGGACCCTGGTGGTGTTCTTGCGCAGCACGTACATCCGGCGCTGCAGCTCCCTGCCGGAGCGCAACTGCTCCTCGAACAGCGCCTCCTCCAGCGCCTCGGCCTGCCCGTCGAGGTCCTGCACCAGGTCGAACTGGGCGTCCACCACGGCGTCGAGCAGGCCGTACAGCAGGAACGTGACGCCCCGCGTCGCCAGGCGGGCGGCGGCGTCCCAGCGCCTGACCACCTCGCCGATGTCGAAGTGGTCGTTCTCGCGCACGGTGACCAGGGCGTTCTTGGTGACGAAGACGTTGATCTCGACGGGGTCGAGGGTCTCGTCGTGGAAGTGCACGCCGTAGACGGTGATGAACAGGTGGTTGTCGTAGACGTCCACCTTCGGCCGCTGGTGGTCGCCGAGCACGTCCTGGACCGCCAGCTCGTGCAGCCCCAGCTCCTCGCCGATCAGCCCGAGCTCGTGGGGCGAGGGGGAGCACAGGTCGAACCAGACCGTGTTGTCCGGGTCGCGCACGTAGTCGGAGACCTCCTCGATCGGGAAGCCTTCCTTCTCGAGGACGCCGTTGCGGTAAAGACGCGTGTGCACTAGCCGAGTGTGGCAAATCGTCTCGCGTTCCGCACGGCCGCCCCTCCCGGGTCGTTGTTGAAGTAGACGTAGGAGTCCTCCCAGTCCGCCTCGCGGACCCGTCCGGCCCAGGTCCGCAGCGCGGTGTCGCCGTACTCGACGCCGGCGCGGCCCTGGTGCAGGCGGACGTAGCCCCAGCCGGCGGTGCGCCAGAGCGGGGTCACGGGCCTGCTGTGCCGGTCCGCCCAGCACAGGGCGGCCCCGCGGCCGAGCAGGATCTCCCGGGTCTCGCCGGTCCACCAGGAGTCGTGGCGCGGCTCGACCGCCACCCGTACGCTCCCGGGAAAGCAGGCCAGGCAGCGGTCGAGCGCGGCGGGGTCGGCCTTGAGCGTGGGCGGGAGCTGCAGCAGGATCGGGCCGAGCTTGTCCTTCAGCGCCGCGGCGGCGTCCAGGAGGCGCCGTACGGGCTCCTCCGGGTCGGCCAGGCGCTTGATGTGGGTGAGGTAGCGGCTGGCCTTGACGGCCATCACGAAGCCGTCGGGCGTGCGGTCGCGCCAGGCGGCGAACGACTCGGGGCTGGGCAGGCGGTAGAAGGCGTTGTTGCTCTCGACCGTGCCGAACTCGGCCGCGTACGTCTCCAGCCAGAGCCGCTGCGGCACACCCTGCGGATACAGGACGCCGCGCCAGTCCTTGTACTGCCACCCGGAGGTCCCCACCAGCCGTGTCATGCCGTTGGGACTACCCCGGGGGGCGGCGTGCAGTACTGTCCTTGTTCGTCAGCCAAGGAGGACCTTTTACGCGATGGGCGCCAACCACGCGCACGGCACCGCCGTACCCAGCTCGCGACGCACGGTGGTGGCCGGTCTGGCCGTCCTGGTGCCGCTCGCCCTCATCACGCTCGCCGGCCTGCTGTGGCTCTGGCCGCAGGGAGGCAAGAGCGCCCCGGCGGCGCAGTCCGGCGTCGAGCGGCTGAGCGGCACGGTCACGGCCGTCACGCTCGAGCAGTGCCCCGCCGCCGCGGCGGGCTCGCCCCAGCCCGACCCGGCCACCTGCGGAGACGCCACCGTCCGGGTCGAGGACGGCCCCGACGTGGGCAAGGACGTCACCCTGCGCCTGCCGGGCGGGCCGGGGGCCCAGCACTTCGGGGTGGGCGACGAGGTGATCCTGCTCCGCGACGCGGAGGGGGCCTACCAGATCTCCGACCACGACCGGGCGCTGCCGCTGTGGCTGTTCGGGGCGGCGTTCGCGCTGGCGGTGATCGCCTTCGGCCGCTGGCGCGGGGTGACGGCGCTGGTGGGGCTGGCGGTGACGTTCGTGCTGCTGCTGACGTTCGTCATCCCCGGCATCCTGGAGGGCAGGCCGCCCATGCTGGTGGCCATCGTGGGGGCGGCGGCGATCATGCTGGCGGTGCTCTACCTCACGCACGGTTTCTCGCCGTCCACGTCGATGGCCGTACTGGGGACGATGGCCAGTCTCACGCTGACGGGGCTGCTGTCGTACGGGGCGCTGGGGTTCGCCCGGCTCAACGGGATCACCGACGACAGCGCGCTGGCGCTCGACATGAGCCTGTCGATCGACACGCAGGGGCTGCTGCTGGCCAGCATCATCATCGGCGCGCTGGGGGTGCTGGACGACGTCACGGTGACGCAGGCGGTGACGGTGGCCGAGCTCGCGCACGCCAACCCGTCCTACGGCTTCACCCGCCTCTACCGGGCGGCCGGCCGGATCGGGCGGGCGCACATCGCCTCGGTGATCAACACGATCATCCTGGCGTACGCGGGGGCGTCGCTGCCGCTGCTGCTGCTGTTCAGCATCGGGGCCCAGCCTCTCGGAGACGTCCTGACGACCCCGGTGATCGCCCAGGAGATCGTCCGCAGCATCGTCGGCACCCTGGGCCTGATCGCCGCCGTCCCCATCACCACGGCGCTGGCCGCGCTCACCGCCTCCCGGCGGCACGCCGCCCACGACGAGGAGCCCGCCGACCCGATCGGCCCGGCCGCCGCCCGTGCCCGGCGCAAGGAGGAGGACGACGACTTCTTCGCCCCTCAGGCCGACGACGATGACGACTTCTTCGCTCCCCAGCCCGCGCACGACGACGTGGCCCGGCGAGACCGCTACGCCACGGCGCGCACCGCCGGGGACGCGCCGCCCGGCGGCTTCTTCACGCCGCAGCCCCGCCCCGCCGAGCCCCCGCGCCCCGACCCCGCACCCGAGCGCCCCTCCCGTCACCGGCGCCGCCGCACGGGCCCCTGAGGGCTCAGGAGGCCGTCAGTCGACCTCGGCGCTGCCGTCCACGCGGAGCTTGCGGCGGGCACGTTCGTAGAAGGTGGTGCCGAGGCGGACCACGTTGGCCGCCCCCGGCCAGGCGGAGACCGTGATGCTGTCGCCCGGGCACAGGTGCCCGACCACGGCCCCGTCGATCTCCACCGCCAGCCGCCCGCTGGTCGGCAGCACGTGGAGGGTGACCTCCTCGTCGGCGGGCAGCACCAGGGCCCGGTTGAAGCTCGAGTGCGCGGCGGCGGCCACGACGAGGATCGCCTCCACCCGGGGCGAGACGATCGGCCCGCCGGCGGAGAAGCTGTAGGCGGTGGAGCCCGTGGAGGTGGCCACGATGACGGCGTCGGCGGCGTAGCGGACGAAAGAGCTGCCCGCCGGCGTGACGGACACGGCCGCGAGCCCGTCGCCGGGGATGCGGACGAGCGCGATGTCGTTGAACGCCGTCACCTCCTTCCCGGCCACCGAGCCGCGGACGGCCATGCGCGGCTCGATCGTGTACGAGTGCGCGTCGATGGCCGACAACGTCCGGGCCAGCTCGTCCACGTCGATCTCCGCCAGGAACCCCAGCCGCCCCAGGTTCACCCCCAGGATCGGCGTGGGCCGGCCGGCGAGCAGCCGCATCGTGCGCAGCATCGTGCCGTCGCCGCCGAGCCCCACCACCAGGTCGGCCCGTTCCACGAGGGCGGCGGCGTCGACGGCGACGGCCGTGCAGTCGATGCGCCCTACCTCCTCGGGCAGGCCGAGCACGGTGACGCCCTTCTCCGCGGCCCAGCGCAGGATGGTGTCGATCGCCTTCTTGGAGTCGCGCTGGGGGTGCAGCACCAGCCCGACCGTCCCGACCATGCCCATGAGGCCACCTTACGGTGCCTCCTGCCGGTGATCTTCGGTAGCGTCGTCTTCATGCGGCTTCACGTGGGATGTGCGATGTGGGCTCACGCGCGCTGGCAGGGGCGCTTGGTGCCGGGACACCTTCCTTCCGGTGAGCGCCTGCGCGCCTACGCCACCTGGTGCGACGCGGTGGAGGGCAACACGACGTTCTACGCGACCCCGTCGCGCGCCACGGTGGAGTCCTGGGCGGCCCAGACCTCCCCCGATTTCCGTTTCGTGGTCAAGCTGCCCAAGCCGGTCACCCACGACCACCGTCTCGGCAAGGGCGCCGAGGAGGCCCTGCGCGCGTTCCTGGACGCGGTCGAGCCGCTGGGGCCGCGGATCCACGCCCTCTGGGTGCAGTTGCCCGGCTCCTTCTCCCCCGCCGACCTGGGCGTCCTGGCGGGCTTCCTGCGCGGGCTCCCCCGTGGGCACCGGTTCGCGGTCGAGGTGCGGCACCGCGCGTTCTTCGAGGACGAGCGGTCGGCCCGTCTCCTCGAACGGGTCCTGGCCGTCACCGACGCCGAGTGGGTGCCGTTCGACACCACGGTCATGTTCCAGAGCCCGCCGACCAGCGACGCCGAGCGCGACGCGTGGATGAAGAAGCCGCGCCTGCCCCGGCGCTCCCGGGCCCTGACGGGCCATCCGATCGTCCGCTACCTGGGCCGCGACGCCGAGGAGCGCACGGTCGAGGGCTGGCGGCCGTGGGTCGGCACGGTCGCGGAGTGGCTGCGCGAGGGCCGCTCGCCGACCGTGTTCGTCCACACCCCCGACAACACCGCCGCCCCGGCCCTCGCCCGCCGCTTCCACGACGAGGTACGCGCCCTCGTCCCCGGCCTCGACCCGCTCCCCGAGCCGATGCCGATCGAGGAGCCGGACGAACCGCTGACCCTGTTCTGACCGCGCCGCAGGGTGGACCGGTCTTCTAGCGCACCAGGCAGGGCCGCTTCGGGTCGAACTCCCAGCCCTGCACCAGGAATCGCATCGCGATGGCGTCGTCGCGCGCGCCCAGGCCGTGGCTGAGATAGAGCTCGTGCGCCTGCGCCAGCGCCGCCCGGTCGAGCTCCACGCCCAGCCCGGGGGTGCCGGGCACGTCGATGCCACCGTCGGTGATCTGGAACGGCTTGGTGGTGAGCGCCTGGCCGTCCTGCCAGATCCAGTGCGTGTCCAGTGCCGTGATCTCGCCCGGAGCGGCGGCCCCCACGTGCGTGAACATCGCCAGGGAGATGTCGAAGTGGTTGTTGGAGTGCGAGCCCCAGGTCAGCCCGAAGTCGTGGCAGAGCTGGGCGACGCGCACCGAGCCGGCCATGGTCCAGAAGTGCGGGTCGGCGAGCGGGATGTCGACCGCGGCGGCCCGTACGGCGTGCGCCATCTCCCGCCAGTCCGTGGCGATCATGTTGGTCGCGGTCGGCAGCCCGGTGGCCCGCCTGAACTCGGCCATCGTCTCCCGTCCCGAGAACCGGCCCTCGGCGCCGCAGGGGTCCTCGGCGTAGGCGAGGACGTCGCCGCGCCCCCGGCACAGCCGGACGGCGTCGGCCAGCAGCCAGCCGCCGTTGGGGTCGAGCGTGATGCGGGCGTCGGGGAAGCGGCGGGCCAGCGCGGTGACCGCCTCGATCTCCTCCTCGCCGGCCAGCACGCCGCCCTTGAGCTTGAAGTCGGTGAAGCCGTAGCGCTCGCGGGCGGCCTCGGCCAGGGCGACGATGGCGTCGGGGGTGAGCGCCTCCTGGCGGCGCAGCCGCGACCAGCGGTCGCCTCCGCCGTCGTCGACGAGGTAGGGCAGGTCGGTCCGGCCCGGGTCGCCGACGTAGAACAGGTAGCCCAGCATCGGCACCCGGTCGCGCTGCCGACCCTCGCCGAGCAGCTCGGCCACGGGCAGGCCGAGGTATTGGCCGTGCAGGTCGAGCAGGGTGGACTCGAGGCCGGTGACGGCGTGCACGGTCGTGCGCAGGTCGAAGGTCTGCAGGCCGCGGCCGCCGGCGTCCCGGCCGGCGAACCGCTCGGCCACCGAGCGCAGCAGGGTGCGGTAGCGGGCCACGGGCTGCCCCGCGAGCAGCTCGCCCGCCTCCTCGATGGTCCGGCGGATGGCCTCGCCGCCGGGCACCTCGCCCAGCCCGGTGCGGCCGTCGGAGTCGGTGGTGATGACGATGTTGCGGGTGAAGAACGGCCCGTGAGCGCCGCTCAGGTTGAGCAGCATGCTGTCGTGTCCGGCGACGGGCACGACCTCGACGCGCTGGATCGTCGGAGACGTGGGAGACGACGTGGGAGACGACGTGCGAGACACGGACTGCCCCTTAGCTGATCTTGTTGATGAGGGCGGTCAGCTCGGCGAGCTCGGCGTCCTTGAGGTTCTGCAGCGGCGGCCGCACCGGGCCCGCCGGACGGCCGACGGCGGTGAGGCCCGCCTTGATGATCGACACGGCGTATCCCTTCACGCGGTCGCGGATGTCCAGGTAGGGGACCAGGAACTCCTTGACGCGCCGGTAGACGGCCTCCTGGTTCTGGGCCCGGACGTCGGCGTAGAAGTCGAGCGCGTACTGCGGGACGAAGTTGAAGATCGCCGACGAGTAGGTGTTCATCCCGAGCTGCAGCAGCGGCAGCGCGAACGTCTCGGCCGTGGGCAGGCCGCCGATGTAGGCGAGGCGGTCGCCGACGGCGGCGTAGATGCGGGTGAGGTTCTCGATGTTGCCGACGCCGTCCTTGAACCCGATGAGGGTCTCGTTGCGGTCGGCCAGGGCCTCCACGGAGCGGTCGTTGAGGATCGCGTTGGCCCGGCTGTAGACGATCACGCCGAGCCCGGTGCCGGCGCACACCGCGGAGACGTGCTCGACCAGGCCCTCCTGGCCGGCCTCGGTGAGGTAGGGGGGCATGAGGAGCAGGCCGTCGGCGCCGGCGGCCTCGGCGGCCTTGGCCTGGGCGATGGCGGTGGCGGTGCCGCCCGTCGCCGGGGCCACGACCGGCAGCCTGCCGTTCACCTCGCTCACCGCGGCGCGTACCACGCGGTCGATCTCGGCGGCGGTCAGCGAGAATCCCTCACCCGTGCCCCCGGCGGCGAACAAGCCGGCCACGGGGTATCCGCTCAGCCATGACAGGTGGTCGCGGTAGCGCGCCTCGTCGAACTCCAGGTCGTCGGTGAAATGCGTGACAGGGAAGGACAACAGGCCGCTCTTGAGCTGCGTGGCGAGCTCCTGCGGGGAGTAATTCGGCATGACGGGCGCTCCTCGCTTTACATGCGGTCGTGGGAAGTCCCCGCGCCGCCGGTAAGGTCTGACGCCGCCAGGCTATGGAAGTGGAGTGATTCCTGTCCAAGTGCGATTCTGTATCCGACGATGCCGTTGAAGCATCATCGGCCGGCTTCGAGGTCGGGCAGGAGCTCCAGCACGCGCCAGAGGGCGGGGTTCGTCGAGATCTTGGCCCAGATGACGTGCAGCTCGACCGGCTCGCCGGTGGCGCCCTCCTCGGCGTCGAGGGGGTCGCCGCCCTGGATCAGATCGCAGAACGTGATGCCGTCGATGCCGAGCGAGCGGGCGCTGGCGGGCGCCAGCGCCACCCCCCGGCCGGCCGCCACGAGGAGCACGGCGGTGAGGATCTGGTGCACCTGTTGCTCGATGCGCGGGTGGGAGTTGGTGAGGAAGCGCACGGTGAGCTCGTGGAAGTAGCGCGACTGGACCGGGTTGTAGCTGATCACCGGCAGGCCGTCGAAGTCGTCGGGCGCGAGCGGCCGGTCGAGGGCGGCCAGCGGATGGCCGAGCGGGACCACGGCGCGCAGCGGCTCGCGGAAGACCACGCGGGAGTCGAGCGAGGCGATGTCGAAGGGCGGGCGGGCCAGGCCGAGGTCGAGCTCGCCGCGCAGCAGGCCGTCCACCTGCCCGGCGGTCACCCGCTCGTGCAGGATGACGTCGATCTCGGGGAGCCGCTCGGACAGCCGCCTGAGCAGGGGGCCGAGCATGCTGATCGCGGAGACGGCGGTGAAGCCGAGCCGTACGGTGCCGGCCGCGCCGCTGGCGATCCGGCGCGCCCGGTCGCCGGCGGTGTCGACGAGCGAGAGCATGCGGCGGGCGTCGTCGAGGAAGGCGCGCCCGGCGTCGGTGAGGACGACGCGTCTGTTGTCGCGTTCCAGCAGGGTCACGCCGACCACGCGTTCGAGCTTCTGGATGTGGCGGCTGAGCGGGGGCTGGGTCATGCTCAGGCGATCGGCGGCGCGACCGAAGTGCAGCTCCTCCGCGACCGCCACGAATGCCCGGATCTGATCGAGTGTTAGCATGATGCGCAAAGAGTATCACTCGATACCGAATTGAGCCTGGACAGGCATCGAGGCTGGTCCCTAGTCTCCGGAGACTACAGAGCGGAAACCTTGCCGTAACCTTACGCAACTCCCTTTCCGCTCCAGAGCAGATCACGGGTGGCCACGCCGCCCGCACGAAGGAGAAGTCAATGCCGGCATCTCGGACAGCCCCCCGCCGCATCCTCGCGGGTGTCCTCGGCGCTGCCGCGGCGATCGCACTGACCGCCTGCGGTGGCGTCAAGACGACCTCCTCGGGCGGCGGTGACGGGGAGTATCCGTCGGGCAATATCGAGTTCAGCGTCGGAGCCTCGGCGGGCGGCTCGACCGACCTCATCACCCGGGCGCTGGCCCAGGGCGTGGGCAAGGAGCTGGGCGTCTCGACGCCGGTGCTCAACAAGCCCGGCGCCAACGGCGCGCTCAACGCCAAGGAGCTCCAGTCGGCGAAGGCGGACGGCTACAAGATCGCCGTCCAGAACGCCTCGCTGTTCACCATCACGCCGCTCACGGTGACCCCGGCCGAGGCCACGAAGATCGACTCGTTCGACGTCATCACCGGCATCTCGCGCGACGACTACGTCATGGCGACCAACCCCAAGTCCGGCTACACCTCCATCGAGGACATGAAGAAGGCCGGCAAGGCCATCCGGTACGGCACCACCGGCGTCGGCACCGGCGCCCAGCTCGCCTCGGCGCTGACGTTCAAGTCCGCCGGGATCGAGGCCACGGCCGTGCCGTTCGACGGCGGCGCCCCGAACCTGACCGCCCTGCTGGGCAACCAGGTCGACGTCTCGACCATGCAGATCGGCGAGGCCATCGAGAACATCAAGGCCGGCAAGCTCGTGCCGCTGGCCGTGTTCTCCGACAAGCGCATCCCGTTCCTGCCGGACGTCAAGACGGCCAAGGAGCAGGGCTTCGACGTCCTGGTCACGCAGTACCGATTCCTGACCGCGCCCAAGGGCACGCCGGAGAACGTCAAGACCAAGCTGCTCGACGCCGCCAAGAAGACGTTCGCGACGCCCGAGTACAAGAAGTTCAACGAGGAGAACTCGCTCACCGCGATGGAGGTCTCCCCGCAGGAGGTCCTCACCTCGCTGCAGAGCGACTCCGAGACCTACAAGAAGCAGCTCGACGAGTTCGGCATCAGCCTGGCCGGCTGATCGAAAGGTGCGCATGTCCATGTCCGACCCCACCAAGCCGCCAGGTGATGCCGAGCCTGAAGGGCTGCAAGCAGAGACCGAACGGCTCCTGGCCGAGCTGGAAGAGGCGCGGCCACCGCACGCGGGCCCGATCTCGCAGATCGGCGCGGCCCTGGTGGCGCTCGCCGTCGGCGTGTTCGGCGCGGTCGGATCGTACGCGCTCGGGCTCGGGCGGCTGACCGCCCCCGGGCCCGGCCTGTGGCCGTTCGCCGTCAGCGTCGTCATCGTCGTGCTGTCCGCCGTGCTCGTCGTCACGGGCCGCGGCCTGCAGGACACCGAACGGTTCTCGCGGGCGAGCCTGCAGACCGTCGTGGGCGTGGTGACACTCGTCGCGCTCGCCGCGCTGCTGCCGGTGATCGGCTTCGAGATCCCCTCGCTGCTCCTCATGTTCGTCTGGCTCCGCTGGCTGGGCAAGGAGTCGTGGCGCTCCTCCATCGTGATCAGCATCGGCGCCGTGGCGGCGTTCTACCTGCTGTTCGTGGTGCTGCTGCAGATCCCGCTTCCGCGACTCATCTGAGAAAGTCACATGGACATCTCCCCGATCCTCGACGGCTTCAGCGTCGTCCTCGAACCGGCCAACCTGCTCTACTGCCTCATCGGCGTCATCATCGGCATGCTCATCGGCGTGCTTCCCGGGCTGGGCCCCGGCGCCACGATCGCCATCCTGCTGCCGATCACGTACGGCATCGGCCCCGTCTCGGCGATCATCATGCTGGCCGGCATCTTCTACGGCGCCCAGTACGGCGGCACGATCACCTCGGTCCTGCTGCGCCTGCCCGGCGAGGCGTCCTCGGTGGTGACCGTCTTCGACGGCTTCGCGCTGGCCAGGCAGGGCAAGGCCGGCACCGCCCTGGGCATCGCGGCCATCGGCTCCTTCATCGGCGGCACGGTCTCGATCCTCGGCCTGACGCTGGTCGCCCCGGTCGTGGCCGGGTTCGCGCTCGACTTCGGGCCGCCCGAGTACGCGGCCCTGGGCGTCCTCGGCGTGCTGCTGATCTCGTCGGTCGGCAACGGCAACAAGCTCAAGGCCATCGTCGCCGCCTGCGTGGGCCTGCTGCTCGCGACCGTGGGCCGCGACACGTTCACGGGCGCCGAGCGCTTCACGTTCGGCAGCCTGAACCTGGCCGAGGGCATCGACTTCATCCCGATCGCCATGGGCCTGTTCGGCCTGAGCGAGATCCTCTACAACCTGGAGGAGCGGCACAACAAGGTCTCCTCGCCTGCCAAGGTCGGCAACGTGTGGCCCTCGCGCCAGGACCTCGGGCAGGCCAAGGGCGCGATCGGGCGCGGCTCGGTCATCGGCTTCGTGCTGGGCGTGCTGCCCGGCGGCGGCGCGGTGCTGTCGTCGCTGGCCGCGTACGCGCTGGAGAAGCGGCGGGCCAAGAACCCCGAGCGCTTCGGCCAGGGCGCCATCGAGGGTGTGGCCGCGCCGGAGACCGCCAACAACGCGGCGGCCACGTCGTCGTTCATCCCGCTGCTGACGCTCGGCATCCCGGCGAACGCGACGATGGCGCTGATGTTCGGCGCGCTGCTCATCCAGGGCATCCAGCCGGGCCCGCAGCTCGTCACCGAGCACCCCGACGTCTTCTGGGGCGTCATCAACTCGATGTACATCGGCAACATCCTGCTGCTGATCATGAGCATCCCGATGGTGGGCGTGTTCGTGAAGATCCTGCGGATCCGCCCGGCCATCCTGGCCCCGATCACGGTGCTCATCACGCTGCTGGGCGCGTACACGGTGAACAACCAGGTGTACGACATCTTCCTGGTCATCGTGTTCGGCCTGCTGGGCTACCTGATGAAGAAGTTCGGCTTCGAGCCGGGGCCGCTGGTGCTGGCGTTCGTGCTGGGCTCGATGATCGAGAACTCGGCGCGGCAGTCGCTGCTCATCTTCGGCGGCGACCCCACCGGCTTCTTCTCCCGTCCCATCTCGGGGACCGTGTTCGCCCTGGTCGTGATCGTCGCGGCCTGGCCACTGATCCGCAAGGCACTGCCTCGCCGCACCAAGGAGCTGACCTCATGACCATCCTCGTCGGTTACCTGCCGACGCCCGAGGGCGAGGCCGCCGTGGACGCGGGCCTGCGCGAGGGCGCCCTGCGCGGAGAGCGCGTGATCATCGTGAACTCCCCGCGCCGCGGCGCCCCCGTCGACGAGCACAAGATCGACGACGACGCCGGCGACGCGCTGCTGGCGCGGGCCCGGGCGGCCGGCGTCGAGGCCGAGGTACGCCAGCCGCTCCACGACGACGACCTGCCCGAGACGTTCGAGCAGCTCATCGCGGAGACCGGTGGCACGCTCATCGTCATCGGGCTGCGGCACCGCTCGCTGGTGGGCAAGTTCATCCTGGGCAGCGAGGCGCAGCGCATCCTCATGGAGGCGAGCGTGCCGGTGCTCTCGGTGAAGGCGGCCCGTTGACCGGGGGCCGGGTCAGCCGGGTCAGCCGGGTCTCGGTCACTCCGGTGGCCTTCCGCGATCCACCCCTGCTCAACGTGGTCGGCGTGCACCAGCCGTACGTGCTGCGCGCGATCGTCCAGGTGCACACGGACTCCGGGCTGGTGGGGCTGGGCGAGACGTACGCCGACCTGGCCCACCTCGAACGGCTGGGAGCGGTCGCCGCCGCTCTGCCGGGCACGGACGTGTTCGACGTCAACGGCCTGCGCCGGGTCGTGGTGGAGGTGCTCGGCGCGTCCACGGGCGGGGCCGGGGCGAGCTTCGGCGGCATGCTGGAGGTCTCCAGCGCCGTGGACACCGTGGTGGCGCCCTTCGAGGTGGCGCTGCTCGACCTGCAGGGCAAGGAGCTGGGGCGGCCGGTGAGCGACCTGCTCGGCGGCGCCGTACGGGACCGGGTGCCGTATTCGGCGTACCTGTTCTACAAGTGGGCCGGCCACCCCGGCCTCGGCGAGGACTCCTGGGGCGAGGGCCGCACGCCCGAGCAGATGGTCGCCCAGGCGCAGCGGATGGTCTCGGAGTACGGCTTCACCGCCATCAAGCTCAAGGGCGGCGTGTACGACCCCCGCCACGAGATGGAGACCGTCGAGGCCCTGGCCGCCGCCTTCCCCGGGCACGCGCTGCGCATCGACCCCAACGGCGCCTGGACGGTGGAGACCTCCGTCGAGGTGGCCGGCCGGCTGTCGGGCGTGCTGGAGTACCTGGAGGACCCCACGCCCGGCATCGAGGGCATGGCCGAGGTCGCCAGGCACACCGATCTGCCCCTGGCCACGAACATGTGCGTCATCTCCTTCGAGCACCTCAAGCCGGCCGTCGCGGCCGACGCCGTCCAGGTCGTCCTGTCGGACCACCATCTGTGGGGCGGCCTGCGCCGCTCGGCGCTGCTCGGCGGCATCTGCGAGACGTTCGGGATGGGCCTGTCGATGCACTCGAACTCGCACCTGGGCGTGAGCCTGGCCGCGATGACCCATCTGGCGGCCGCCACCCCGAACCTGACCTACGCCTGCGACACCCACTACCCGTGGAAGACGGAGGAGGTCGTCAAGCCGGGCGCGCTGGAGTTCCGTGACGGCGGCGTGGCCGTGCCGTCCGGTCCCGGCCTCGGTGTGGAGCTCGACGAGGACGCGCTGGCCGCCCTGCACGAGCAGTACGTCACGTGCGGCCAGCGCGGCCGTGAGGACACCGCGTACATGCGCACGATCGAGCCGGGCTTCACCCCGAACACGGCCCGCTGGTAGCGGTCAGGGAGCCTGCAGGCGGGCGCGGGAGTTGGACAGGTGCAGCCGCATCGCCGCCCGCGCCGCCGCGGCGTCCTGGCCGGCGATGGCCCGGTAGATGTTCTCGTGCTCGAGCGTCACCCGCGTGAAGTGGGTGGCGTTGGAGACCGTGTAGACGTGCTCGAGCCGCGTGCGCGGCAACATGATCATCATTGGGCCGAGCGAGGCGAGCAGGTCGGAGTAGAACCGGTTGCCCGATGCGAGGGCGATCTTCAGGTGGAACTCGAAGTCGGCCTCGACGGCGCTGCCGGGCTGCTCGCCGGAGCGTTCGAGATCGACCAGGGCCCGCTCGACGGCCTTGAGCTGCAGCTCCGTGCGGCGCTCCGCGGCCAGGCCCGCCGCTTCCGACTCGACGCCGATCCGGAAGTCGATCATGTCGAGGACGTCGCGGTGGGTGCGGACCCGCGACGCCTCCACGGAGAAGGCCGTGGAGGCGGGCAGGGCCAGCACGAACGAGCCGCGGCCCTGGAACGTCTCGACGAGGCCGGCGGCCTGGAGCCGCGAGACGGCCTCGCGGACCACCGTGCGGCTCACGCCGAACTCCTGGATGAGCGAGGACTCGGTCGGGAGCTTCTGGCCCGGCTCGATCTCGCCGGCGAGGATGCGGGCCTTGAGCCGCTCGACGAGCTCGTGCGCGAGCCCGCGGCCGGTGTCGCGGTCGAGCCTGTGGTCTGGCGGCACGGGCGACAATTTACCGGATCTCGGCGTCGTCGAGCCGCCAGGCGGTGGCCTCGCCGGCCAGGCTGAGGCCCAGTCCGGGCCGGTCGGGGACGCGCATGCGCCCGTCCTCGATCGTGAGCCGCTCGTCGAACAGCGGCGAGAGCCACTCGATGTGCTCGACCCAGGAGTCGCGCGGGTAGGCGGCGGCCAGGTGCACGTGGATCTCCATCACGAAGTGCGGCGCGACCTGCAGGCCGGCGTGGTCGGCCAGCGCGGCGACCCTGAGGTAGGGGGTGATGCCGCCGACGCGGGGCACGTCGGGCTGCAGGACGTCGGCGCCGCGCAGGTCGATGAGGCGGACCAGGTCGGGCACGCTCGTGAGCATCTCGCCGGTGGCGATGGGGGTGTCGAGCGCGGCGGCGAGCCGGGCGTGCCCTTCGGCATCGTACGCGTCCAGCGGCTCCTCGATCCAGACCAGCCCCAGATCCTCCACCGCCCGGCCGAACCGCAACGCCGACGCCCGGTCCCACTGCTGGTTGGCGTCCACCATCAACGGCGTGTCGTCCCCGACGTGCTCCCGCACCGCCGCCAGCCGCCGCAGATCCTCCTTCATGTCGGGCTGCCCGACCTTGATCTTGATCCCCCCGATGCCGTCCGCCAACGACTTCGCCGCCCGCTCCTTGACCTCCTCGATCGGCGCCTGGAGGTAGCCGCCCGAGGTGTTGTAGACCTTGACGGAGTCGTGGTAGGCCCCCAGGAGCTTGGCCAGCGGCAGCCCGGCCCGTTTCGCCTTGAGGTCCCAGAGCGCGGTGTCCACGGACGCGATGGCCTGGGTGGCGACGCCGGAGCGGCCCACCGAGGCGCCCGCCCACAGCAGCCGCTCGTAGAGCCTGCCGATGTCGGAGGGGTCCTCGCCCAGGAGGTCGCCGGCCACCTCCTTGGCGTGCGCGAACTGCGCCCGGCAGCCGGCCCGGGTGGTGTAGGAGAACCCGAGCCCGGCCGACCCGTCGGCGGTGGTGATCTCGCAGGTCAGGACGTCGATGTGGGTGAGGGGGCGCTGCCGCCCGGTGGCCACCTTGGCGTCGCTGACGGCGACGGCGAGCGGGACGGCGTAGTGGCCGAGCCGTACGGACGTGATGCGGTCGGTCACGCTCATGCCTTCCCGAACTCGACGCTGTCGACGACCCACTTACGGCACTGGTCGCTGAGCGTGAAGCCGAGGCCGGGGCGGTCGGGGACGAGCATGCGGCCGTCGCGCGTCTCGAGCCGCTCGTTGAACAGCGGGTTGAGCCACTCGAAGTGCTCGACCCAGGGCTCGCGCGGGTAGGCGGCGGCCAGGTGGAGGTGGATCTCCATGGCGAAGTGGGGGGCGAGCTGCAGCCCGGCGTGGTCGGCGAGGGCGGCCAGCCGCAGGAAGGGGGTGATGCCGCCGACGCGCGGGGCGTCCGGCTGGATGATGTCGGCGGCGCGGGCCTCGATGAGGCGGACGTGCTCGGCGACGCTGGAGAGCATCTCGCCGGTGGCGATGGGGGTGTCGAGCGCGGCGGCGAGCCGGGCGTGCCCTTCGGCATCGTACGCGTCCAGCGGCTCCTCGATCCAGACCAGCCCCAGATCCTCCACCGCCCGGCCGAACCGCAACGCCGACGCCCGGTCCCACTGCTGGTTGGCGTCCACCATCAACGGCGTGTCATCCCCGACGTGCTCCCGCACCGCCGCCAGCCGCCGCAGATCCTCCTTCATGTCGGGCTGCCCGACCTTGATCTTGATCCCCCCGATGCCGTCCGCCAACGACTTCGCCGCCCGCTCCTTGACCTCCTCGATCGGCGCGTGCAGGAAGCCGCCCGAGGTGTTGTAGGTCCGGACCGAGTCGCGGTAGGCGCCGAGCAGCTTGGCCAGCGGCAGCCCCGCCCGCTTCGCCTTGAGGTCCCACAGGGCGATGTCGATCGCGGCCAGCGCCTGCGTGGCGACGCCCGACCGGCCGACCGACGCGCCGGCCCACAGCAGGCTCTCGTAGACCTTGCCGATGTCGGAGGGGTCCTGGCCGAGCAGGTTCGCGCCGACCTCCTTGGCGTGCGCGTACTGGGCGGGGCCGCCCGCCCGCTTGGAGTAGCTGAAGCCGGTGCCGCCGTGGCCGTCGTCGGTGGTGATCTCGGCGAACAGGAAGACGATCTCGGTCATCGGCTTCTGCCGGCCGGTGAGGACCTTGGCGTCGCTGACGGGGACGTCGAGCGGAAGCGTGACGGAGGAGAGGGCGACGTGGCGGATGCGGTCCATGGGGATCCCAGAAGGTCGGCGGCAGATTCATAAGTCATCGTACGAAGCCGTAAGTCGTATGACAAGTGCGACCCCAGTCGTCGACCCACCGGATGACGGCCCACACGATGCCGGCCTTCTCCTCGACGTATCGCCGCCGATCGTCCCCGTGCTCGGCGCCCGGCCGCGCGAATCTGCGCGGCCAGGCGTCGTCGTAGCCGGCGATCACGATCGTCATGCCTGGGCCCGGCGGAACGCGCCTACGCGCTCAGCACCTCGCGCAGCTTGGCGGCGAAGCCGTCGGGGTCGCCCTTCATGCCGAACTCGCCCTCCATGAACCCGCCGTGGTGGCTGGGGAAGGTCACGGGCTTCGTGCCGAGCCGTTCGGCGACCGCGACGCCTCCGCGGTGGGCCATCTCCCCCTCCGACTCGGCGCCGACCGCGAGGACGATGCGGGTCGAGGCCGCGCGCAGGGCGTCGAAGTCGTGCTCGTAGTGCGTGCAGGTGATGAGGTTCTGCCCGAACAGCACGTCGTCGCGGGACCCGTCGTCCTCCGTCGGCATCCCGAACTCGGCCGGGCTCTGCACGGGCAGGTCGGCGAAGTCGGCGGGGACCTCGCCGCACAGGCTGGTGACCGCGATGAACTTCGCCATCGCCGCCCCGAACCCGGCCCGCTCGTATGTGCGGCGGATGTCCACGACGGCGGCCAGCGCCTGCTCGCGGTCCGGCAGGACCTGGGCGGCGGGCGGCTCGTGGGCCACGAGGGTGCGGACCTGCTCCGGATGCCGGGCGACCAGCGCGAGCCCGTTGACGGCGCCCCCGCTGCTGGCCAGGATGTCGACCGGCCCCACGCCGAGCGCGGCGATCAGCCGGTGCAGGTCGTCGGCGTGCAGGTCGGGAGTGGACTCGCCGGCGCCGTCGGCCCGCTCGCTCCGCCCGCTGCCGCGCGGGTCGTAGGTCACCACCGTACGGTCCTGGATCCTCTTGACCAGCCCCGCGAACCCGGTGGCGTCCATCGGCGAGCCGATCAGCAGCAGGACCGGCGCGGTGCTCCCCTCGACCTCTCGCACGTCGTAGTGCAGGATCGCGCCGGGCACCTCAAGGGTGTGGGTCGTCATGTGCTCGCTCCTCTTCGAAGGGACTGTGAGGTAGACCTGCGGGAGCCGCGGAACTCATCGGCCCGATCCACCTGAATTATCCCTTCAGCCCGCCGCTGAGCAGGTCCAGCCGCCAGAAGCGCTGCAGGAACAGCAGCAGGGCGACGAGCGGGATCACCGACACGGCCGCGCCCACGATGGCCAGGCCGTACATGGCGGGCTCGGAGGAGCCCTTGGACAGCAGCGTGTAGAGGCCGACGGTGATCGGGAACTTGGACTCGTCCGACAGCATGATGTACGGCAGCAGGAAGTTGTTCCAGGTCCCCACGAAGTGCAGCATGAAGATCGTCACCATGCCGGGGACCATCATGGGCAGCCCGATGGCGCCGAAGATGCGATATTCGCTGGCCCCGTCGATCCTGGCCGCCTCCAGCGTGGCGTCCGGGACCGAGGCCATGGCGTAGACCCGGGCCAGGTAGATGCCGAACGGTGAGATGAGGTTCGGCAGCAGGACCGACCCGTAGCCGCCCACCAGGTTCGTCTCCGACATGATCAGGTACTGCGGGATCGCCAGCGTCATGCCGGGCACGAGCACCCCGGCCAGGATCGCGTAGAACAGCACGCCCCGGCCGCGGAAGTCGTACTTGGCCATGGCGTAGCCCGCCAGCGTCGAGATCAGGGTGGAGGCGAGGGAGCCCGCGACGGCGTACAGGGCGCTGTTGCCGGCCCAGCGGACGAACTGGCCGTCGCCGTAGGTGAACAGGTCGCGCAGGTTGTCCAGCAGGCCCGTCCCCGGGGTGAAGGTGAACGTCGAGAACAGCTCGGCGCTCGACTTGGTCGCGGCCACGATCACCCAGGCCACGGGCACCAGGCAGTAGAGGGCGCCGACGAGCAGGACGAGGGTGGGCAGGATCCTGGCCCGCTGGTGCGGCAGCGCGTGAGCCCTCATCGCATCCCCCCGAACGCCCGCCTCTGGGTGATCTTGAGCAGTACGACCGAGACGGCCAGGGTGCCCGCGGCCAGGATGACCGACGCGGCGGCGGCCAGCGGCAGGTCGTCGCGGATGAAGCCGTCGCGGTAGATCTGCATCAGCGGCACCCACGACTGCGAGATCTCCGTGGTCATCGGGCTCAGCGTGGTCGGCTCGCCGTACACCTGGAGGGTGCCGATCAGCGCGAACAGGCCGGTCAGCACGAGGGCGGGCGCCACCAGCGGGATCTTGACACGCCAGGCGATCTGCCACTCCGAGGCGCCGTCGATGCGGGCGGCGTCGTACAGCTCGGAGGGGATGCCGCGGAGCGACGTGAAGATGATGATCATGTTGAAGCCGACGCCGCCCCACACCGCGATGTTGGCCAGCGACGGGTAGATGCCGCCCGCGCCCAGGAAGGGGATCTCGCCGAGGCCGAGTTCGCGGGTCACATGGTTGAAGGGGCTGGTCGACGGCAGGTACATGAAGCCCCACAGGAGCGAGGCCGTGACCCCCGGGATGGCGTACGGCAGGAAGATCGCCGTACGCGAGAACCGGCGGGCGCGCGAGCCCGCGTGGTCGAGCAGCAGCGCGAACAGCAGGGCCAGGCCCAGCGTCAGGGGCACGCTGATCAGCCCGTAGAGCGCGAGCCGGCCGAAGCCGGCCAGGAACTCGGGGTCGGTCAGCGTCTTGGCGTAGTTGTCGAGGCCGACGAAGACCTCCTGGCGTGTGCCGAAGATGCCGCCGCCGGTCAGCCGCAGCCCGCGGGCGCTGAGGTAGACGGCGTAGACGATGGGGATCGCCAGGAATGCCAGGAACAGCAGCACGGCCGGCGCGACGAACAGGTACGGCGCCCGCGAGCCGCGGCGGGCGCCGCCGGTGGCGGTCACGGGCCGGCGACCTTGAAGCCCGTGGCCTTCATGTCGTCCACCACGACCTGCTGCGTCCTGTCCAGCGCCGCCGACAGCGGCGTCTTGTCCCGGATGGCGGCGGCCATGGCGTCCTGGAAGGCGCTCTGGGCGGTGCTGACGTTCGGCCCCCAGCTCAGGTGCGGGATCGTGCTCTGGGCGGCCTTGGTGGCGACGTCCCAGTAGTCCTTCTGCCCGGCCACCAGCTTGGGCGGCTCGCTGGCGCTCGTGGCCTGCTGGCCGGCCTTCGAGGCGGGATACTCGCCCTCGGCGATCTGGATGTCGTAGGCCGCCTTCTCGGTGTTCATCCACATGGCGAACGTGGCCGCGGCCTTCGCGTGCTTGGAGTTCTTGGTGACGGCGATGGCGCTGCCGCCCTGGAAGGCCACCCGGTCGTCGCCCTCGGTCCACTGCGGCAGCGGCGCGATGGCCCAGTCGCCGGCCTGCTTCTCGGCGATCCCGTACAGCACGCCGGGCCCCCACAGGGCGCTCGGCCAGCTAAGGATCTTGCCCTTGTTGAGCTGGTTGTTCCACTCGGGGGTGAGCAGCGGCTCGGCCTTGACCAGGCCCTTGTCGACGAGCCCCTGCCAGAACCCGGCCACCCGCAGCGAGGGCGCGTCGGCGATGCCCACGGTCCAGGTGGTGTCCTGGACCTTCCACCAGGACGCGCCCGCCTGCTGGGCCAGCCCGGCGAAGTTGCCGAACTCGGCGGGGGCGAACGTGGCCAGGTACGCCTCGGGGTCCTTCTTCCGCACGTCCGCGGCCACCTCGGCGAAGTCCGCCCAGGTGGCGGGCGGCTCGATCTTCAGCTCGTCGAACCGTTTCCGGTTGTAGACCAGCACCATCGGCCCGACGTCCTGCGGGACGCCGTAGACGGCGCCGTCGAAGCTGGTCAGCGACCACACCTCGGGGCTGAAGGCGTCCTTGACGGAGGCGGTGTGGGCGGAGATGTCGGCCAGCGCGCCGGCCACGATCATGGCGGGCAGCGTCTGGTACTCCAGGCAGGTGGTGTCGGGAGCGTTGCCGGCCCGGCCGGCGGTGAGCAGTTTGGTCGCCGTGTCGGTGCCGCCGCCGGCGTCGGTGTGTTCGACCTGGATGTCTGGATGGGCCTTGTTGAACGCCTCGACCTTGGCCTTCTGGCCCGCGCCCCAGCACCAGTGCCGCAGGGTGACCGGGCCGGTGCCGGCCGCCTGCGTGGCGGCGCTCTCGTTCGTGCCCGACGAGCAGGCGGCCAGGAGAACGGCCGTGCCCAGTGCCACGACCGTGCCGGAGACCCCTTTGATACGCATCCCGCGTCTCCTTCCACACAAAGCAAAGTTGGCTTTGCAGGAAAGCCAACTTAGGGAACACGTGAGGCCCATGTCACTACTTGTGCAGAGATTTCAGGAATGTTATGTGCGACGCCCGATACCGGATCGTCATGTTAGCTTTGCCGCAAAACCAAGAGAGGAAGGCTGGCGTTGATGACGGTTGGGCCCCCAAGATGGGGCGGCATGTGGGACGCCCTACCCGACGCCGCGCGCTCCATCGTCAAGGAGCTGATCATCCATGGCCCGCAGTCCCGGACGGCGCTGGCCAAGACCCTGCACCTGTCGACCGGCAGCCTGACGCGGCTGACCAAGCCGATGGTCGACGCCGGGCTCCTCGTCGAGGGTGACGTGGTGCACGACCCGGTCAACGGCCGCCCGACGCGTCCCCTCGACGTGGCGGCCGGCGAGCACCGCTTCCTGGGGCTCAAGCTGACCGCGGACCGCGTGCACGCCGTCGTCACCGACCTGCGCGCCGGAATCATCGCGGCCCGCGACGTCCCGATCGGCGACCACAGCCCCGACGCGGTGTGCCGGCAGGCCCGGGATCTGCTCGGCGAGCTGTCGGGCGGGGCGGGCGCGCCGGTGGGCGCGGGCGTCACGATCGGCGGCAACGCCCGCGCCTCGGCGCAGGTGGGCGGCGAGCGGCTGGTCGACGCGCCGTTCCTGGGCTGGCGGCAGGTGGAGCTCAAGCCGCTGATGGAGCGGGCGCTGGGCGTGCCGTGCGTGGTCGAGAACGACGTGGCGGCGCTGGCCCACCAGCACCACTGGTTCGGGCCGGGGCGCGGGCTGCGCGACTTCGCGCTGGTCACGATCGGCGCGGGGATCGGTTACGCCCTCATCGTGCACGACCACCTGGTGGCCGCGACCGAGGCGGACCATGGCATGTTCGCCCATCTGGTGCTGCACCCGGGCGGGCCGATGTGCCCGGAGGGGCACCGCGGGTGCGCGGCGTCGTACCTGTCGAGCTGGGCCGTCGAGACCTGCGCCGGGCAGGGGCTGCGGCGGCCGGTGACGTACGAGGAGGTCATGCGGCTGGCCGCGGCGGGCGACAGGGTGTGCCTCGGCGTGGTCCGTGAGGCCGCGAACGCGCTCGGCCGGCTCATCGCGCACGTCGCGACGATCTCCACGGTCAAGACGGTCGTCCTGGCGGGCGAGGGCGTGGAGCTGGCCCGCCTCGCCAAGGACGACCTGGACCGGGCCCTGACCGCGAACCGGCGCGACGTGCCCGGCTCGGTCGACGTGGTGATCGAGGCCGACGACTTCCGCGAATGGGCCCGCGGCGGGGCCGTGGTCGCCATCCAGAGCTTCGTCACCGGCAGCGACTAGACCGGACGGGCGATCGGTGATCGATGGCGCCCCGGCAGCCGTATCTCTGTGCGAGAGGACCTGAGCACCTGGAGAGCGGCATGCACGAGGCAGCACGCCGGCGCCGGGTCACGGTGATGGTGGCGGCCGGAGGCGCGCTGGCGCTTCTGGCCTACGCCGTACCCGCGATCGCGCTGGCCGGTGAAGTGCCCTGGGACACCTGGGTCGCCGGTGTGAACGTCGGCGGCCTGTCCGAGGAGCAGGCCCGCACGCGGCTGGAGCGCGAACTCGGCCGCCCGCTGACCGTCTCGGCGGGCGGCCGGACCCTGCGGCGCGCGCCGTCGGAGCTCGGCGTCGGCGTGGACGTCGCGGCCACCGTCGGGGCGGCGCTCGAGGGCACGAGCACCCCGGCCGGCGTACTGCGCTCGCTGTTCGGCGGCGGACGGCGCGAGGTGCTCCCCCGCATCACACTCGACGAGGCACGCCTGAGCGCCGCGCTCGGCGAGGCCGTCAACGCCGAGCCCCGTGAAGGCGGCGTGCGCTACTCGGGTGTCCGGCCGCGCCCGATCCTGCCCCGGCCCGGCCGCGCCCTCGACCGGGACGGCGCGGCGGCGGCCCTGCGACAGGCCGTGCTCCAGGGCCGTACCTCGATCACCCTGCCCACCCGCCGGCAGCCGGCCGCGACGTCGGCGGCCGAGGTGCGGCGCGTCACGGCCACCCTCGCCCGCACCGCCGTGGGCGGCCCGCTCACCCTGAGCAACGGCGCCAGGAAGGTCAGGCTGTCCGGCCCCGAGGTGGCGGCGGGGCTGCGCTGGGTCGCCGACGGCGCCGGCGGGCTCCGGCCGACGTTCGACGGCGCGAGACTCGTACCCGGCCTGGACAAGCGCCTCGTCGCCGCGGGCCGGCGCCCCAGCGACGCCTCGTTCACGATCGTGAAGGGACGGCCCCGGATCGTCCCCGACCGGCCGGGCCGCGGCATCGACGCCGAGGCCCTCGGCACGGCCGTCTCCACGGCCCTGGCCGAGGGCCGGCGCAGCGTGGCCGTGCCGCTGGCCGAGGCACGGCCGAGGGTGACGACCGCGCAGGCCGGGCGGCTCGGCGTCAAGGAGAAGGTCAGCTCCTTCACCACCCGTCACCCCTGCTGCGCGCCGCGCGTGACCAACATCCACCGCATCGCCGACATCGTGGACGGCTACGTGGTCAAACCCGGCGAGACGTTCTCCCTCAACGAGGTCGTCGGCAAGCGCGACCGGGCGCGCGGCTTCGTGGAGGCGCCGATGATCCTCAACAACCGGTTCGTCAACGACGTCGGCGGCGGCGTCTCCCAGTTCGCCAC